>JBQEBC010000029.1:0-33349 GCA_052106035.1 Leucobacter sp. | reverse complement strand
AGAATGGACGCGTGAACGAGAATCTCCCCTGGGTGAGCGCCGAACGCCTCATCGCACATTTCAATCGCTCGACGAACCGCCTCATCGCGGGTACTCGCATCGGTGTGGTCGGTGGGGGCGAGAATCATGCGCCCAGCGAAACGCTCGTGCACATGCTCCGCACCATGGGAGCACGAGTGACGGAACTCCAGCCCGGATCTGCTGTACCGCCGGTGCTCGAAGCGGTGTTCGCAACCGACCCGCGTTCAGTCGGCAAGATAGGGAAGGCAACCCTCTTGGTCACGAACGCGGAAGAGAGCGGTCTCGCCCCGATCGGGCCCGAACTGGGCGCGGATGATTCACTCGCCAAGCGCGGGGCTGCGCGCATCGAATGGGCGCACCGTCATATGTCGGTCACGCGCGAGCTCGCCGAAGAGTTTGCGGTGAGTGGCTCGCTTCGCGGGGTGCGGATCGGCGTCGTCCTGGTACTTGAGCCGAAGACAGCAGTGCTCGTGCTTGAACTCGCCCGAGCCGGTGCCGACGTACGCGTCTTCGCCCCGGCGAACGAAGTAGACGCGGAGACCGCAGCGGCCCTTCGTGCTCGCGGCATCGTTGTGCTCGGAAGCGAAGACGCAGATGCAGAACAGGATGCGGAACAAGCGCGCGACTTCATGCGCTGGCAACCGCAATTGCTCATCGATGACGGAGCGCACATGATTCGTCTCGCACACGAGATGCCAGAGGTGCGAGCTGCGCTGCGCGGTGCCGCTGAGGAGACGACCAGCGGGGTGCGCCCAATCCGCCACATGCACGCCGATGGTGAGCTCAGCGTTCCCGTGGTTCCAGTGAACGATGCTGCGGTGAAGCTGCTTTTCGATAACCTGCACGGCACTGGGCAGACGTGCGTGTTCGCGATTACCGATGAGCTTGCGAAGATTCGTGAGGCTGCTGACCTTCAGAATGTTCCCATCACGGCCCAGTCGACGTGGCTTGTGCTCGGGTACGGCCCCGTCGGGGTCGGTGTGTGTAGGCATGCCCGCGCGCTTGGCGCGCATGTCATCGTCGCAGAGCTTGACGCGGTGCGGGCGCTCGCTGCCGAGACCGACGGGTACGAGGTCACGCGGGCCGCCGATGCCGCAGGGCGCGCCGACGTTATCGTGTCGGCAAGCGGCATCCCTGGCACCATCGAAGCGAGTCTCGCCAGGCTTGCCCGGCCGCGCACTGTGTTCGCCGTGGCGGGCGGCACAGACGGTGAACTCGACTTCGGCGACGCGACCTGGACCGAAATGGCTGAGATCTCTCCGCACGTTGCTTCGGTGAACGTGGCCCAGGCAGGCGCACTTGCGCACGAAGTGCTTGTGTTGGCACACGGGTATGGCGTGAATTACACCGCGGGTGGTGGCAACCCCATCGAGATCATGGATCTCTCGTTTGCCGCGCAGCTCGCCGCGCTCAGGCAACTCGTAGACATGGGTGTGCTCGGTGATGGAGAGCTCGAGCCGGGTATCTTCCCGCTCGAGGCGGCTGCGGAGCAGCGGATCGCGCGCCTCGCCCTCGCGGCTCGTGGCAGCGGTGCGGATATCGCGAGCGACGCGCAGATTGGTGCAGCTCGGGCTTGGCGCACCACCCGCTATGCGGCCGAGGCGCACCCAACGGCCGGTGTGGATGGTGGTGGCGCGACGCCAACGCCGACCGTCGTTGTGTACAGTGCGCGTTTGGTAATTCCGGTGACCGGCCCGCGCATCACCGACGGTGCTGTCGCGGTGCGAGGTGACAAGATCGTTCACGTCGGCGACCGCCGGTGGGTGCTCGAATCGCTCGAAGACGCAGGAATCGACTACACCGAGGAACACTGGCAAGGTGTCATCACTCCTGGTTTGGTGAATGCTCACACCCATTTGCAGTACACCGACATGAACGCGGTCGCGCAGCGACGATACGAGGGGTTCGACGACTGGGCGGAGTCGTTCGATACCGTGTATGACAAAGGGGGCCACGATTGGGCTGCGGCCTCGAAGCGAGGTGCCGAGCTCGCTTTCGCAAGCGGCACCACTGCGTGCGCAGATGTCGTCTCAGACGAAACCGCGGTGTCGGCGCTTCACGACGCGGGCATGCACGGCATCGCGTACTGGGAGGTCATGGGCTGGAGCAATGCCGAGTGGCACAGCACTGGGCGCGATGCGACGGTGGCGCAGCTCGACGGAATGCCAGCGACACCCGGGGTTGGCGTCTCCCCTCATGCTCCATACTCGCTCGAAGTGCAACCGCTGCTCGACGTGCCTGACATCGTGCGTGCTCGCGGCATGCGCCTGCACATTCACCTTGCAGAGGCTCATATGGAACACGAGCATCACTCGGGCCACGAGGCCTGGCCAGAGCTCGGCGCCGAAAGCTTTCGGGCACTCCGCAGTCGTGGCGTCGGAGTGAGTTCAACCCAGTTTGTCGATCATCTCGGTGTGCTCGGGCCCGATTGTCACATCGCGCACGGTGTGTACATGACCGATCGGGATCGTTCGCTGCTCCGGGCACGTGGTACTTCGGTCGCACTGTGCCCGCGATCGAACGACGTTATCGGGCTCGACCTGCCACCCGTTGCGGCGTATCTGCGCGAGGGGAACCAGATCTGCGTTGGTACCGATTCGCTTTCATCGTCACCGTCGCTCGATCCGCTCGCAGACCTCGCTCTGCTGTACCGCATTGCGCGTGAGCAGGGTTACGCAGAGCCGGACCTGCATCAACGGTTGTTCGGCGCGATGACGCTCGGAGGAGCAACCGCACTCGGGCTCGGTGTCGGCGCGCACCGTGTCGGTCAACTCGCGGTCGGCGCCCTTGCTGACCTCGCGTTCTTCGACCTCGATGCGAGCGTGCCAGATGACGCTCTTGCAGAGCTCGTTGAGGCAGGCGCCGGAACGTGCAGGCGAACAATTGTTGCCGGCGTTACGAAGTTCATCGCGGCAGACACCAGAGCGTAGGGAGGGGCACACATGTCTCATCGAGCAGGGTATGACCCGATTATCGAGCTTGGGCTCGAGCCGCACCCCGAGGGTGGCTGGTACCGACGCACGTACACGGCGGGCGACGCGATCCACACGAGGAACGGCGAGCGGCCAGCCGCGACCCTCATTCACTTTTGGTTACCTGCTGGTGATTGGTCGGAGTGGCACGTCGTCACCTCCGACGAGATCTGGCTCTGGCACGGGCCGGGGTCGCTCGTGCTCGAGTTGGGCGGGCCTGGCGATGTACCCGAACCTAGCGAACGCCACCTGCTCGGTGCCCCCGGAACGCAGGGTGCCGCGCAACAGCTGCTCGTGCCGGCCGGCGTTTGGCAGCGCACAATTCCCGGTGCCGAGAACGTGCTTGTGAGCTGTATGGTTACGCCAGGTTTCGACTTCAATGACTGGCGCCTCGAGACGTCGTAGAATAGACCCTTGGCGCGCTCATCCGTAGTTACGCGCCTCCACAGCTTTAGGAGATCCCCAGTGAACCGCAAGTTCCTTCGTCGTTCGACTTCCATCACAGGCGCCATCGCTGGTGCCGCCGCAGCCCTGCTCGTGTTGTCAGCGTGCGCCAGCTCACCCACCGTCGATGAAGGCGCAGCGTCTTCGTCAAGCGACACCGGGCTCGAGACCGTAACGCCGGGCAAGCTCACCATCGCGACCGGAAACCCCGCCTACTCCCCGTGGGTTGAGAACGATGCCCCAGAGTCGGGCGAGGGCCTCGAGGCCGCGGTCGCATATGCGGTCGCTGAAGAGCTCGGGTACGACTCCGCCGACGTAGTGTGGATCCGCACCCCATTCGACACCGCGATCGCTCCCGGGCCGAAGGATTTTGACTTCAACATTCAGCAGTTCTCGGCGACGCCCGAACGGGAGAACGCCGTCGACTTCTCGTCGCCTTACTACGAGACCACTCAGGCCGTCGTGAGCGTCGAGGGTGCCCTGGGGGCCGACGCGAGTAGCCTCGCAGATCTCAAGGGCCTGAAGATTGGTGTCGCGCAAGGCTCTACCTCGATCAATGCGGTGAAGGAACAGCTCGGCCAGGATCCACAGATATTCAACAGCAACGAAGACGCCGTGCAGGCGCTCATCGTCGGCAACATCGACGCGCTCGTCACCGATCTGCCGACCGCGTTCTATAACGCGTACGCCGTACTCGACAACGGCGTGCTCGTCGGCCAGTTCGATAGCTCGGTCGACGGCGACAAACTCGCCCTCCTGCTCGCGAAGGATTCACCGCTCACCGATACAGTCACGAAGGCCGTCGACGCGCTCCGCGAGAACGGCACGCTCGACGAGCTTGCCGCGACGTGGATCGCCGACAACGCTGGCGCGACCGTACTGAAGTAATTCAAGCAACCAAGTAGTTCAAGCAATCAAGTAACGGAATCTCAGCATTGCCGCAATTAGCGAAGAGTCGAGGCGACGCCCGACCTGCACCCAGTGAGGTGGAGGCCGGGCGTCGTGCGTACCGCCGGGCGCAGAGCACGAAGTCGATCGGTGTGAGCATACTCAGCACCATCGTCTTCGCCGTTGTCGCGTGGTTTGTGCTCGTGAACAGCCCCGGCTGGGACGTCGTGCGAACCTCGTTCTTCGACTGGGATGTCGCGGTCGCATCAGCACCGAACATCTTGAAGGGGCTTTGGCTCAATGTGCAGGTGCTATTCTTCACGACGATCTTGGTCGCGATCTTTGGCTCCTTGCTCGCCGTCGCGCGCACATTGCGTGGCGCGGTGTTCACTCCGATCCGCTTAGGTGCTGCGCTCTACACTGACTTTTTTCGCGGCATCCCCGTGCTCCTCGTGCTCTACCTCGTCGGCTTTGGTCTCCCAGGTCTCGGCTTCGTTGAACGCATGCCGATGCAGTTTTGGGGCACGATCGCACTCACGCTTACCTACACCTCGTATGTCGCCGAGGTGCTGCGTGCGGGCATCGAAGCGGTGCACCCCTCGCAGCGCATGGCGGCTCGCTCGCTCGGCCTCAGTCACGGGAAGACATTGCGCCTTATCGTGATGCCGCAGGCTGTGCGCAAAGTGACACCGGCGCTCATGAACGACTTTGTCTCGATGCAAAAAGACGTGGGTCTCATTTCGGTTCTTGGCGCCGTCGACGCGATCCGCGCCGCACAGATCGAGGTCGCGAGCATCTATAACTTCACCCCGTATGTTGTCGCGGGTATCTTCTTTGTGCTGCTGTCGTGGCCAATGATCCGCCTCACTGACTGGTACACCGCAAGAGCGCAGCGCCGCGAACAGATGGGTGGCCAGGTATGAGCGATATGACGAAGGCAGCCGCAACTCGCGCCCCGGTGTTGCGTGTGCGTAATGTGCAGAAGTGGTTCGATGAAACCCCGGTGCTGCGTGGCATCGATCTTGATGTGCATGCGCACGAGGTAGTCGTGCTCATTGGGGCGAGTGGATCGGGTAAATCGACGCTACTCAAGACCGTGAACCTGCTCGAGCGGGTGGATGATGGGCAGATCTTCCTGGGAGACGAAGACATCACCGACCCGCGGGTGCATGTGGATAAGACACGTGCACGCATCGGCGTGGTTTTTCAGCACTACAACCTGTTCCCGCATCTCTCGGTGTTGCAGAACGTGACCCTTGCAAGCCGTAGCGTGTTTGGGGTGTCGAAGCGGAAAGCCGATGCGCGCGGTATTGAACTGTTGGAGCGCATTGGTCTCGCCGATAAGGCGAAGGAATACCCTGATCGCTTGTCGGGCGGCCAACAGCAGCGTGTTGCGATTGTTCGCGCGCTCGCGACGGATCCCGAATTGTTGCTGCTCGACGAGATCACGAGCGCGCTTGACCCGCAGCTCGTCGGCGAGGTGCTTGACCTCGTGGGCGAACTCAAAGAATCTGGGTCGACCATCGTGATGGCGACGCATGAAATGTCATTCGCTCGCAAGGTCGCTGATCGGGTCGTATTTCTCTCGCAGGGGCGACTCGTAGAATCGGGAACCCCCGAGCAAATCTTCGACAATCCGCAGCAATCAGAGACCCGAGAGTTCCTCTCGCGTGTCGCCGCCCTATAGCGGGCAAGTTGGTAACAAAACGGTAACGAAGTCCGGTATGCTTGATGCACCGCGTGACGATGCGCGGAGCAAGGAGCCTCGCAATGCACCGGTCTCAGCGCATGAGCGAATGGCTCGAACGCGCCGATTCGCGCGGCACACGCACAGCTCTATTTGCGGCCACCCTCGTGCTCATGCTCGTCACTTCGATCGGCTCGAACCCCTATGCGGCGAGTGCGAGCACCCTGCAATTGCACGGGGCACTCAGCCGAGAAGACGGTTTCGGCATCATCGCCCACCGCGGCGCCGCGGCCGATGCGCCTGAGAACACGCTCGCTGCGATGCGCCTCTCATTTGATCGCCGTGTCGATTTCGTGGAAGCCGACCTCCACCTCACCGAAGATGGGGTTCCCGTGCTCATGCATGACCCGACCGTCGATCGCACGACGAATGGGACCGGGCATGTTGCAGACCTCACCCTTCAAGAGGTGAAGACGCTCGACGCAGGTTCGTGGTTCGGGCCAGAGTTCGCAGGGGAGCCGGTGCCGACACTGGAAGAGTTCTTAGACGAACTCACCCCGACGAACTCCCGTGCGCTCATTGAACTCAAGGGTGAATGGAATGATGAACAGGTGCAGCACGCCGTCACACTGCTGCACGAGCGATACCTCGTTGATCGGGTCGCCTTCGAATCATTCGAAGTGACGAACCTCGTTCGGCTTGAGGAGCTCGCCCCGGAATTTGCACGTGTCATGCTCACACGCGCCTGGGATTCACAGGTGCTTGAGACAGCCTCTGTGCTCGGTGTTTCGGCAGTGGGAGCGCGGAACAGTGTCTTTTCAGGTAACTTTGCGCTCATTGACGAAGCTCGCGCGCTCGGAATTGGCACAATGGTGTACACGCTCAATTCGAACAAGAAATGGGCGAACGCGCAGCAGCGCGGGATAGACCTCATCATCACCGACAACCCCGTCGCGCTTGAAAACTGGCGCGCGGTCCGTCTCTAACGAAGGGCACTCATCAATGACTGCATCGATCCGCATTGGCACATCGGAACTTTCAATTGCACCGATCTCGCTCGGAACGAACGTATTCGGGTGGACAGCGGATCAGGCAGCATCATTTGATGTGCTCGACGCGTATGTTGCGGGTGGCGCAGACTTTGTCGACACTGCAGACGGGTACTCCCATTGGGTGCCGGGCCACTCCGGTGGTGAGTCTGAAACCATCATCGGTGAGTGGATCGCCTCACGCGGTGCCCGCGACCGACTCACGCTTGCGACAAAGGTCTCAACCCATCCAAAGTTTTTGGGTCTTGCCGCAGACAACGTGCGCGCAGCTGCCGACGCCTCCCTTGCGCGCCTGCGCACCGATCACATCGACCTGTACTACGCACACTTTGACGATGCGGAAGTCCCGCTCGAAGAAACAGTCGCCGCGTTCTCAGAACTCGTAGATTCGGGTAAGATCCGCGCGATCGGAATCTCCAATTACTCAGCCGAGCGCATTGCAGAATGGTTCGCAATTGCCCGGGAGGGTGCGTACCACCTGCCGGTTGCTCTCCAACCGCACTATAGCCTCGTCGAGCGTGGCTACGAAACAAATGGGTTGCAGGCAATCGCAGCCGAAGAAGGGCTCACCGTATTTCCATACTATGCACTCGCAAAGGGGTTTCTTGCGGGCAAGTACCGCTCGTCCGCAGACGCCGCTGAGCCGGGGGCGAGCCCGCGTGCAGCCGGTGCTGCCGCATACCTCGACGCGCGCGGGGAGCTTGTGCTGCAGGCGCTCGATACCATCGCCGCAGCGCACGGGGTGGAGGTCGCCACCGTCGCCCTCGCATGGCTACGTCAGCAGCCCACGGTTGGTGCACCGATCGCGAGTGCGCGAAACACCGAACAGCTTCCCGCTCTGCTCGCGTCTATGGGCCTTGATCTCACTTCCGCAGAACTTGAGGCGCTCACTTTCGCGTCCAAGTAACGACTCCCTCCGAGGCCTGGGAGAATGGGCAGGTGAGTGAGACTGAATTAACCGCTACGGATACACCGGCTGCCGACGCGCTGACAACACAGACTTCTGGCGTCGGGCCATGGCCGGGCGGCCAGAAGGAGTGGCCGGAAGACGACCACTACGACCCTGAACTCCTCGAACACGGGGACACACGGAACGTCATCGACCGGTATCGCTACTGGAAGATGGAGTCGATCGTCAGCGATCTCGATGTGCATCGACACCCGTTTCACGTCGCCATAGAGAATTGGCAGCACGATATGAACATCGGCTCGATCGTGCGCAGCGCGAACGCGTTTGCTGCAGACACTGTGCACATTGTCGGGCGGCGCCGATGGAACAAACGCGGCGCCATGGTGACCGACCGATACCAACACGTCATGTATCACGAGAGTGTGGAAGCGCTTTCCGTGTGGGCGGAGGCTAAGGGGATCCCCATCGTCGCTATCGATAATGTTCCAGGGTGCGTTCCAATGGAGACCTTCGACTGGCCAGAGCGCTGCATCATGCTGTTTGGGCAGGAGGGTCCAGGGCTTTCTGACGAGGCGGTTGCCGGAGCAGAGGCAGTGGTTGAGATCACGCAGTACGGATCCACCCGCTCAATCAACGCATCAGCTGCTGCTGCGGTCACCATGTACTCATGGGTCACGGCCCGTTCGACGCTTGTTCCACGCTAGAACAGGCGGCCCGATGCCTCCGCGGAAGGCTCTTCGAGGGCGAGCAAAGTGCGCTTGCGATCGAGGCCACCCGCGAATCCGGTGAGTGAGCCGTCAGCGCCCACCACCCGGTGGCACGGAATGATGATGCTGATCGGGTTGTGTCCGACGGCCTGACCGACGCGTTGTGCGAGTGCCCGGTTTCCGAGTTGCTCCGCGATCCTCCCGTATGTTGTCGTCGTGCCGCGTGGGATCTGTTGCAGAATCTCCCAGACCTGCTGTGAAAAGGCGTTGCCGCGCGGCGCAAGCGTGAGATCAAAGTTGTTTCTGGTGCCCGCCAGATATTCGCGAAGCTGCTTTGCCGCCCGCCTGAGTACTTCGTCAGCAGGTTCCGCTCCAAGGTCCTCACCAATTGCTTCGGCATCAGGTGGATACGTGTGGTCAGGAAAGTACACGCCCGTGAGCGCACCATCTTCGGCAGTGAGGAGGAGCGCTCCGATTGACGTGTCGAAGGTTCCATATCGAGCGCCCATAAACGTTTAGTCTATGCCTGCATTAAGTCTGCGGCTAGAAGAAATTGGAGGGGCCGACGGGAATCGAACCCGCGTTCTTAGCTTGGGAAGCTAATGTCTTACCATTAGACGACGGCCCCAGGTGGGGCATGTGAAGAGGCTATCTTCACCCGTACGAGCGTAGCAGAATTGTGACTGCGTACTCGCACACCCCGACCGTGAGGGGTCTGACTCGAGCTACTCCGCTGCCTCATCGGGGGCCGACTGGCACACAGCCATCTCGGTGAGCTTCTTCCCCTGATCCTCAGCGGTCCAGGGAAGCTCGACACCGGTGAGGGACGCGAGCTGGAACGCGAGTGCCTGAGCAAATGCGGCCCCGGCTGACGAGTTATTGAGGGCGACTACGACGGTGAGCCCTGACTCCGGATCGCTGTAGGCAGCACTGATTGTGCCGGTCATCGATCCACTGCGGCCATAGAGGGGTCCCACTTTTTCCACCGCAAACCCGATCTGTGTGCCCTCGGTGTCGAGTTCTCCCTTGGGATTGCCCTCCTCGTCACGCTCGGGATTCTTTGCGGGGAGTAACTCGGAAGTAATACCTTTCTGCTTCTCACCTTCGAAGCTGCCGCCGAGGTACGCTCCGTAAAACTCTTTGAGGTCGGTGACCGTGGTGAGTGTTGCTCCAGAGCCTTGCAGCATGCTCGGCGAAAGCTCCTTGATCTGAGCAGGCTCAGCCTCGCAGACCGGCGCGCCCGCGGCAAGCGGATAGGTGAGCGGGGTGAGGCTTCCCTCAGGAATTGGGGCGCTATCAAGATCTGACGGATACGACGACGCGTTCATGCCGCTCGGCGTAAACACGCGTTCCTTGAGTAACTGTGAGGTTGACTCGTGAGTGTGAAGGCGGATAGCGCGATCGAGCAACAGAGCATTTGTATCGGAAAGGTGCACGTCTTTTCCGGGCCAGGAGAGCGGCGAAGATGCAAGCCCGTATGCAATGAGCTCTCGCTCTGGCCACGGCCTCGTGGGATTGTTCGTTACGCGCTCAGTAATGCCTGACTTGAAATCGGCGATGCCCGATGTCTGGTTGCAGAGCTGTCGGTAAGTGACATCATCGACACCCGATTGCCGCGTGATATCGCTCACGATCTTTCGGTCGAGCGACAATTCGCCCTCGGCCACAAGGTCCAGCAACAATGCGCACATGACTGGCTGCGATGACTGGCCGGCGCGAAAGGTGGTGGTCCCGTCAACGCCATCGCCGTACCCGCGAACATAGGCAGCATCGTCGCCCACCCACACTCCGATAACGGCTTCGGTGGATCCGCTGAGCGTCAGTGCGTTCGCAAGCGCGTCATCGACCGCCGAAGCGACCTCAGCACTCACCGTCTTGACATCAGTGTCATTGCTGCCGGTGTCACCGTTGGTGCAGGCGGTGAGGCCAAGAGCTGCAACAGTGAGCACACTGAGCGCCGCTAGAGGGCCTACCCGCTTGAATCTTGAGAACACAAAACCGCCTTACTTCACCCGCAAATGTCGGGGACACGAACCCTCCGATGATACTCTGCGGCCGCTCCGTCGACGCTGAGTGATCGCGGCGAGTAGAATGTAGGGCGTGATGATTTTTGACGATGCTGTGATTGCAGCGGTAACCGGCCACATGAATGGCGACCACCCCGAGGATTCCCTCCTCATTGCCAAGGCTTTCGGATATCCAGATGCGTCGGCAAGCACGATGGTGGGTCTCGACGCCAAGGCTGGCGTCTGGAACGTAACTGATGCTGCCGGGGACCACGTGTTGCGCGTGAACTGGCCATCGGGTGAGATCGCAGAGCGCCCGGAGATTCGTCGCGAGGTCGTGAAGCTCTACCAGGCTGCCTGCAAGACGCTTGGCGTTCCCGCTCGTGATGAGCACCAGACGGAAGCTCCGAATGATGGCGGCGCTCACCCGCACGGTGCACACGGTGGCAATCCTCACGCGGCCAGCTCTACTGACGAGGCCGGCCCGAAGCCGTTCTCGCAGGTCATTCGCGAAAGCTCATGGGGCGACCACTCCAGCAGCGAGGGCGCCAACTTCATGGAAACAATCATGCGGGGTAAGGGCACCAAGCAGGATTACATCGACCTGTCTGCTCAGCATTACTTCATGTACGAGGCGCTCGAAGAAGTTGCGAAGCAGCTCGAGGCGGATCCCTCGTACGCTGATTTCCACCCCGCGGCACTGACACGCCTGGCGGCACTCGAGGCAGACCTCGAGTTTCTGCTCGGTGCACAGTGGCGTGAGCAGATTCAGCCAGTCGCTGCGACAAGCGAGTACGCAGCACGCATCCGCGAACTCGGCGCAGAGGAGTGGTTGCCTGGAATCGTCGCCCACCACTACACGCGTTACCTCGGTGACCTCTCGGGTGGCCAGATGATTTCGAGGCGTGTGTCGAAGCAGCATGGCCTTGAGAGCGAAGGTGTCGCGTTTTACGACTTCGAAGCACTCGGCGATCTTGTTGAATTTAAGAATGCGTATCGTGGTGGTCTCGACCGTCTCGGTGAGGCACTCGGCGAAGCCGACCAACAGCGGATGGTTGCTGAGGTGCGTCGCGCGTATGCATTCAACACTGCGGTCTTTGTCGATCTAGCCGCGCAAAAAGTGTCGGCTTAAGCGACCCCGGGTCGCACTAGCTGCGAGTGTGCGCCCACACGACCGCCTGTAAGCGATCGCGTACGCCGAGCTTTTGCAGCACGTTCGACACGTGCGTCTTCACAGTGGCCTCACCGAGAAACAGCGCGCCAGCTATTTCGGCGTTCGTGTGCCCCTTCGAAAGCAGCGTGAGCACTTCGCATTCTCGCTCCGTGAGGTGTGCATCGGCGAGCGCCGATTCAAAGGCCGACCCGGGCTGGGTCGGTTGAACATCTGGTTTTGACGTCGCCTTCGACCCACCCTCGCGCACTCTCGAGAGCACGGCTCCGGTGACCTCGGGCCCAAGGAGCGAACCACCGCCAGCGAGCAGGCGTACGCCATCGATGAGGTGCTCGGCACGTGACGTCTTGAGCAAGAATCCGCTTACCCCGGTGGCAAGCGCATCGAACAGGTACTCCTCATGACCAAACGTCGTAAGGATGAGGATCGCGGGGCTGTGGTCGCCGCTTAGAATCTGCCGTGACGCCTCGATGCCGTTCATGAGGGGCATCTCAACATCCATGCAGATCACGTCAGGCGTGAGCTCAGCCGCAAGCGACACCGCTTCTGCGCCGTTCGTGGCTTCGCCCACGACCGTGATGTCGGGTTCCGAGTCGAGAATGACGCGGAACCCCGACCGCACGAGAGCTTGGTCGTCGACGAGAAGTACGCGGATCATGTGTCCAGTATTTCAGGATGTTGCGCATCAATTGTCGCAATAGCTGGTAGCACTGCATATGGAATTGCGGCGCGCACCATGAATCCGCCGGACTCGCGTCGACCGGCGGTCACCGATCCGCCCACCGCACCGATGCGTTCGCGCATGCCGCGCAGGCCGAGACCAGGCAGCGTTGATTCGCGAGCGAGTGTTGTGCGCACGCCGGTGTCGCTCACCTCGACTTCCGCACTGTCAGGCGTGAATCTCAGGCGCACGGTGACCTCGGCACCTCGGCCTGCGTGCTTGCGCACATTTGTGAGCGCCTCTTGCGTGACCCGGTAGAGAGCGACATCGATGAGCATGGGGAGCGGCCGGTGTTCTCCCACGACGATGAAGGTCGTTGGCACTCCGGCTCGCAGCGAGGCCTCAACGAGTTCAGGGATCTGCGCGATGCCGAGTGTACTGGGGACGCCCTCCGCGTTTGGCGCGCGCAACGTATGCAGGAGCCGTCTGAGCTCTTCGACCGTTGCCTGCGCAGAGTTCTCAATGAGTTCGAGCGATGCGGCCGCGCTCTCGGGATTGCGTTCTAGAGAGCGACGGGCGGCAGCGGCCTGAATGCCCATGACTGACACGTGGTGTGCGACGACATCGTGAAGCTCACGTGCGATCGCCACCCGGTCAAGCGCGACGGCCTGAGCGGCACTCGTGTGGCGCTCGAGTTCGAGTTCGCGCCCCTGAGCTTCGAGTCGCGCCTGCGCATTCGCAGATCGCCAGGAACGCTCGCCGAAGTAGAACGCGCCCGCGAAATAAATGAGGTTCGTGATTATTTGAATCACCGCGAAGGTCGCGAAGGCAGAAAATAGCCCGGAGCGTGAGACGCCCGGGTACGCACTAGTGTCAGATGAAGCGATGATCATCGTGATGACAAGCCACGCGATGAGCGCGATCGCGATACCAAACCGCACCCAGAATGCGAGCTGTCGGTTCGGCTCCCACGCGCCGACCGTGTAAAGCGCAAGAAATAGCGTGATGTTGATGATGAGAATCTCGGGCACACCGAATTGGCCTGCAACGAAGAACCCGACGGCAACGGATACCGCGACGTGCGAGGGGTACCGCCGGCGCAGTGCGAGGGGGAGCGTGCTGAGACCGAGCCCGAGTACCCAGACCCACGGGTCTGGGTACTCGTCAAAGATGCCGGTGCGTTGGTAGAGCAGCGAAGTGGTGAGCGCTGCGACCGCAAGGAGTAATGCAAGGCCGAGATCAACGCGCAACATATCGCGAGTGGGTTTGGGCCGCACCCAGGGATGGTGGATCGTGCTCATGAGCTAAGCGTACGGGCGAGCGCTGGGGTACACCTCCTCCAAATGACGGATGTGTCGGTCTGAACGCTTGCCGATCTGCCGCACACTTCACACTATTTCCCTCTCATGGGGGAGGTGATAACCCTGGGTCAAGCAATAGCGTTGAAGCAAGACGGAACGAAAGGAACCGCATGATTTCGATAGAAGGCATCTCGCGCAGCTTCGGCGAGCGCCGAGTGCTCTCAGACGTGAGCTTTATGGTCGAGAGTGGCCGCATGACCGGCTTCGTCGGCGGCAATGGCGCGGGGAAGACCACGACAATGCGCATCTTGCTCGGTGTGCTTTCAAGTGATGCTGGCCGCGTCACCCTTGACGGACATGAGCTCACACGTGCGGATCGCACCCGCTTCGGATACATGCCTGAAGAGCGCGGGCTCTACCCAAAGATGAAGGTGCAGGAACAGCTGGTGTACCTCGCGAAACTGCACGGTATGAGCGCCGAGGCTGCGAGGGCGTCTGCGAGCGCGCTGCTCGAGCGACTAGGCCTCGCGGAGCGCGCGAACGACCTGCTTGAGAACCTCTCGCTCGGTAACCAGCAACGCGCACAGATCGCAGCGGCGCTCGTTCATGAGCCGATTGCGCTCGTGCTCGACGAACCGTTTTCTGGTCTTGACCCGATGGCGGTCGACGTGGTGGTTGGTGTATTGCGTGATTACGCTGCGAAGGGCGCACCCGTACTGTTCTCGTCGCACCAACTCGACATCGTCGAGCGACTTTGCGATGACATTACGGTTATCGGTGGCGGCAAGATTCTTGCGTCAGGATCTCGTGAAGCCCTTCGCGCGGCGCACGCGGGGCGCGAGTTCGAGATCGAGCTCACAGGTGATACTGCCGACGCCGGCTGGGTGCGTGAGCAGCCTGGTGTGACGGTCACGCACCTCGACGGCGGGTATGCCCGCTTCGAGGCAGAGAACGACGCGGCTGCTCAGGCCGTGCTCGCGGCTGCGGTTTCCGGCATGTCCGTTCGCCGCTTCGCACCCATCGTTCCATCCCTTGCCCAGATCTTTAAGGAGGTCGTCCAGTGACTACCAAGCTTTCCCCAAATTCAGGGCTTAAGCAGCTGGGTGCTGCCCAGGCCTCCTGGCTGGTGGCCGAGCGTGAGATTACAACGCGGCTGCGATCCAAAGCATTTCTCATCTCAACCGGTGTGCTGCTCTTCCTCACACTCGCCGGCGTATTGTTCGGCGGGATCATGGCGAAGACCGGGGGCTTCGGTGGTGGCGATGAGCCGGTGAAGGTCGCGGTCGTGGGCGAGGCGGGTGCGGTTGCCGAGCAGGCCGGGTTCGAACTTGATCCGGTCGCTGACCGGGCGGCAGCCGAGGAACTCGTGCGCTCGGGTGACGTCGAGGCCGCGATTGTTCCCGGTGGCGACGGCCCGCTTGGTATCACGGTGATTGTTGCCGAGGTCGACGCTACGTCGGTTGTGCAGGCGCTTACTGTCTCCCCGGACGTCGAGATACTGGCTGCCGAAGACCCAGACGCCGGTAACCCGTTCCTCGCATACATCATCGCCATCGCCTTTGGCATTGTGTTTATGATGAGCGCCGTGACATTTGGCACGACGATCGCTCAGAGTGTCGTCGAAGAGAAGCAGACCCGCATTGTTGAGATTCTCCTCGCGACGGTATCGGCCCGTACGATGCTTGCGGGCAAGATCCTCGGGAACTCGATCCTGGCACTTGCGCAGGTCGTTGCCATCGCTGCGCTCGCCGCAGTGGGCATGCTGGTGACCGGACAAGATCTGCTGCTTGGCGAACTTGGGACCGCGCTTATTTGGTTTGCGGTGCTCTTTGCCTTCGGGTTCGTGCTGCTCGCGACGCTTTATGCGACGCTCGCGGCTCTCGTCTCGAGGCAGGAAGATATTGGCTCGGTGACGAGCCCCGTGATGATGCTTGTCATGCTGCCGTACATCGCCATCATCCTATTTAATGACAATCCGCTTGCACTGTCGATCATGAGCTACATTCCGTTCTCCGCTCCCGTCGGTATGCCGATGCGGCTCTACTTGGGCACGGCGGAATGGTGGGAGCCGATCCTCTCGCTCGGTATTCTCGCCGTGTCGATTGCGCTCGTGCTTGGACTCGCTGCCCGCATCTACGAAGGATCGATCCTTCGTACCGGTGCCCGCGTGAAAATTCGCGAGGCGCTCAAGGCGTAGCACCGCTGACCTGAGTGTCCTCGCACACCCGTTCAAAGCGGGATGAAATGCGCAGGATTCTTCGTTTAAACCAGATGGTTAAACGAAGAATCCTGCGCATTTTTTATGTGGAAGGGTTGACAGGCCGGAGCTCGGTGCGTAGGTTCATTAGTGAAGTAACTAACCAAGGAAGTTGCGATGTATGTTTTCGCGGCGACGAACACCTAGGAAGCGAGGTGAACCGTGTTTGACGATTCACGGCCCATCTTTATCCAGCTCGCTGAACGCATTGTCGATGACATCTTGCGAGGTCAGTACGACGAGGGTATGCAAGTGCCCTCAACAAACGAACTCGCAGCATACCTCCGTATTAACCCAGCAACGGCGGGGAAAGGGCTCGGGTTGCTTGTCGACCGGGGCATCCTCGTCAAACGTCGCGGCATCGGCATGTTCGTCGCCGAAGGCGCGAAGGAGCGGATCGAAGCCGAGCGGCGAGAACGATTTGTGAACGACTTCATCCACCCGCTGCTTGCAGAAGCCCAGACCATAGGCCTAGATCGAGTCGCGCTTGTGCGACTGATCGATGAGGCTGGCGCTGCCCCAACGAGAGATTGAGAAACCCATGAACTACGCAATAGAAGCTAGAAACTTAACAAGGGTCCACGGATCCATTCGCGCTCTGGACGGTGTCACGGTGAACATTCGCGAGAACACCATTACCGGCCTCCTCGGCCGAAACGGCGCGGGAAAGACAACGCTCATGTCGCTCGCAACTGCCCAAGATCGGCCGACGTCGGGGGAGGTGCGTATTTTCGGCGAGACTCCCTTCGAGAATGCCGGTGTGATTGACCAGCTCTGCTTCATTCGAGATAACCAGCGTTACCCAGACGACTACAAGCTCAAGCATGCGCTGCGAGCCGCGAAGATCTTCTACCCGAATTGGAGCGAAGAGCTTGCCAACGAACTCGTCGAGCTCTTCCGTATCCCGACGAAGACGGTCATCAAGAAGTTTTCACGCGGTCAAACTTCGGCGCTCGGCATCGTGCTGGGGCTCGCGTCACGAGCCCCAGTGACGTTCTTCGACGAGCCCTACCTCGGACTTGATGCGACGGCGAGGCACTACTTCTACGACGTGTTAATTCGCGATTATCAGGCGCACCCGCGCACGATTGTCTTGTCGACGCACCTCATCGACGAGATGGATCGTCTGCTCGAACGGGTCGTGATCCTCGACCAGGGCCGCATCGTGCAAGACGCAGATGTCGACGAGCTTCGAGGAGCTGCGCACCAAGTGTCTGGCCCGGCCGAAGCAGTCGACGCATATGCGGCCGGCCGTACCGTGCTCAGCCGCCACCGAGTGGGCGGGCTCGCAACCTTTGTGGTGAGTGGGCAGGCGACCGCTGCGGATCGCAATTCCGCAGCGGATACTCATCTTGAATTTGGCGCTGTCTCGCTGCAAGAACTCGTCGCGGCTTACGGCTTCGACGGCGGAGAAAGCCCAGCAACTTTGGAAGGAGCACGATCATGAATCACGCACTAAAGGTCACACGATTACACATGAACAAACCCATGGTGATGTTCGGAATTCCCACTCAGATCGTCCTCATGGTACTTGTCATCACTGCCTTGATCTCGTTTGTGCTACAGCGTGGTGGTATGGATCCGTCGTCAGCCGATTACGCTGACGGGGCTCGATGGAACCAGGGGATGATTTGGTCACTTCCAGGATTCCTGATTTATTACGGCGTGCAAGCGGTCGCAACTACGTATCCGTATGCGCTGGCGCTCGGTGCGACGAGACGGGCGCACGTATTCGGTACGGCGATTGCAAACCTCATTCTTTCTGCTTTCATCGCGCTGTTTATGCTTGCACTGCTCGGAATTGAGCTCGCAACGAATCACTGGTTCTTTGGGGTCTACGCTCTCGATATCTACATGCTGGGCGCGGGCAACCCGTTCGTACTCTTCGCAACGGTCTTCATCCTTGCGTTCGTATCGACCAGTCTGGGCGGGGTCTTCGGCGCGGTGTGGGTGCGCTTTGGGAATAAGGGCCCCACCTTTGTGGCACTTGGTCTCGCCCTCGTGCTCGTCGTCTTGCTGCTCATCTTTGTGCCACAGATGGGCGCGATCGTCGCTGCAATTACCAAGCCGATGCTTGCTGCGGTCGGGCTTGGGATCGCGGCCATAGCGCTCATCGCAACCTGGTGGGTGATGCGCCGCGCAAGGTTGTTAAACCCCCCGCTATATGGTCTGCGCTCCCCACCTACACTTCAATTTTTTTTGTTTCATTCGCGTGAAACAACAAAAAGTGACGTCTCACGGGTGGGCGGAGTAGCCTGGGCGCATGATCAGAGACATCGAAGTCCAACTCCCTAGTGGCGAGACGAAGCGATTCGGTGACATCGCACCGGGGGCGGCCCTTATTATTAATGTCGCGTCGAAGTGCGGGTTCACGCCGCAGTATACGGGACTTGAGAAGCTGTACAAGGAGTTCGCACCACAGGGCCTCGCTGTCATCGGTGTACCGTGTAATCAGTTCATGATGCAAGAGCCGGGCACCGATGAAGAGATCGCTGAGTTCTGCTCAATGAACTACGGGGTCACATTCCCGCTCCTCGCAAAGACCAAGGTGAACGGCCGCGGCACCGATCCGCTCTTCAAAGAGCTGCGTAAGGGCAAGGACCCCGAAGGCAAGGCTGGGCTTGTGCGCTGGAACTTCGAGAAGTTCGTGGTGGATCGCGATCCATCCGGTGGGGGCACACCTCGCATCGTGCGGTTCCGTTCGAAGACTGAGCCGGGGGATCCAGCTCTCCGCGCAGCGATTGCGGCAGCGCTCGCGAGCTGAGCGCGCTAGGAGAGTTCTGACCGCTCCTGCATGAAACGCACCACGTTCGGGTCGACAATGACGTCACGGGGTTGCAGTGGGCGGGCGAGGTAGAGCCCCTCGAGCGAGCGCACTCGGCTGAGTGCTACGTAGGTTTGTCCGGCGCTAAATGCGCGTGGTCCGAGGTCAATTTCTGCGGCGTCATACGTGTGCCCCTGTGATTTGTGGATCGTCACCGCCCACGCCAGTCGCAGCGGGAACTGTTCGAACTCCGCCACGACTTCCTTCTCGAGTTTCTTTGTTTCCGCGTCGTACCGGTACCGATAGCGCTCCCACACGGTGGGTTCGACCTCGAATTCTTCGGGGTCTCCGCTCGCTCGCCCTATCTCGACCCACACGGTGCCATCAACGCGTGAGACCGTGCCGATGGTGCCATTTACCCAACGCCCATCGGGGTCGTTGCGCAGAAACATTACCTGCGCGCCTGCTTTCAGTTCAAGCACTTCATCAGCCGGATAGGTATTCTCGCGAAACTCTCCGGTAACTTCGGCGACGGCCTTGAGTGATGATCCACGAATCTCAGCGAGTCGCTCAGCGTTGATGCGATTCACCGTCGCGTTGGTAGTGGCGAGAGTGATAACGTCGCGGGGTGCGGGCCTCGAGCCCGCAGTATTGAGTTCGCTCGCGTGGGTTTCCTCCACGACGCCGAAGCGTACGGCCCCCAAGATTTCTTTGAAGCGGTCGTCGCGCTGCCGATGCACCTCAGTGAGTTCGATCACGGTGAGCGGTGCGGCCTGCCAGACATTCGAGTCGAAAAACCAGAGTGAGCGATAGGTGTCATCGAAGTAGGCGCGCTCGTGTGGATCACGCGGCGGCACCGGTGGAAGTTGAAACGGATCACCGAACATGATGATCTGTGCGCCGCCGAACGGGTCGTGCTTCTTACCGCGGGCCAGCCTGAGTGAACGGTCGATCGCATCCATGAGATCCGCCGACACCATTGAGATCTCGTCAATGACGAGGGTGTCGATCGAGGCAAGCATTTTTTTGAGCTCTGCCGGCTGATCGAGCTCGTGATCAGCGATGATGCCGGTCGGCAGGCGAAGCAGCGAGTGGATCGTCTGCCCGCCGACGTTTAACGCAGCGACGCCGGTGGGAGCGCACACTGCGATAATCTTCGACGTGTTCCACGCGAGATGGTTCAGAATCGTTGACTTGCCGGTGCCGGCGCGCCCGGTGATGAAGAGGTGCTCGCGTGTGTGCTCGATGCGTTCATAGACGGCAAGCTGCTCAGGGCTAAGTTCGGGGCGGGGCACCCAAATAGGTTACCGTGACGCGCGTATGGATCGACGCTCGCGCGCCAGCGTCACATTGCAGCGCAGGAGCAACTTGTCGTTCACCGGACCCGACACGCTACGGTTCGATAACGTTCGTTGTGTTTACATTTGCTTAGGGGATGAGCATATGTCACAATCGTTTCAATTGATGGGTGAGCACATGCTCTTGCCCTGGGGGAATGCTCACATTGTCGTGGAGGTGACACTTGTCAGACACACTGACGCAACGGTCATTAGTCGCCGAGGTCGAAGAACTTTGGAAGTCTTACGGAGGAAACCCCGTACTTCAAGGAGTAAACATCGATGTGCACGAGGGCGAGATCCACGCACTCGTCGGAGGAAACGGCGCCGGGAAGTCGACGCTCATGAAGGCCATCACCGGCGTCATTGAGCCAGACTCGGGCACAATCACCATCGGTGGGAACGAGGTCAAAAACCTCTCGCCGAAAGCCGCGCACGCGAACTCGGTGTACATGGTTCCTCAGGAGCCGAAGCTGTTTCCGAACCTGTCAGTCTACGAAAACGTGGTGCTCGCCCTCGGCAAGCGCAAGGTCACCAAAGCTCAGGTTGCCGATGTCATCACCTCGCTCGGGCACCCGATTGATCTTGAACAGCCAGCGAGTGAGCTATCAATCTCCGACCAGCAGCTCATCGAACTCGTGCGAGGGATCCTGCGCGAAGCACGCCTGCTCATCGTAGATGAGCCCACGGCAGCGCTCACGGCGCGCGAAGTGGATCGTCTCTTCTCCCAGCTGCGGCAACTCGCAGAAAGCGGAGTTGGCATCTTCTATGTGAGCCACCGCATGTCGGAGATTTTTGCACTCTGCCACCGGGTGACCGTGTTGCGCGATGGCAACATGGTGCTGCAAGAAAAGACTTCCGACGTCGACATTGACGCTCTCGTGCAGGCAATGGTGCCAGACGCGCAGATCCAGCAGCGCAGCAACAGTGCCGCAGTGATTGACCGCACAGGCACACCCGCACTGCAGGTGCGTGGCATGAGCGGTCAGGGCTTCGCCGATATCGCATTCGAGGTGTATCCGGGTGAGGTGCTCGGCATCGCTGGTGTGGTGGGAAGCGGGCGAACTGAGCTCGCAGAGACCCTGTATGGTCTGCGCCCAGGGACAGGTTCGATTGTGTTGAAGGGCGAACCGTTCGATCGGCCGTCACCGAGAAGGTCACTCGCTCGTGGGCTCGCATATGTTCCCGAAGATCGGCACGCCCACGGCATCTTCCTCATCGGAGACATTGTCGACAATATGACGGCATCGGTGCTCCGCAAGGTAAGCACCGCCGGCATGATGAACTCGCGCAAGGAGCACGAGCTCACGGACCGCTTCTCGCAAGATCTCTCACTGCAGGCGGGAAGCCGCAAGCGCCGCCTCGCGAACCTGTCCGGTGGAAACCAGCAGAAGGTCTCACTCGCGAAGGCGCTCGCTGCAGAGCCCAGCGTCATCATTCTCGATGAGCCGTCACGAGGCGTCGATGTCGGTGCACGTGAGGATCTATACCTTCTCATTGACCAACTCGCGAAAGAAGGACTCGCAGTCGTTTTGATTTCTTCAGACTTCGAAGAAGTTGTCGATCTCAGCCACCGGGTGGTGGTGATGCGCGAGGGGCGCATTCGCCAAGAAATCGTGGGGGAAGAAATTAGTTTGAAATCTGTGAGAGACGCGTCCTTCGGATCCGCGGGAGAGGGCAAATAACCATGAAAGCTTTGTTGAAACAGCGTGAATTCATCACCATTGGTGGTGTTGTCCTCCTCATCGTGATCGTTGGCCTGTTCCACAGCACCTTCGCCTCACCCGATAACCTCGCGCGCGTCTTAAACTCCACAGTCATTCTTGCCCTGCTTGGCGCAGGCAGCGCGATCGTCATCATCACGAAAAACATCGACGTGTCTGTCGGTTCGACGCTCGCGCTCTCCGGAATCGTCGGCGCAATGATCATGCGCGACGGCGCACCGATCTGGATCGCGGTTCTCGCCGTGATTGCGGTCGGCGCCGTGCTGGGCGCGATTAATGGAATCGGAGTGACGTACGGGCATGTGCCGTCCATCGTTATGACGCTCGGCACGCTCACGGCGTATCGAGGCATATCGTTCCTCGTCACCGGCGGGTACTCGATCGAGAGCCTCCCGTCGGCATACCGCCAGATCGGGCGAATCGATTTCCTTGGCCTTCCCGTCCTGGTGTGGGCCACCATCGTGCTGGTCGCCGTCATTGTGTGGATCATGGCGCGAACAAAGTTTGGGCGGAGCTTTTACGCAACCGGTGACAACTCTGACGGTGCGTACCTGGTTGGAATCTCAACCAACGGTTTTGTGATTCTCGCGTTCACACTCTCGGGGATGCTCGCTGGTCTTGCAGCACTGGTATTTCTCGCCCAGATCGGTTCGATCGGAAACCAGGCAGGCCAGGGCATTGAGATGCGGGCTATCGCAGCTGCCGTGATTGGTGGAGTCTCGCTCACCGGCGGCGTTGGCACAGTCGTCGGAGCGGTATTCGGTGCGCTCTTCATCACCACAGCGACAAGTTCGTTGAGCTTCCTCGGTATTCCTGGCTCATGGTCGGACACCGTTATCGGTGCAATCTTGCTCCTCGCGCTGTTCGCCGACTCGCGAGTGCGCGCGCTCGTCTCGAAGCGCCGCCTCACTTCACGGTATGCGGCACTCGAAGATGAACCGGGCCCGAGTCACGATCCAGTTGAAAGTGAGGTTCGCTCATGAAAACGTTGCAGACTTGGCTGAAGCCACTCGCTCGCTGGGAAGTCAGCCTCATCGGCGTGTTGATACTTGAGCTCATCGTGTTTAGTGCGCTGAGCCCGAAGTTCCTCGACCCCAGTCGCATGCTGTTCTCGATGTCTGACTTTGTCTACCTCGGCATCATCGCTCTCCCGCTCGGAATCGTCATGATCACCGGCGGCATCGACATTAGTTTCGCGTCGATTGCCTCGCTCGCCGCGATCATCATGGGTGTGACGTTCAAATCTGGTGCAAACATTTGGGTGGCTGTTGTTGTGGGGCTCGTCGCCGCACTCTTAGCAGGGCTTCTGAACGGCGTGCTCATCATCGTGACTCGTGCAAACCCGATGGTGATTACGCTCGGCACTCAGTTCTTGTTCGCAGGCCTTGCGCTCGCCGCCTCAGGGCTAGGTGGGGTGTCAGCATTTGAAGGAGTCTCTGGGCTTCCCGAGGAGTTCACCGCGCTCGCGGGCGGCAAGACGTTTGGGCTGCCAAACATGCTGATCGTCTTTATCGTCTTCGCAATTCTGTTTGCCATTCTGCTCAGCCGTACGACGTTCGGTCGCCAGGCAAGACTCATTGGTGCGAACCCGGTAGCCGCTCGATACGCAGGCTTCCGTTCTGATGCCGTACTCATCGGCGCGTACATGCTGACCGCGTTTGCGGCTGGCATCGTCGGAATTCTCCTCTCCTCGTATGTCGGCTCAGCACGTGCAGACGTGGGAAGCGCGCTGCTCATGCCGGTACTCACGCTCGTCGTGATCGGTGGCGTCTCAATGTATGGCGGCGAAGGCACGATCTTCGGCGTCATCGTCGCAACCTTCGTGATCGGGTTTCTGCAGCAGGGTCTGCGGTTTGCGCGGCTTACCGAGAACGAGGTTGCAGTGTTCACCGGTGTGATCCTCGTCACGGTGGCGAGCTTGCGCTGGTGGAGTGGCCGGTGGTCTGAGAAGGCCCGGAACAACCGCGTGCGGCGCAGCACGGTGCGCAGACGCTCAGAAACCGAGGTGTTGGAGATCCCTGCACCGATTGAGACTCACAAGTAATTCAACTCACAAGTAATTCAACTCACAAATAACCCAGAAAACGGCAAGTCATTGCCACCAAATGATTGGAGAGATTCGATGAAGAATCGAATGAAGGTCGCAGTTGCGGCCATCGCAGTGGGCGTAGTTGCCCTCACCGGTTGCAGCTCAGGCGGCGGTGACGCGAATGATGCCGGCGGAGATTCGGGCAGCGCAGACGGCGCGCAGATTGCGTTCATCCCGAAGCTCACCGGAGTTGGCTTCTTCGAAGCTGGCGGCGAGGGTGCCGTTGCTGCCGGTGAAGAGCTCGGCCTCGATGTGCAGTACCTCGGCTCGCCGGAGGCATCTGCAGCCAAGCAGGTTGAGCTCATCAACACCTATGTGGGTCAGGGCTTCGACGCGGTCATCGTGTCATCGACCACCCCCGACGGGCTCTGCCAGTCGCTGGAGAAGGCACGCGACCAAGGCGTTGTCACCCTCACCTGGGATTCTGACGTGAACCCAGAGTGCCGCCAGTTCTACATCAGCCAGGGCACGCCCGATCAGCTCGGGAAGCTTCTCGTCGACATGACTCTCGAGGACATTGCGGCGGACGATACGGCGAAGGTGGCATTCCACTACTCGAGCCCGACGGTGACTGACCAGAACCAGTGGGCCGAGGTCGCGAAGTCGATCATCGGTGAAGAGACCAGCTGGGAGATCGTTGACACGATCTTCTCGGAGAACCAGACCGAGCAGGCTGTGCAGCAGGCTGAGGCGCTCATCAACGCAAACCCCGATCTCAAGGCAATCATCGCTCCTGACGCAAACGCCCTCCCGGGTACCGCACAGGCGCTTGAGAACCTTGGCCGTACGGACATCACTCTCGTTGGCTTCTCAACCCCGAACGCGATGAAGGAATACATCGCAAACGGCACGCTCAAGCGTTTCGCGCTTTGGGATGCACAGGCACAGGGCGCCCTCTCGGTGCACGTTGCCAAGATGCTCATTGAGGGCGAAGAGCTCAACGTAGGCGATACCTTCGAGGTCGAGGGCTTCGGGGAACTCGAAGTTCAGCCGAACTCAGTTCAGGGTTACGACTACGAGGCAGACGGCAACGGCATCATCGTGATGCCCGAGCGTACTGTCTTCACTGCAGACAACATCGACGACTTCGACTTCTAGTCGTCACGTGTGGTGAGGGGCACGCCCCTCACCACACCCCATACTTTGTTCCACGTACCACGCCTGAGAGGATGTGCAATGGCCGGCGCAGACAGCACCAACTGGGAAACCCGCGAGCAGCTTCTGCGGGCAGCCTGGTACTACTACGTAGACCAGCTCACCCAGGACGAGGTCGCAAAGCGACTGTCTATCTCTCGGGCCACAGCGGGGCGTCTACTTGAGCGCAGTCGGCAGACCGGCATCGTCACATTCACACTCGGGTCGAGCAACTTCGACGCATTCCAGGTTGGGCGCAAGCTTCGTGAGACGTTTAACCTCAAGGAAGCCCTGGTGCCACCAGCGCTCGAAGTTGAACCAACCGATCCACAAGCGATCTCGCACCGCCTGGCACGCGGCGGCGCGCAGTACCTCCAGAACATGCTCGAAACCGGTCAGACGCTTGCGCTCGGCTGGGGGGAAACGGTGCAGGCCACAATGGAGCGGCTTCCCGTTGAGCAAACCGAGAAGATCAACACCGTCGCGCTCACCGGCGGTGTGAACACGTACGTGCCAACGCTTCGGCGCGAACGCACGATCCCTGGCCCACATTTCGATGCCGCTATTCCAGCACCCATTGTGGTGTCGTCACTCGAACTTGCCTCCGCACTACGTTCTGAGGCAGTGATTCAGAACGCCCTTGAGCATTCGCGTTCAGCGCATCATGCACTCATTGGCATTGGTGCACTTGCCGAGCAGGCCACGCTTGCCCAAGAAGGGTATGTGACTGACGCAGAGCTCGTTGAGTTTCAAAAGCTCGGTGCTGTCGGCGACATTCTTGGCATCTTTTACGATGCGAACGGTGAGGTGCTTGACCTCTCACTGCACGAACGTCGCATTGGGATCGGCGTCGACGAGCTGCGAAACATTCCTAATGTCGTCGGTATCGCCGGAGGCATGTCCAAGGTCGATGCAATTCTCGGGGCCTTGCGCGGCGAGTATCTCGATGTATTGGTCACTACAGAAGACGTCGCCCGGGCGCTGCTCGCGGCCGAGGGCGTCGAAGTTTAGGCGGAGGAGAATCACTCGATGAGCTATGTACTCGCAATCGACGCGGGCACCGGATCGGTGCGTGCGTGCGTATTCGATATGACGGGCACCCCGGTCGCCATTTCCCAGCGCAGCTGGGAACACGACCCTGAGCCCGGCGTTCCCGGCTCAATGAGTTTTGCGACCGAGCGCAACTGGGCGCTGGTCGTTGAGATCATCCGCGAAGCGCTCGCGGAAGCCGGCGTTGCTGGCTCAGACATCGCAGCGGTCAGCTCGACCTCCATGCGCGAGGGCATCGTGTTGCTCGATAGCGATGGACAAGAGGTGTGGGCGTGCGCGAACGTCGATGCTCGAGCTGAGGCCGAGGTGCGTGAACTTGCGGCAAACCCGGGGCTCGAAGAACGCATTTATGGTGCAACCGGCCAAACGTTTGCGCTCGCTGCAGGCCCCAGGCTTCTGTGGTTGAAAACCCACCGGCGCGATCTGTATGACCGAGCTGCGACTGTGCTCATGCTCAGCGAATGGGTGCTGTTCCGGCTGAGCGGTGAGCGCGCAATGGAGCCCTCGAACGGATCCACTTCTGGGTTCGTGTCGCTCGCAAGCCGCGCGGGCGACCCAGAACTGCTTCGCCTCTGCGGGCTTCGTGATGACTTGCTTCCCGAGACCTCAGAACCCGGTACCGTCATTGGGCAGGTGACCGCGAGCGCTGCAGAGCAGACCGGGCTGAGCACTTCAACGCGTGTTGTTCTCGGTGGCGGAGATGCCCAGCTCGCCGCGCTGAGCATGGGACTCACCGAGCCAGGGCAGGCAGCAATTGTGGCGGGCACGTTCTGGCAGCAGTTTGTGAACCTTCCGACACCCAACGTCGACCCTGAGATGCGCGTTCGTGTGAACGCCGCAGCGATCCCGAACATGTGGCAGGCCGAGGCGATCGCGTTCCACACGGGCACAGCGATCAGGTGGTTCCGCGACACCTTCGCCCACGAAGAGATCGAGATCGCACGGGAGACCGGCCGCGATCCACTCGATGTGCTCACAGAAGCCGCAGCACAGGTGCCGATCGGGTCAGACGGTGTGATTCCGATCTTCTCCGATGTCATGAACTACCGTCAGTGGAAGCACGCGGCGCCCTCATTTCTTAACCTGTCCCTCGACGGCGGCCCCCGAGTGCGCGCGGCGATGTTCCGCTCGCTGCTCGAGAACGCCGCCATTGTTGCGGCGATGAACCTCGAAATGGTCGAGGAGTTCAGCGGCACCCGCGCCGAAACGATTGTCTTCGCCGGAGGGTCAGCAAAGAGCGAAATGTGGACGCAACTCGTCGCCGATGTACTCGGTCGCCCGATCCGCATCCCCGCCGTCACCGAGGCCACCGCGCAGGGGGCGGCTGCCTGTGCGGCAGCCGGTGCTGGGGTCTTCGACAGCCCATCGGCCGCGGCCCAGCAATGGGTGTCGTGGGAACGTGAGGTTACCCCGAACGCTGACGCACACGAGGCATACCGCGAGGTGCGCGACCGGTGGGTCGCCGCATACGCGCCGCAGCTCGAACTCATGAACTCAGGAATCACAAGCTCACTTTGGCGCGCGCCAGGTAGCTGAAAGAAACAAGAAAGAGAAACCATGGAACTCACGAAAACCAGCAACGCCGAATTCCGATTTGGAGAGTTCGGCCCAGGTTACGTCATGCGCGGTCCCCGTACCGACTTCGGTGTTGTGCAGCTGCGCCCGGGTGACGACGCGTCAAATCATTACCACGCGAAAATCGAAGAGAGCTTCGTCGTCATCGAGGGGCAGGCGACGGTGTGGATCGATTGCCAGCAGAGCTACGACCTGAATGTCGGCGACATTGTGCGTTGCGACCCGGGCGAAATGCACTACTTCGTCAACAATTCGGACGTCGTGTTCCGTGCCGTGTTCGTCAAGGCGCCCTATGACCCGGCCGACGGCGTGCAGGTGCCGTGGGTTCCGGGTGACGCAGTGCCGGCTGAGGCAATCGCGACCGCAAAGAGCGCAGCCGCAGCTTAACGCTTGCTCGCGCACAGATTTCACACACAAACGAGAGAAGGGACTGCACCATGGCAGATCTTGAAGGCAACATCGATTCGAAGGACTTTGGTATCGGCACCCCACAGGTGACCCAGGGTTCCCCAGTGAAGGGTGCGGGCCAGCTCGATTTTGGCATGCGTCACCGCTTGTCGCGCATCTTCAAGGAAGATGGCCGCACGGTCATGCTCGCATTCGACCACGGCTATTTCCAAGGCCCAACCAGTGGCCTCGAACGTGTGGATCTCAACATCGTTCCGCTCGCCCCTCAGGCAGACGCGCTCATGGCCACCCGTGGCATTCTGCGTTCGGTTGTGCCGGCGTCAATCGACACCGCACTGGTGGTGCGCGCATCTGGTGGCCCGTCGATTCTCAAGGATCTTTCTGACGAGCGAATCGCGATGGACATGGAAGATGCTGCGCGCATTGACGCGGCAGCCGTTGCCGTGCAGGTGTTTATCGGTGGCGAGAATGAAACCCAGTCGGTACACAACCTCACGCAGCAGATCGATGCGGGTCTCCGCCTCGGCATTCCCGTGCTCGGTGTCACCGCGGTGGGCACTCAGCTCACCCGCGACTCGCGGTACCTCGGCCTTGCAACGCGCATCATCGCTGAGCTGGGTGCTCAGATGGTGAAGACGTACTACTGCGAGGAAGGGTTTGAGCAGGTCACGTCGGGCACCCCCGTACCGGTCATCATGGCTGGCGGAAAGAAGCTGCCATCGCTCGACGCACTCACGATGGCGTACAAGGCAATCTCTGAGGGTGCGGCAGGTGTCGACATGGGTCGCAACATCTTCCAGCGTGAGGCCCCCGCAGCAATGATTCAGGCTGTGCGCTCTGTTGTGCACGGAGGAGTCACCCCTGAGCAGGCGCACGCGGAATACCGTGAGCTCTCAGGCGGAGCCGAAGACTAGGCTCAAGTGTTGGGTGTGCGGTCGGCGCGACGCGTCGACCGCACACCCATTTCCGGGGATATCCGATATTCCACGGCAAGGAACTTGAATGAGGGAGTAGTGACATGGTCGCCCAGGGCGTTGACAATGACCTGATTACGCTGAGGCAGCAAACAGTTGAAGCCTCGAAACAACTTGGTCAAGACCCGTTTCTCGTGTTGCACGGCGGCGGCAATACCTCTGTGAAGAACGACGAATTCATTTGGGCGAAAGCGTCAGGATTTGATCTAGGTTCGCTTGTTCTTGACGGTCTCGTGCAGCTGCGTCGGGAAGACCTCGACACCCTCCTCGCGCGTGATGAACTGAGCGATATCGCGATGATGGAAGGCTATGCCGCGGCCACCGTGCTTCCCGGTCAACCGGCTCCAACCATCGAGGCGCTGCTCCACCACGCCCTACCGTTTGCTTCAGTGCTCCACTCACACGCAGACGCGATCGTGGCGCTTACCGACACCTCAAGAGGGCTCGATTTGGTCGCGGAAGTGTTTGGGGAGGACGTCGTTCGCGTGCCGTATGTGATGCCCGGGTTTGAACTCGCGAAGCTGGCGCCAGCGCTCTGGCAGCAGGCCGGCGGCAAAGCGCGAGCAATGGTGCTTCAGCACCACGGGCTGTTCACGATGGGTGACTCAGTCGAAGAGACCTTACGGTTGCACTTAGAGCTTGTTGAGCGCGCCGAAGCGTATATCAACACACAGGGGGAGGATCTGCGCGCCCCATTCAGCGACTCAGTGGGTGGCCTGCAGACAGACTCCCCGATCGCTGAGGCCCTCGTACGAGACCTGCGCGCGCACTCTACCGAACCCGACCTCACAGTGCTTCAGTGTGACGATGTCGAGGTTCGCGCATTTATGGAGCGCCCGGATCTTGCACAGGTGACGAGTTTGGGGCCGACAACACTTGAACATGTCATCCGCACCAAACGGGTGCCGCTCATCGGTGATGATATCGCCGAATATGTTGCCGAGTACCGCGCATACTTCGAACGAAATAGTACGGCGGGCGACGACCTTCGCATGCTCGACCCCACTCCGCGTGTAATTTTGCACCCTGAGCTGGGACTCCTCGCCATCGGTTCCTCGCCGAAGGCTGCGGCCGTAGTGATGGACATTTATCGGCACACGATCCGCCTCATACAGGCGACGAGTCGCATGGGTGGGTATCAAACGGTCACCGAGGCGCAGGCCTTTGGGCTCGAGTACTGGGAACTTGAACAACGACGGTTGAAATAGTTTTTCTTCCTTGAAAGGTAAAGCGGAATATGGTGCAGCTCTCAACGACTCAGCGTAATCTCGCGCTGTTCGCGCTTGCGCTCGGCGGATTCGCGATCGGTATTAGCGAGTTTGCGACGATGGGGCTGCTCCCGGGAATCGCACATGACCTGCTTCCCGGGTACGAGCAGAACCCGCAGCAGGTCATCGCTCACGCAGGCATGCTTATCACCGTGTACGCGCTCGGGGTGGTTGCGGGTGCCCCCGCGGTCGCGGTATTCGGGGCGCGGATGTCGCAAACCACGCTTACCTATTGGCTGATCGTGCTGCTCTGCCTCGGCACACTCGCCTCGGCGCTCATGCCAACGTTTGGATCCGTGGCGCTGTTCCGCTTTATCGCAGGTCTTCCGCACGGCGCATACTTCGGCGTTGTTTCCCTGCTCGCGGGCCGGCTCATGGGCCCTGGGAGCCAGGGGCGAGGAATCGCGCTCGCGATGTCTGGCCTCACCGTCGCAAACATGGTCGGCGTACCGCTGTCTACCATGCTCGGTCAATACCTCGGTTGGCGCTGGGTCTACGGGCTTGTCGCACTCCTCTTCGCGATCACGCTCGTGCTCGTGACGTTGTTCCTCCCCAAGTATGCGGGTAATCCAGAGCGGAGCCCGCGGCGTGAGCTGGGCGCGCTCAAGAACCCACGGGTATGGATCATGGTGGGAGTGAGCTCGATCGGATTTGGGGGGTTCTTCGCCGTGTACTCCTACATTGCGGAGGTGACGACGCGGGAAGTCGGATTCTCGATTGCAGTGGTGCCCTGGGTGCTCGCGACCATGGGCATTGGCATGACGATCGGAAATCTCATTGGAGGTTACCTCACGGATCGAAACCCGGGCTCTGCGGTGGTGTGGGGGCTCGTGCTCTCACTGGTGGCGATTGTGTTGTACACACAGTTTGCAGATACCCCGGTCGGGCTGTTCGTGTTCGCATTTCTCGCGAGCGGAACCTCGGCGCTCCTCATGCCATCGCTGCAGTCAAGACTGATTAGAGTTTCAAACGAGGCGAAGCTATTCGGTGCTGCGCTGAACCACGCGGCATTTAACATTGCGAATAGTCTCGGGGCATGGCTCGGCGGCCTCGTGATCGCAGGGGGTTTTGGCTACCTCTCCCCAGGCTGGGTGGGGGCAGCATTGACTGCTGTCGGGCTCGTTCTCATGCTCGTGAGTCTTGCGGTCGAGCGCCGCGACAAGCGTCGTAGCCTCGACACCGGGGGGATCGCGCTGCCGTAGCCAACGCTACGCTCCTGTGCCGATCGGTCGCTCCGCTGCTGTGCCGATCGGCTGCTTCTTCACGAAGGTGACGAGAATCACGAGCCCGACGATGAGCACAAGCATCAGGCCGAGTATGCCGAAGTGGGTGGCCCCGAACACGCCAATGAACAGCCCCCACATCCACGGTGCGAGGAAGCTCATTACCCGCCCGGTGGTCGCGTAGAGCCCAAAGATCTCCCCCTGAGTGTTTGCAGGGGTCATGCGGCTGAGCATCGAACGGCTTGACGCCTGAGCGGGGCCAACACCTGCGGAGAGAATAATCCCGCCGATCCAGAAGATCACAGCCCCTCCTTCGCGGAAGAAGAAGATGAATAGCCCACTCGCGATGAGCACAATGAGCGACGTGATGATGATCGCTCGTGGTCCCACGCGGTCGTCAAGGCGGCCCGAAATGATCGTTGACACACCTGCGACGAGGTTCAGCGCGATGCCGAAGATGATGACCTCGTTCGGCGAGAAGCCAAATGAGACCGCTGCGAGAATGCCACCGAAGGCGAATACACCCGCGAGTCCATCGCGGTAGACCGCACTTGCAATCAAAAACCAGAAGGTCTGTCGATGTTCGCGGAACAGCTTCTTCAGGTCTCCAACCAAGACAGCATAGCTTCGGAAGAACCCGACCTTCGGTCGATCTTCTCGTGGCAGGGTCTCTGGCACCCAGAGAATGAAAGGAATGGAGAAGATAACTGTCCACACTGCGGCGCCAACGGCGATATACCGATAGGCGAGCCCGTCAGACACATCGATTCCGAACCAGTTGAATTGGTTGAGTGCGACGACGATGACGAGCGCGAGGATGCCGCCGATGTAGCCGAGGCCCCACCCCAGTCCGCTCACGCGACCGATGGTTTGCTTGGTGGAAACCTCGAAGAGCATAGCGTTGTAACTCACGCCGGCGATCTCACTCGCGATCGAAGCGAGCGCTACGGCGATGGCGCCGAACCAGAAATACGCGGGCTCAGCGAAAACGAAGAACAGTGTGAACTGGATGAGTGCGAGGAGCGAGGTGCCGATGATGACCCAGCGCTTCTTGTTGCCGCGAGCGTCGGCCTGCTGGCCGAGCACGGGCGCGACGACGAGGATGATGATGCCCGCGGCGAAGGTGATCCACCCATAATTTGCGGAAAGATCGGCGAGCCCACCGCAGTACGCGGTTGCGGCATCGGCGCTGCTCGCGCAGACCAGCGTGCCATCTGCGTTCTCGGCGGCGACGTCTGCCGGAAGAAAAGTGTCTGAGACGAGGTACAGGGATACCCACACAAATGTCAGAATCACCGAGTTAAATGGCTGCGTTGCCCAGTCCCAAAGCGCCCATGATCGCACGATCCGCTTTGATGGTGTGGGGATTGATATTTCGCTCACAGCCCCAGGCTACTGGTCAGGTGGGTCGTCGTGGGGATCAATGTGGGTAACCGAGATGTGAACGTTTTCTGAGAGTTGAGTGAATGTGACTCAAGTTTTGCGTATTCAACTTGACGTGATTCGGTCTTCGACTAAACTTGAGTGCATCAGGCTCAACTTGTGAAAACGAGGTAAAGCCGAGAATGCTCCCGGCATGTAATGCCGGAACCTGACCAAATCCGAAGGAGAACACATATGTCACGTGCAGTAGGTATTGACCTCGGCACAACCAACTCGGTTGTTGCCGTACTTGAGGGTGGCGAGCCCACCGTCATCGCGAACGCCGAAGGCTTCCGCACCACCCCGT
>JBQEBC010000028.1:0-35418 GCA_052106035.1 Leucobacter sp. | reverse complement strand
ATGGCGTGAACAACCACAACCTATGAGATGTTGCGCTTCCGACTAGAACCCGGGCTCCCGAGGTTCCGTACCTATGCTTGGTAAGATTTGGGGGCTAGAGACGGCCTTGGTAGGCCCCAAAAGGAGTGTGCAGTGAAGAGCGTGTACGTCACCATTATTGGGGTCACCCTGGCCGCTTGGATGTCAGCGGGACGTTGGCTTTTCGGCATCGGTGGTGAGCTCACCTGGTGGTACGTACCGACGATTGGGCTCGTCTACGCGGTGCTGCTGTGGTGGGTCGGTCGCCGCATAACGGTCACGCGCCGCCGCGGGCGGAGGACTGGGCGCGCGGTTTGGGTCGCGCTCATACTGTCTTGGGTGTGCGCGATCGGGTTCGGGCTTACGGTTCCCGACCTGGTGAATGGCGATCTCGTCTCGATCGTCAGCCTCGCCGCGGGCTCCCAGTTCTCGGCTGAAATGTCGATCGCTTTGTGCAACCCGCTCGGCATTGTCTCGTTCACGCTCGCGTTTATTGCCCTCGGCTTTGCGATCGCAAACGGCCGCGACCCGCGTCCTGACGAAGACGCTATTCTCGATGCGCTCGAGGCTGAGGGAGACGCGGATCGCGGCACGCAGATGGTGCCGCATCCCCTCGCATGATGCAACAAGTGGCGCGCGAGGCCACACCAGACGGCTCAGCTAGGCGGTGCGGTTAGATCCGCGCAGCTAGACCGTGCGGCGCTCCTTCACCACTGCCCACGCCGTGAGCGCGAGGCCGCCGAGCCCCCAAAGCACGAGCACGATAGCGGCGACGCCTCCCCCAGTTGCGCCGCTTGCGACCGCCTGGAACCCAGTGAATGCCGCCCCGATTGGGCTCGCATCGCCAACTGCGGCGAGCGGCCCTGGCACGGTGGACACAATGCCGACTGCAAAGGCGACCACCAGGAGCGCGAATGCGAGGAACCGGCCGAAGCCACCGAGCCTCGCGGATAGCCCCTGCACCAACAAACCGAACGCGATACCTGCGAGCAGTGAAAGCCCAAAGAACGCCGCGGCGGTGCTGAAGTCATACCCGAGAGCGATTGGCAAGACGATGCCAGCTATTGCGCCTTGCGCGGCGCCCAGGAGTATCGCGGGCATCGCGCTTCGAAGCGTCAGGTTAAAGACTCCACGCGCCGCGTCACGCGTGCGTGCCCAGAGAGGTGAGAGCACCAGGAAGCTTGCCAGCGCACCCGCCCAGAGCGCGATCCCCACAAAGAGCGGCACACCCGAGCTGTTAAAGAGTTCGTCGCTTCCACCCTCGGAGGTCACGGCTTCGATCGCAGTTGAGGCCATAGTCTCGCGCTCACCCTCGGTGTAGTTCGGGATCCCTGACGCAGCCTCCCCCAACCCATCGGCAAGTGAGACGGTGCCTTCGGCTGCGGCTTGCGCACCGTCTGCGAGCGTGTCTGCACCCGAGGCGAGTTCTGGGGTCTGTGCGGCGAGCGCAGAGACGCCTGAGCTCAGCTGCGCAGCACCGTCGGCAGATTGCTGTGCACCCGAAGCGAGTTGGCTCCCCTGTGCCGCGAATTCGTCAAGGCCAGCCCCGAAAGTGGTGAGCCCACCGATGAGCTGATCGAGCTGCGCGGACGGATCACCGCTAGGTGATCCACCAGCACCGAGGCCCGCGAAGACATCTTGCAAGCCAGTGGCTCCTTCACCTGCGGTGGCAACGCCAGCACCGATTTCGGTTGCCTGAGTCTCCAATGTGCTCGCAAGGTGCTCGCAGTACGTAGCGGTAGCGCCTGACTCATGACATTCGGTAACGAGCCCTTCGATGCTGCCGCCGAGGGTAGCCGCCCCGGCACCCGCTGTGGCTAACCCGTTCTGCAGGTTTGTTGTCGGGCCCGCAAGACTCGATTCCAGCGACCCGAGCGTGCCGCTGAGCGTCTTGAGCTGTTGTAATGCGCTCGTCGCCCCGGCGTTCAACGCGGAGTACGACGACGATAGCTGAGAGGCTCCGTCGACATAGCTTCCGAGGCCCGTCGCGAGCTCCTGCTGACCCGATGCAAGCCCGGCAGCCCCGGCAGCGAGTTCTTGGGTTCCGTCCGCGAGTTCCTGCGTCCCGTCTGCGAGCGAGCGTGTGCCGTCGGCGAGCTGTCCGCTGCCGTCGGCAAGCTCAGTTGCTCCGTCAGCCGCGTTACTCACGCCGTCGTGCAGTGTCGACATGCCGACGAAGATGTTGCCGACGAATTGTTCGCCGAGCTGCTGGTTGATTACGCTTGTCGCGGTTTGGGTGACGATGCCAGAAAGTGCCGTATCGAGCAGCCTTCCCCGGTCGCTCTCAGTGATGTTGATCGTCGCCTGGCGCGCACCTTCGGGCCCATCAGCCAGTGACGTCGCGGCGGCGGAGAATTCTTCAGGAATCGTGATGCTTGCGGTGAATCGACCGTCCTCGAGCCCCGCTGCAGCGTCAGCTTCGTCGGTAAGTACCCAAGTGAAGTTCTGCCGTGTCTCGCTGCCAGACTCGCTGTCTCCACCCGCGATGAGTTCTGCAGCAAGCACGCGCCCGAGCGGCACGAGCTGCCCGTCGACCTCGGCCGGCTCGTCGAGGTTCACAACGGCGGCGGTCACGTTTTCGAGGCGCTCGGTCGGGTTCCAGAGACCCCAGAGAAAGACGCCAGCGATGGTGAGCGGAACAAGCAGCAGCCCGAGTACGGTCGTCCAGCGTACGCGCCGGCCGCGCAATGGGGTGAGAGCGGCGGTCATCGTGCATCCTCCAGTGAAAGATCAGTGTGAGCTGTTGCGCTGTCAACGGTTATCAGAGTGAGCGAGGCGGGCAGCATGTCGATCGCGAGCACACGATCACCAACCACGATGACAATCGGTGGGTTCGCCCCGGTGTACGCCGTCTGCCAGGCAGCGATGGCCGATCTCGCGTCGGCGAGCGCGTCCTGCGTCAGTGGCGTAACTGCTGCCCCGCGCAGATCGAGGACGAGCACGGCCGGTTTATCCCCAAGCGCCTGTCGGAGTGTGCCCGGATCCGCCCACGCCGCACGCGCGCGGAGCGACCCGGCACGTTCGGGCAACAACAAACCGTCTACCTTGAGCGTTCCTGCGATCACACGGCCCCGACCACTGAGCACCTGCGCGAGCCGAACACTCGCGGCATCCTGCGCGTCAAGCACGAGCGCCTCGTGTGCACCGAGTCGAATTTCTTTCGTGTGCACGTTGCTGCCCGAGCCACGGAGCGTGAGTGCGCTCGACGCGACGCGCGCATCCGGCATATCGCTCGGCCATGCCTCGTGTTCAAGCTCACGAGCGAGGCCCTCGCCCTCAATATCGAATGATGGGAGCACCCGATTCAACCAGCGCGGCATCGACCATGCGCGATCACCGAGCAGCGCCATCACCGCTGGTACGAGCGTCATCCGCACGATGAACGCGTCAACGAAGACACCGACTGCGAGGCCGAGCGCAATAATCTTGATGCTCACGTCACCCTCTGGCACGAACGCGGCGAAGACGGAAATCATGATGAGCGCGGCCGCGGTGACGACCTTTGCAGAACCCACGAAGCCGCGCTGGATCGCACGCTGAGCATCGCCTCCGTGCACGTATTCCTCGCGCATGCGGGAGACAAGGAACACCTCGTAATCCATCGCGAGCCCAAACAATACGCCCATAAGAATGATCGGCATGAAGCTGAGCACAGGGCCGGTAGAGCTCACGTTGAGGAGATCCTGGAGCCAACCCCATTGGAAGACGGCCACGACGGCACCGAATGCGACGCCCACGGAGAGCAAGTAACCGAGCGTTGCCTTGATGGGCACCCAGACTGACCGAAACACCATCGCGAGTAGCACGAGCGAGAGACCAACGACGAAGATGCCAAACGGCAGCATGGCCTCCATGAGTAGCGCTGAGATGTCGATCGCTACGGCGGTAAATCCGGTGACGGCGAGGCTCACGCCGTATTTGTCTTCCCACTCATCGTGGTGATCGCGCAGTGTCTGCACGAGCTCGGTTGTGCTCTCCGAGTGCGCACCTTCCTCGGGGATCACCTGGATGATGGCGGTGTCAGCACCCTGGTTCGGTGTTGCGAGCGGCACGCTCACCACCCCGGGGATTTGCTCGATTTCGTGCGTGAGATCGTCCAAAAGCTCGAGCGGATCATTGCTTGAGATAATCGAGCCCGTGAGCAGCAAGGGTGCGTTGTAGCCGTCGCCGAAGTGCTCACCGGTGAGTTCGTAGGTAACGCGCGCGGGGTCGTCCTCTTGGAGCGCCGTTGCGTCTGGGAGCGCGAGGCGCAACTGGAGAGCAGGCAGCGCCGCAAACCCGAGCGCGATGAGCACCGCGAAGATGGTGATGAGGGGACGCTTCGTGACGGTGCGCACCCAGCCGCCGAAGAAACGATCAGCTCTGCTCGGCTTCGCGACCCGTTCCCTGGGGGCAACAGCCGATTCGATGGTCACTGATTCTTCGGAAAGCAGTCGGCGCTGCTTGCGTGAGAGGATCCGCATACCAGCCATCGAAAGCACCGCGGGCGTGAGCGTCAGAGCGATGAGCACCGCGAGCGCGACCGCCGCAGCCGCGGCAACGCCGAGCGAGGTGAGAAACGGGATGCCGGCGACCGAGAGCCCGACGAGAGCGATGATCACGGTTAGCCCCGCAAACACCACCGCTGACCCTGAGGTGGCTGTCGCGCGCGCGATGGATTCGCGCAGAGGTATCCCGGCGCGCAGCTGCTCCTGGTGACGGCTCACGATAAATAGCGTGTAATCAATACCGACCGCGAGACCGAGCATGAGCGCGAGCATGGGCGTAGTTGACGTGAGGTCAACAAACGCGGTGACCGTGAAAAGCCCCGCGATGGAGACGCCGACCCCAATGAGTGCGATGAGCAGCGGCATCCCCGCGGCCACAAACGAACCGAGGGTGAGCACGAGCACGACCGCGGCGACGAGCACGCCGACAGCCTCCGTGATCGTGATGCCAGGCACGGAAATGGAGTACATTTCCCCACCGAACGAAACGGTGGCGTCTGCGGGGAGGCTCGTGCGGAGTTCGTTCGTAATCTCCTCGATACCGCTCTTAGTCTCATCGGTGACTGAGGTGGTGTCGCCCTCTACCTGCACTTGCAGGAGTAGCGCTTGCCCGTCAGGTGCGATGTCGGTGTTCGCCGCAGCGGCATCGCCCGTGCCAAACGGGGTAGCGACCCCGGTGACGCCGGTGACGGATTCGAAGGCCGCGCCAGCATCAATTACTGCGTCACGGTACTCGTCGCTGTCTGCCCGCTCTCCGTCGGGGGCGACAACGATAATCGACGCGCTCGTGCCGCTCACCTCGGGGAACGTGTGGGAGAGAGTCGTAATCGCTTCCTGCGATTCGGTACCGGGGATGGTGATCGGCGCATTTGCGCCCTTGCCGATCGTGAGCGCACCCGCCCCGAGCACGGCGAGCAATACGATCCACACTACGAGTACGAGCCACTTTGCGTTCGCTGCCCATCGGCCCAGCGCATAGAGTGCAGACGACATGGAATCCCCTCGAGTTACGTTGGATACACACCTGTATCCATTTCGATACAGTAGTGTATCCAAATAAACTTCGCATATTCTGAGAGCGCACGAGGAGGATCACCATGACTAACACGGCACCGACTGCTGCTGCAACTGCGGCCGCAAACGAGGCCGAGCCGGTAGACGTCAGTCGGCGTCGCCGCGACACCCAAGCGCGTCTTCTCGACGCCGCCACTGAGGTGTTCGCTGAGTATGGTTTTCAGGGCGCATCGGTGGAGCGCATCTGCAGCCGCGCCGACTTCACCCGAGGCGCGTTCTACTCGAACTTTTCGTCAAAGGAAGAGCTCTTCCTTGCGCTACTCAGGCGGGAATACGATGAGCGCGCGACACACATCATCTCCCGCGTGAGCGAACTTACCGAGCATCTCCAAACCACGAAGAGTCACCTCACTGCAGACGAGGCGGCAGTGTACGTCTCCGAGTTCCTCGCCCCGACCGGCACCGAGACAAGCTGGTACGCGCTCGAGACAGAGTTTCTTCTTCTGTCGCTCCGCGACCCGTCAGCCCCCGCGCAATTCGTTGAATTCGGGGGGCCGTTCCGCAGTGAGCTTGCGCGCGTGGTCGGCGATATTGTCCAGGCCGCTGGACGCCGCTTCACGATTCCAGTCGAGAGCGCCATCACCACATTCGAGGGCCTCCACGACCTCGCATTGCGCACGAGTGCACTACGCGGGCTCGATGCCGCCGGTGGCCTCGGAGAACTCGGAGAGCGCATCGCTGAGCTCCTCTTTGCGATCACCAAACCAGCCGAAGCAAAGCGTGAAATGAAGACCACGCTTCGAGACGAGGTATGAAGGACGATCACATCGTCCAGCACTGCAGGTCAGGTTTGGTCGACTTCGCGAAATTAATGTGGCGTCTAGGCACCGACGAGTCGGGCTGCCGCAAGCCGATTCAACGACACATGCTGTTCTGCGGCATCCAATGCGAGTTGACGGTGCACCTCCGGCGCTACACGTACCATGAATTTTCCAGAGTATTCGCGATCCGCAATTGCTTCTGGAGGAGTTTCCCCCGAGTCCGCCATGTCAGCAAGCACTTCTGCAACGAGCTCTCGGATCCCATGAAACGATTCCTCCTGGTTCTGCGCAACCCAGGACAAGGACGAGAACTCTGCAACAGTCCCCACATATGCTTCGTCCTCGGATGACCATCGGACCCGGTAGGTGTAATGATCCGCATTCATGGTTGTTCCCCTTCCAACTTCTTAATCGCCCCTAGAACCTGTCGAACTTGGTATGGCTTCGCTTTCCCATGATCGTCCTGAATATTTACGCGCGGATCGCCCACCCATGGCATCCGATAGACCCTATGAGACGTTCCATGCTGCCTTGCCTCGCCAAAGTAATGGTCGCATACAGCAACTAAGTCACTAAAGCGCACACCCTTCGGGTTATTTCGCATCCGCGCGACCAGCGTTTCTACTCGAGACATATTCAATGGTATCAATATTGATACCATAATTCTAGAGCGAACTCGTAGCAGGCTCCGCATCGATGCATTACGTTCGCGGCCGGAACTCCTAGCGTGACCGAGATCGCAAATACGGGCGTTGCAGGTGCGCCGAACCTCTTGGTCTTCGGCGTACTGCTGCTCATGATCGTGGTCGGGATCGTGTGTGTGTGGGCTACGCGGAGGACCTTCCGAGACAACCTGAGTGGTAGTGGCGCGAATGCGAGACCGGTAGGATCGAAACGTGCTGCTCTCTGACCGCGACATTAGTTCCGAACTCGACGCCGGCCGCATCAAGCTTGATCCAAGCGAACCCTCAATGGTGCAACCGTCGAGCGTTGATGTGCGCCTTGACCGATTCTTCCGCCTCTTCGATAACCACAAGTACGCGGTCATCGACCCGGCGCAAGATCAGCCAGAACTCACGCGTCTCATCGAGGTCGAACCGGCTGACGGCTTCATTCTGCATCCGGGCGAATTCGTACTCGGATCCACCCTCGAGCTCATCGGCCTCCCCGACGACCTTGCGGCCCGCCTCGAAGGCAAGAGCTCGCTCGGGCGTCTCGGGCTGCTCACCCACTCCACCGCTGGCTTCATTGACCCGGGCTTCGAGGGGCACATTACACTCGAACTTTCGAACGTCTCCACGCTTCCGATCCGCCTGTGGCCAGGCATGAAGATCGGTCAGCTCTGCTTCTTCAAGTTGTCGTCCCCGGCCGAGCGACCCTATGGCTCTGGCGCGACGTTCTCGCGATACCTCGGTCAGCGCGGCCCGACCGCTTCGCGTTCTCACCTGAACTTCCATAGGGCTGATTTTTCACAAGATGACTCGTCGCAGCCTGAGTGACGCCGCCCATTCCGCAGCTCCCTATGCTGACGCACTGATGGCACACGCGGGCAGAGGCCCGCTCATGTTCATGGTGCCCGGTCACGCGGCCACCGACAGCGGGCTGTCAGCAGATCTCGCCGCTTTCGCCGGCGAACGTGCACTCACCATGGATATTCCGCAGCTCATCGACGGTATCGATGTCGGACAGGGAAGCTCGTTCGACGTCGCTGAGCAGCTCGCCGCAGACGCGTGGGGTGCTCATCGAACGTGGTTTCTCGCGAATGGGTCTTCGCAGGGCAACCGACTTGCGATGCTCGCAGTCGCGGGGCTCGCGACCGGAGACCATGTCATCGCGCAGCGCAGCGCGCACTCGAGTCTGAGTGATGGGCTGATCCTCGCCGGGCTCACGCCTTTATTTCTTACTCCGAGCGTTGATACGCGCCTCGGCATCAACCACGGACTCACCCCAGAAGCGCTCGACGCAGAGCTCACCCGCGCGGCCGCCGCGGGCCAACATGTCTGCGCCGCCCAGGTCGTGTCGCCCAGCTATTTCGGCGCGATCGCTGATATCGAGGGCCTCGCACGCGTCGCACACAAGCACGGTGTGCCACTCATCGTCGACGCCGCTTGGGGCGCACACTTCGGCTTTCACGACGACCTGCCAGAGACACCTGCCCGCCAAGGAGCAGACCTCGTGATTACGAGCACCCACAAGATGGGTGGCGGGCTTGGGCAGAGCGCAATGATCCATCTCGGCGATGGGCCATTTACCGCAGAGCTGGAACAGCTGATTGATCGAGCCTTTCGGCTGACCCAAACCACGAGCGCAAGTTCGCTCATTCTCGGCTCTCTCGACGTGGCGAGGCGCGCGCTCGTCATGCACCCCGAGCTCATCGGTGAAAGCATTGCGCTCGCTGACGAGATGCGCTCATGGGTGCGCGCACACGACTCCCTCTCACTCGTGAGCGACAGCTTCGATGCGTTCCCAGATATCGCGGGGACGGATCCCCTCAGAGTAGCGATCGACGTTACCGGCATGGGTATCACTGGGTACGCCGTTCGGTCACGCCTGGTCGACTCCGAAGCTATCTTCATGGAGATCGCGACCTCTGGTGCTATTGTCGCGTTCTTTGGGCCCGGGAAGCAGCTCGACATTGCGCGGCTGCAGGATGCGCTCAACGATATTGCGGCCAGCGCGGGTGATCAAGGCCCTGGGAACGTCGCCTCGATGCCGCCGCTCCCCCGTCCCGGCACCGCCCGGTTCTCACCCAGAGACGCGTACTTCGCGCGCACCGAGATCGTGCAGGCGAAAGACGCGATCGGCCGCGTCTCGGCTGATGCGCTTGCGGCGTACCCGCCCGGCATCCCGAACATTGTGCCGGGCGAGGAAATCACCGCTGAGGCGGTCGACTTCTTGCAGGCAATCGCGTCGTCACCGATTGGCTACGTGCGCGGTTCGCTCAACGCGCAGGTCTCAGCATTCCGCGTGATCACCGAGTAGCGACTTACCGACGCTGGTCGATCTTCGCGTCGCGACCAGCCTGCTTTGCGAGCATCTCGTTGTAGGCGTGGAGTTCTGCATCGCCCGAGCGATCCTCCGCGCGGTCCTTACGTTTCTGCTCCTTAGTATCGCTCCGAGCCCACTGCACCGCCACGATGAGTGCCAGCGCGAGGGTTGGGAGCTCGCCAATTCCCCAGGTGATGCCGCCGCCCACCTTCTGGTCTGCGAGCGGATCGGCACCCCACTCTCGGCCCATTGCGCCGAACCAGTCGGCGAGCAACAACGAGTCACCCGTCATCACCGTGACACCGAAGAAGGCGTGCGAGGCCATCGTTGCGAACAGAATCACGAGCCTAATGGCGTGCGGGTAGCGGCGCGGCACCGGGTCGATCCCGATCATGGTGAGGCTGAAGAGGTACCCGGAAATTAGGAAGTGGATGATCATCCACTGATGCCCCAGATGCTCGGCCATCGCCCACCGGAAGATTGGGGTGAAGTAGAACACCCAAAGCGAGCCGACGAAAATCGCTGCGGCAATCACCGGGTTTGTGATGAGCTTCGACCAGGGGGTCTGCACCATCCACATAATCCACTCGCGGCCACCCCACGAACCGTCGCTGCGCTTCGCCGTTGTGCGCAGCGCGAGGGTGATCGGCGCACCGAGCACCAAGACGAGTGGGATGAGCATCATGAGCATCATGTGCGCAAGCATGTGCACGCTGAACAGATACTGCTCATATGCGTTGAATGGGCCGTTCGTCGTGTAGAACAGCAAAAGCATGCCGGTGATCCACGCGATCGTGCGGCCGACCGGCCAGCGGTCGCCGCGGCGTGCGAGTCGGATCACGCCAGCAAGATAGAAGGCAATACCAAAGAAGCAGACGAGCCCCCAGGCGAGGTCGAATTTCCACTCGGTGAGGTAGCTCGTCGGGGTGAGTTCGGGGGGCAGCGGGTCACCCGTGAGAAACTCTGCCGGTGTGGATCCGGTGAGATCCTTCGCCGACTCCTGCGGCACGGGAGTTGCGGTGCGGCCAAGGGCGCCGGCGATACCGCTCGCGATACCCATGACCGCGAGCTCAGCGGTGACCAGCCAGGCGAAGATCCACCCACCGCGCGGGTTCGAGGCAATGCGTGGGATCAAGAGTTGCCGCTGGAACGCACCGAATGCGCCGAGCACGATGAGGGCAAGCGCCTTGATCACGACAAGCTGCCCGTAGCCCGTGCCGAAGAGGTCGTCAATCGAGCCGATGCGCAGCCACGCGCTCACGATGCCCGAGGCACCGACACCAATGAACGCGAGAAGCGCGAGCGATGAATATCGGGACACGAGAAGTGCGAGTCGGTCGCGCGAAACAGACTTCGACACGATGACAAGGGTGATGAGGCCGCCAAGCCACACCGCAGCCCCCACGAGGTGCACGAGCAGCGAGTTCACGGCCTGGCTATGCCCCGCGGCCCCCGCTGCGTGGCCCTGTTGGGCGAGCGGGAGCGTTGTAAGGAGGGCCGCGATGAGCACAATGAGCGTGGACCTGCGACCGCGGATGGCGAAGGCGAGCACCGTCGCGCCCGCGCCGAGCAGCACCTCCCACAGCCAGAGTTGACCGAGCTCGATCTCGGTGACGAACTGCGCGAGCGCGGCACCAAAAGCCGCGTCAGGCGAGAACGGAAGATTCGAGACGTCGGTGAAGGTGAACAGGACCGTCGCGGCAGACGCAATTGTCAGCACTGCGGCGGAAGCCGCTGCGAGATCCATCGCGAGGCGATACTCTTCACGATCGGTCGCGAGCGCCCACACGGCCATCACCGTAGACCCGATGAGACCTGCAATCGACACATTCACGATCGTGCGCGACAGCGGCAGCCCGAAACGCACCACCTCACCCGGGTCAAGCAGCATACGTTCGTTCGCTGCCCCACCGATCGCGAGGCCCCATAACACTGCCACGAGTGTGGCCACGAGCAGCATGGCAGGGGCGATTACGCGAAAGAATCGAAGCACCCCACTAGCCTACGTGGGTTGGCTGGGGTGAATTCACATACCAAAGCTCAGTCCGGTATGCGTTCGAACACGGCCGCCAGCCCTTGGCCGCCGCCGACGCACATTGTTTCGAGTGCGTATCGGCCTTCGCGTCGATCCAGCTCGTGCAGCATGGTAGCGAGAATGCGCGCGCCCGTAGCGCCTACGGGATGCCCCAGCGAAATTCCAGACCCATTCACGTTGAGCCGATCAAAATCTGCCTCACCAAAGCCCCATGAGCTGGTGCAAGCCAGCACCTGTGCAGCGAATGCCTCATTCAGTTCGATGAGGTCAATGTCTGCCATGCTCAGACCAGCACGACTCAGCGCCGACGCCGCAGACGGGACGGGCCCAAGCCCCATGCGACGCGGGTCAACCCCCGACACTGCCCAACTCACCATTCGGGCGTACGGCCTCAGTCCAAGCTCTTCTGCCTTCTCACGAGTGGTGACGATACAGACTGCGGCTCCATCATTTTGACCACTTGCGTTTCCGGCGGTGACAGTCGCCGCGGCGTCAAACTCTCGACGAATGGGAGACAACTGAGCCAGTGCGTCGAGCGAGGTGTCGGGTCTGATGTGTTCGTCCGTGTCCACGACAACTTCGCCTCGTCTGGTCGAGACAGATACCGGAACAATTTCATCCGTGAATTTGCCGCTCGACTGCGCAGCAGAGGCTCGCTCATGCGAACGCAACGCCAGCGCATCCTGCGCATCTCTCGAGATATCGAACTCTCGGCGCAAGTTCTCAGCAGTCTCAATCATGCCGCCGTCAATGGGGTACTTTTTGCCGCCAGAAGTGATCCGCCCCCTACCGAGTCGGTCGTGGAGCGCGCTCTGCTCCCCGCGCAGCCCCCACCTCGCTCCGAGAACATAGTGTTCGACGTTGCTCATGCTCTCAGCTCCGCCGGAGACTACGAGATCGGCGGCCCCCGTCTGCACTCGCATCGCCGCGTCTATTACTGCCTGTAACCCAGATCCACAACGTCGATCGACCTGTGCCCCGGGGACCGTCATCGGCAAACCCGCATCGAGTGCAGCGATTCGGCCAATTGCTGGAGCCTCACCATTTGCGTAGCCTTGCCCAAGGATCACATCATCGACATCCTCGCCTCTGATGCCACTTCGCTGCATCAGAGCCTGCAAGAGGACCGCCGCAAGATCCGAAGCCTGAAGCGACTTAAACTGACCACCATAACCGCCCACCGCCGTTCGTAGCGGCTCGCAGATCACGGCGTCTCGAAGCTCACGCATCGCTATTTGGCTTGACTGCGAGGTCAACGACGTTGCGCATGAACTGAGAAACATTGTTGTCGAATCTGTTGTACGCCATGCTGCCCGTCCAGGTGATCGCACTCGTCGACACCACGAATCCACCGCCTGCACGCTCATGGAAAACAATATCCGCGCGCACGTTCGGATTGTTCGTGCCGTTGATGTTCGGAGTCGGCGTCGTGATCTCCTCCAATGCTGCAAGATAGTACTTCGAGTGTTGCTGAGATTGGGCAACGACGAGTGCATGTCGCGGGGTTCCCAACTTCAGATCTGCGCGGTCGATCTCATCACCGGCAGCACCGTTCAGCACAAGCCCGAAGTCGCCGATGATCTCGTCGCCGATGCCTTCGAAGAGTCTTGCTACTCGGGGGTCCCTGCTCTTCCCAGTGCGTTCAAATCCCGGAGTTCGCATGTCCCAGCCCTGGGCAGCCATTCCCACGCCCACCAGCTTGTTCGGGGCTCTGCCGCGCAGGCGCCACAGGCCGCCTGGTTCGTTCGACTGAGCAGAAACCCCTTCGCCAGGCTCACCTTCCCACGTGCGAATCCCCTGCTGCCCGCGTCGAACCTCGAGAAGGTGCGGCCGCTCAGCACTCGCCGAAGTGACCCAATAGAATCCATTGCCGCCCACGTATGCCAGGCTGCCGCCGCCGTCGAGATATTTCTCGACCGAGTCGAGCATGTCACCGCTCCAGTATTCTGGGTGGCTTCCAGTGATAACTAGGCGATACCCGGAAAGAGAAGTGGCGCCACTTTCGTGAAGTCCGTGGTCGGAGAGCACGTCGAAGTCAATACCCTGATGATCGAACCAACCCGTCCAAGCGAGATCTGCGGCAAAGTGACGTGGAGCAGACTGCAACGCGCTCCGAAAGTCCCAGCGCATGTTCGGGATCGGACGGAGAGAAGTGGAGTAGCAGTTTCCAGAACCGTCAACGTGATGGTCGTAGAGCGACATCCCGAATTCGGCATGGGCGTACACCTGTTCATCTCGTAATGATGGCGCCAAGATGAGATCCGAAAGATCACCAGACTCGTAGTCCAGCTCCTCGGCGAGCCTGCTGTTGGCATACGCCAGGTACGAGAACGTTGGCGCGAGAAACAGTACATCGGCAGGGGTGGAGTCGGCAGCTCGTCGCACAAAGACTGGAGCATGGTCCTCCCCCTCGGCACCTACAGCGTGAATTGCGTAGATTCCACTCGGCAGATCAACAGGAAGTTGTATTTGTGCACTCACCGCCCAGGCGGCATCTTCCAGATCGTCCTCATGGAAGTGGATTGCACCGTACTCCTGGGGCGCATACCGGAAGTCGAGGTGCTCGCCGGTCCAGTTATGTCCGGTCATTCCCCGAGCAGGTGCACCGACGAGTACCAGCTCTGGTTGTCCTGCCACCACCTGAGTAGCGCGATCTGTCGCGAAATCACTATCGAATGACCATGCAGCTATTGCGTCCTGCTGCAGTGCCGCAATTCGACCAGAAAGCACCCGTGGATCGCGGTTCTTGGCCGCGTCTGAAAGGTCGCGAACGAACGCCGTGAAATTTGTGATGGAACTCGAGAACAGCGGAGCCTCGATCTTGCCATTGAAGGTGTCTTGAGACCGGGTCGCTCCGTTAGGCGCTGCCTGCACATGGTCTGCGCCGATGAGCATGGTTCCGTTCCCGCCCGTCGGAGTGATGAGCGCGGATGAAGCATTGCTTTCGAGCTGATCCACATCATTCGGGTCGGTGGACCTCACCGGTATCTGGGCGATGCTCAGCTGTCCATCGGTGAGGTGAGCGGCTACCAGAAACCACTGACGTTCGATGATGGGGTGGGAAATCTCCGCTGTGTGCTCAGCACCGTCGGCGCCTCGAACGACAGCTGACAGGTGTCCTTCGGCTGATAGGCGGAGCGAGAACGACCCAGTCTCGGCCTCCCAATTCAGGATTGGCTGCTCACCCTGTGCGATACGCGTTGGCCAGACCAGGGCCGCTGCGCTGAATGTTTCGGCCACCGGTACGCTGACGTGCTCAGCTATGCCAAATGAACCGTTGAATGTGTGTTGAGCGTCAACTGTCAGACTCTGCGAGGCAACTTGAGCAACCGGTGCGGTATGAAAGTTCAGCGCTTCAGTTTCACCAGAAGCATGTGGACGCACGAGCGAGAGGTTGACCTGCTGAGGTTGGCTCGATGAGAGATACACCTGAACGGAGTCGCCAGGCTTGTAGTCCATGCGATCAACATAGGCAAAGATTTCTGTTGTCATTCCTTAAGACTCCTGACTCGTGGGAGCAATGACATGCTCCCGAATGCATATGCGTTGTGGGAGGCCATCTATGTAGGTGATCGCCGACGCTATGTCATCGGCGACAAGCCCTCCACCGATTCGCACCTTCATCGCTTCATACCCGTCGACGATTTCTTGGCTCGATACAGAGTCCAATAGGTTCGTATCGACGACTCCTGGGGCTATGGTGGTGAAGCGCACGCCGTGAGCGGCATATTCACGCCGCATGGACTCCATCATGGCGTGCGCAGCAAACTTCGTGCCGGAATACGCTGTGTGATTTGCGTATACGTTGCGCCCGGCAATGGACGAAATAGTCACGATAGTGCCGGTTGTCCGCTCAACCATGCTGGGCAGTACTGCCTGACTCGCGTGGAGAATTGAAATCGCATTCGTGTCAAACAGAGCTGCCCACTCTTCTGGGTCTTGCGAATCGATTTTTCCCAGCGACATGATACCCGCATTGTTGACGAGTAGATCTACAGGGCCGACTTCTGCCGCGAAGGCAAGAATGGCGTCTCGAAGCTGAGCGCCGTCTCTCACGTCAGCCTGTGCTGTGGATAGCTGGGGGTGAGTGGAACCGGGCCATTCTCGACGCGAGACAGCGAGAACTGCGTACTCCCGCGCGAGTAGCGCCTCGACTGTCGCCCGGCCGATACCCGAGGATGCCCCCGTCACGACTGCCACCCGCGTGGTTTGTGAATTACTCATTCGACACTCTCCTCGTATTGTTCAGTCCTTCAGCCGCTTCCGGGCGATATCCCCACACCAGGTTTTTAATCTGTTCGGTATGTTGGCCGAGCAACGGAGGTGGCGAGTGAATCTCTGGCAGCTCACCATCGAGCGCAATTGCCGTTCGCACTTGCCGCACACCATTAACTTCGACAATCATGCGTTCCTTCACCACGGCATCGTTCAGTGCCTCGGGAACCGTATTTACCGGCGCGACAGGGACTCCGGCCGGGATGAGCCGATCCAGCCAATTATCACGAGCGGCCGCACCGAGTAACTCTTCGAGCTCTTCCACGAGCTCTGCGCGGTGAGCGATTCTGTCTCGGTTTGCGCGGAACCTCGCATCGTCACCGAGTTCAGGCCGTCCGAGTTCAGTCGCGAGCCGTTGAAACTGTCGGTCAGTTCCAACTGCAACAGCGATCGGCCCATCCTGTGTGGCCAACGTCTCGTATGGAGCGATGTTCGGATGTTGATTACCGAATCGATCAGGCACGGTTCCGCCGACCAACCAACCTGACGCAATATTCGCCAACATTGACGTCTGTGTGTCGAGAAGAGAGACCTCAACATGGCGGCCGTTGCCCCCGGATTTCGTTTCGACGAGAGCAGCGAGCACGCCGCTACAGAGCAGCACGCCAGCCATGAGATCAGTGATTGCGACGCCGACCCGTGTAGGTTCGCCATCGTGTTGACCCGTAATCGACATGAGTCCGCCCATGGCTTGCGCTAGGAAATCGAAGCCCGGCCGTCCACTATAGGCGTTCCCACTCCCAAAGCCAGAGATCGTAGCCGTGATGACTTGCGGATTCCTCGCTTTGAGGGACTCCCTTCCGAGACCAAACTTCTGCATTCTTCCCGGAAGAAAATTGTCAACAACGATATCGGCCGACGCTGCCAGATCTTGGGCGAAACTGGCGTCATCCGAATCGGCAAGATCGAGTGCCACTGATCGTTTGTTGTGGTTCACCGCGTGAAAATATGCTGCCGAGCCATCAGGTCCGAAAGGTGGACCCCAATGTCGGGTCTCATCCCCTCTCTGAGGGGACTCCACCTTGATGACATCGGCGCCAAGGTCCGCAAGGTGCATGGTCGCATATGGGCCAGCAAGAATTCGAGAAAAATCGAGCACTCGTACCCCGGCAAGAGGCCCCTTCCCCTGAGGCCCGGTTGGCCAAGATCCGTCTCGATTGCTCATAACGCTGCCTCCGAGTAGGGAGGATTGGCCAACTGCTTGACCGCACCGTTCGCGGCATCTTCAGCAAAGTGGCACGCGACCGTGTGCAGTTCATTTCCAACAGGAAAATGACGAACCTCAGGGACCTTGGTCGCACAGATATCTTGAGCGAGTGGGCACCGTGTGCGGAACACACAACCTGAAGGGGGATTGATCGGGCTCGGCACATCTCCGCGAAGCAGAATGCGCTCACGCGATCGTTCGACATCAGGGTCCGGAAAAGGAACCGCGGAGATCAGGGCTTGCGTATACGGATGTACTGCCCCAGAGATGAGTTGATCCCGGGGCAAAGTCTCAACCGCCTTCCCCAGATACATCACCATCACGCGGTCAGAGATATGGGTCACCGCCGAAACATCGTGGGAGATGAAGATAAAGGAAATACCTTGCTCGTGTTGCAGGTGTCGAAGAAGATTAAGTACTTGGGCACGCACCGAAACATCCAGTGCTGCTGTCGGCTCATCGCAAATGATGAGCTTTGGGTTCACTGCGAGAGCACGTGCAATTCCGACTCGCTGCCGTTGACCACCGGAGAACTCATGCGGATACCGTGCACCTGCAGAGGTAGGCAGCCCCACATTATCCAAGAGCTCCTTGACCTTGGCTTCTCGCATTCGCGGAGGTACCACATGGTGCACTGCGAGTGATTCAGCAATAATCTCCCCCACAGTCATCCGTGAGTTCAACGAAGAGGTTGGATCCTGGAAAATCATCTGAATCTGGCTGCTCACCGCTTGGCGCTCACGACCCGGGTGCTTTCCAATCGGTTTCCCATCGAGCAGAATCGACCCGCTGTGTTTTTTGACCAGCCCTTTGATTGCATACCCAGTGGTGGATTTGCCGCAGCCGGACTCACCAACAATTCCGAGCGCTTCTCCTCTTCCAACGGTGAAGCTCACACCATCGACAGCTTTGACAACGCTCTTCGAGGCTTTAGTTCCCGTAGAAACTTTGAAATGCACGGAAAGATCGTCTACTACCAAAAGATCATTCGGCATGAGTTTTTACCTCCTCTTGCGCTACCCAGCAAGCGACATTCTGGGCAGGGCCTACGAGTTCTAGTTCGGGGCGGTCAGTCCGGCAGCGATCTTCGCGGACAGGGCACCTGTCGTAGAAGGGGCATCCCTTTGGGAGGTCTAGGAGATCCGGAGGAGAACCCGGAATGGAAGCTAGTTCAGTTCCGGCTTCTTCAGAGCGCGGCACGGAATCGAGCAACGCTCGAGTGTATGGATGCTTCGGCGAGTGGAATATCTCCCGGATTGGCGCCTCTTCGACGATGAAACCGCTGTACATAACGACAACCCGGTCCGCGAGTCCGGCCACCACACCCAGGTCATGCGTGACCCATACGATTGCCAACTCTTCGAAACTGCGCACGAGATCAAGGATTTGCGCCTGCACTGTGACATCCAGCGCGGTTGTCGGTTCATCGGCGAACAGTACCTTCGGATCACCAGCGAGGGCCATGGCGATCATGGCCCTCTGACGCATCCCTCCTGAAAGCTGATGAGGGTACTGGCGGGCACGCTGCTCCGGGTCCGGCACTCCGACCCGTTGCAGCATGTCTATTGCAAGCTCATGTGCCTGCTTCTTCGACAGCTTCCGTTCTTGGCGAACACCCTCAGAGATCTGACGGCCAACAGTCAGAACTGGATTGAATGAGCTCAGCGCATCCTGAAACACAATGGAGATGTCTCGTCCACGAACTTCATTCAGTTCCCGGTGACCCAGGCTCATGAGATCGACCCCGTCAACTTTTACCGAACCGCCAACGGTCTTTGATGGGGGCGACGGCAACAACCGAAGAGCTGCAAGCAGAGTAGCGGTTTTGCCGCAACCCGATTCACCAACGATTGCGAGCTTCTCGCCAGCGTGAACGGAGAACGAGACGCCATTCACAGCGCGCGCGATCCCTCGCCCCGTGTGATATTCAACCTGTAGGCCCTCTACGCTCAGTACGGGCTCTCTCGCCTCTGAGCTTGCAACTGTCTCGATCGTTGAGTCCAATGCGTGGGTCATACTGTGCCCTCCTTACGGGGTCGTACACCGACAAAAATTCTGCGCATAGTTTCTCCGAGGCTGCGCCCCTTTCGGCGCTGTGCTCTCATCTGCGGGTCCAACTTGTCTCGCAAGCCATCACCCACGAAGTTGAAAGCGAGCACCAGCGACAGGATCGCGAGCCCGGGGTACAGGACCAACCACCAAGAATCGATTCGTGTCTGCGCCGCACTCACCATGGCGCCCCACTCGGGTGTTGGCGGGGTCACACCGACGCCGATAAAGCTCAAGCCCGCTGTGATCAGAATCACCATGCCCAGGTCGACTGTGGCTTTTACCATGATTGCGGGCAATCCGAACGGTAGAACGTGACGACGGAACACCCGTGCTGGCGAGCATCCGACAGAAATAGCAGCAGTCACGTGCAGGTCACTCCGAATGGAGAGGACTTGGCTTCGCATGAGGCGGCAGTATTCGGGCCACATGACGAGGGAAATGGCTGCCACGACATTGAACCAACTGGGGCCGAGTGCCGCGACAATCGCCAGCGCCAACACGATGGCAGGGAACGAGAGGATAATGTCGCAGATACGCATGATAATTTCGTCCGTAATACCACCGACGAATCCAGAGATCGCCCCGACGATGCTCCCAAATATGCTCGCGATCAACACAGTGGCAATAGCGATAGGAAGCGACAATTGCGCTCCGTACATAACTCGACTGAAAACATCTCGGCCGAGTTCATCAGTCCCGAAGAGGTGCACGCTATCGGGTGCCGCCAATCGATTCGTGATCTCCTGGTCTACCGTGGGGTGAAATGGAACCCAGAGTGGTGCTGAAATCGCCACAAGAATCCAGGCGGCAATGATCCCAACTCCAAGCCAGTACGGAAAGTCGATTCCGCTGAGATTGCGGGTCGGGGTCGCAAAGCGTCTCCGCGTTCGCCCCGAAGGAGTGTTCTCATTTCCTCCTTCATCGACAACATAATTCAGCACAGTCTCTGGTGCAACAGGGTGGTCCGTTGTATTTGCCATGTCGTTCAACTCCCCAACCGAATCCGCGGATCAAGCGCCGCATAAATAATGTCGATGATCGCGTTGGTGATCACGTAGATGAACCCGACGACTAACGTGACCCCGAGGATCGCCTGATAATCGAGGGCCTTCGCTGCATCCACCGCATAGCGGCCGATCCCTGGCCACGAAAACACCGACTCAGTAAGCACTGCGCCCGCAAGCAGCCCACCCACCGCAAGACCGACAACTGTAATCGTCGGGATCAACGCGTTCGGCAGGATGTGCACCCGGGCGATCGTGGACCGCTTCAACCCCTTCGACTTTGCTGCGAGCATGTAGGGAGCCTTGAGCACGTCGATCATTGAAGCACGCATCATGCGAGCCACGAGACCGAGGAAGAGCGCACCCAGCACCATTGATGGCAGCACAATGTGTCGGAGGGCATCCCAAAATGCGATTGAATCAGCACTGAGAATTGCGTCGATCGTATAGGCACCCGTGATAGTTGGAGGGGGATTCACATGTGAGCTCAACCTCCCCTCTGGTCCAGGGGAGATCCCTAGTTTGAGGTAAAACAGTTGAAGTGCAATGAGCCCGAGCCAAAACACGGGAATTCCCGATGCGATAAGCGCAATTGCGCGAACGATGAAGTCTGGCCACTTGTTGTGAAACAGCGCCGCAAGCCCGCCCAAGATGAGCCCGACAATCCCGGCAAAGAGAATCGCAGCAACTGCGAGTTCCATCGTCGCGGGCAAGTAGTTCTGAATGTCCTCCATGACACCGCGCCGCGAGAACGTCGACTGGCCCAAATCGCCTTGCAACAGATTTCCTACGTAAATGAAGAACTGTTCGTATAACGGACGGTCAAGACCCCATTTCTCTCGATAGGCCGCCACGACGGCTTCGTTGCTACCTCCGACATCACCGAGCAATCGCGCAAGTGGATCGCCTGGCATGAAGTTCGCGAGCACGAATGTAACCACGAGAAGGCCGAGCAACGTCGGGATGGCGAGCAGCAGGCGCCTCATTGTGAAGATCAAAATTCCCATTTGATATTACTTCCTTGTACTAAATGGAGGAGCGGATGCCCGATCAGCGGGAAAAGGGAGATACCGCAACGGTTTTCGACACCAGGTATGCCTCCATCGCCTCGGTGCCGTTCTCCGCGCCTATGCCTGAGTGTTTCACCCCGCCGAACGGCACAGATGCGCTGCTCACCGCGAATGTGTTCACGCCAACGATGCCTGCTTGGATTTCTTCACTCAACACAGTGAAATCATCGAGGTTTGTTGTGAAGACATACGCTGCAAGGCCAAACGGTGTTGCGTTGGCAAGCTCGATGGCCTCATCGCGGGTAGAGAATCGCGTTACGGGTGCAATTGGCCCAAAGGGCTCCTCCTGCATGATCGCCGCCTCGCGTGGAACGTCAACGAGCACGGTTGGAGCGAAGTAGAAACCTTCTCCTGGTAGATTTCCGCCACCGTGCGTGAGTTGCGCACCGTTGGCCAAAGCGTCATCGATCAGACTCTGCACCCGTCCCCTGGCACCATCGCTGATAAGCGGACCCATCTCCGTATGTTCATCAGCTCCGTCCCCAACTTTGATCTCAGCCGTTGCGGCGCTGAACGCGGCTGCAAACTCATCTGCGATCGACTCGTGCACGATGAAGCGCGTTGGCGAAATGCAGACCTGGCCCGCGTTCCGAAACTTGCCCTGTGCGCATTGCCTTCCGATAGCCGCCGGATCAACATCGCCCATAATCACCACTGGAGCATGACCGCCGAGCTCCATCGATACGTTTACGATATTGGCAGAGCCAAGCTTGATGAGGTGTTGGCCGACAGGAACCGATCCGGTAAAACTGAACTTCCGAATAATCGGAGAAGAAAGAAGTTTTTCGGAAATCTGCGCGGCCTGTCCGGTAACAACCTGCAACACGCCCGAGGGTAGGCCAGCTTCGATGAGCGCCTCCGCCATAAGAAGGACAGGACCAGGAGCCTCAGATGCAGGTTTCAGTATCATCGTGCAACCCGCTGCGAGAGCTGGAGCCACCTTGCGAACGGCAAGAAGTAGAGGGAAGTTCCAGGGCGTGAACGCCGCGACTGGCCCGACAGGTTCGCGATGCACTGAGTACCGCAGTAAGGTGTCCCTGGCCTCAGGAATGCGCCCGTACACGCGCCGGGCCTCATCCGCATACCAATCAAACTGCTCGATACTTCCGGCGACCTCTAGCCGAGCCTCTGAGATAGGTTTCCCTTGCTCCGCCGTAAGCCTCTGAGCGATCTCTTCAGCGCGATCTGTAAGAATCTCAGCCGTTTTGCGCAGTATGGCGGATCGTTTCCACCCACCGAGCCTCCTCCAGCCCTGCCACGCGTCACTCGACGCGGTCAATGCGCGATTCAGGTCTTCTGGAGTTGCTGCAGGAATCGAACCGAGTGTTTCGCCATTTGCCGGATTGACAACTGCGAGAGTGTCTCCATCTGAGCTGTCCACCCATGCACCATTGATGAGCTGTTTTGAGGTACGCATTTTTTCCTTATTCATCATCGATTATTGGTTCAGACAACTTTGCTCGAAGAAGACACGCCAGCCCGCTCGCACAGCTCGTCCCACTTCGGCAGCTTGCCGAGCGACCCCGCGCCTTCTGCAACGGCGGCGCCAGCGGCACTCGCAATTGTGAGCGAGTCACGAAGAGAATGATCACGGCTACGCGCCACAAGGAAGGCTGCGGAAACGGAATCCCCACAGCCAGTGGTGTCGACTATCTCTGCCGGAAAACTCGGTACACGTACCTGTTCTTCAGAGTTCTCAAAGTAAATACCGTCAGCGCCACACGTGATCACCACGCTGCCAACGCCGCCTTGGAGGAGAATCTTTGCGGCTTCTGGAACGGACGCTGCACCGGTCAAGCCCATGGCTTGCTCGTCATTCGGAAGAAAGATATCCACTTCATTCACGATATCGAGTAGCTCGCCCGTCAAGTGCTGGGCGGAAGATTGAAAATCTAAACTCACAGTCGCGCCGGCAGCGCGAACGCGCTGCACAAACCTACGAATCTCAGCGCGATCCACGTTTGACATCGCGTCGAGACCGCCGAGATGGATGAACTTAGCATCCTCTGCGCCGTTGAGATCAAGATCTTTCCAAGTTGCAAGAGCATTAACCCCCCTAACATGCAGTGCCGGCCTAATCCCATTCGAGTCAACGAGCAGCACTGAGGATGATGTCTGGGCTCCATCCAACTTCGTGAGGCGCTTTGTGCTCACACCTCGGCGCTCCAGCATTGTTATCAAGATCTCGCCAGTCTCATCGGCTCCCACTACGCCTACCGTCGTAACGTCGCCCCCGAGATGAGCAATGTCGACGGCGCACCCCGCAGCGGTGCCTCCCGGGACATGCAAAATTTGAGAGATCCGAACGCTGTTTTGCTGTTTCGGAACCTCGTCAACGGGAAGTGCAATCGTATCGAGAATGTGCACCCCAACACACAAAATTTGAGCAGTCATAAACGATATCCCTTTACCTCCGCGGCATGAGCCACTTCCTCGAGTTGATCTCCACTCAGCGATGCCGGCACGCCAACACGGATTGCACCGAGAAAGACCTCGCATACCCATTCCAGGGTGCGATAGCTCTCCATCGCGTCCTCGAGATCTGTTCCATGCGTCACCGCACCGTGATTGCGCAGAAGTGCGGCCGAACGACCTCGCAGTGCTTTGTTAACTGTATTCGCGAGCTGCAGCGACCCGAAGACCGCATAAGGCACGACCCTCACTGCACCACCGAGGCGCCGCATGACGTAATGCACATTTGGAATCTCATCAGTAATGAGTCCGGCGGAAACCGCATACGTCGAGTGACCGTGCACCACGGCCGTTGCCGAGGTATTTTTGTACACTTCGAGATGGAGCGGTACTTCCGAAGATGGCGAGCATCCGGTCGCCGACTCGCGCACAGATCCGTCTATCCCGACACGGCAGATCTGCTCAGGTAATAACTCCTCCGGGGTGATCCCCGAGGGGGTGATCCATACGCTGTTCGACTTGCGAACACTGACGTTGCCAGCAGATCCGTAGATGAACCCCTCCTGTTTCAGACGCTGATAGGCGCGAACGAGACTTTCTCGGATACTTGAATCGTCTTCAATCACTATGCTCTCAGTCCTATGAAGTCACGCATGAGCTCGTACTGGCCTCGCAACATGTCAGCTCCAGTTGACGTCTTCAGACCGGCCTTCTTTGCCTGAGCAAGAAGTGGAGTCACCGCTGGGTTCACGATGATGTCTGCGACATCAAGTTGCGTTATTTCCGCCGGAATCACGATCTCAAGAGGATCAAAGCCTTCCATCCCCGCGGGAGTTGAATTGATTAGCACGTCATAGTGAGCGAAGTCAATCACGTCTACCGCGTTGCAGAGGACGTGTGGGAAGGCACTACCAATCTCAACGGCCAACTGCTCGGCTTTATGGAAAGTCCGATTCCAAATGTCCACCCGAGTCGCGCCGGCCGCTGCCACCGCGAACGCCGTGGCTCGACCTGCGCCACCCACTCCCAAGTGGAGTACTTTACGCGCAACCATTGAAATGTCACGTGAATCGCATCCCTGAATAAACCCTGCCCCATCGATATTCGTGCCGATCAGTTCGCCAGACGAATCCCGCCGAACAAAATTCACTGATCCAATGAGACGAGCCTCATCGGTTACGCGGTCGAGGAAGTTCATCACTGCGATCTTGTGCGGAATGGTAACCCCGAATCCAGCGACGTTTCGCATGTGACGAACTGCCTCGACCACTGTCCCCAAGTCCTCGGAACCAACGTGAATTGGGTTGATCACGGCATCAATTCCATCGCGTTCCAGCCACGAATTGAGCATCACTGATCCACGAATATGGTGAACGGGGTCGCACAACATAAACATGATCTGTGTGTTGCCGCTAATCTCCATGTTGATTCCTCGAATTTGCTACTGAGCGGGGGTGACTTCAGCCAACCGAATCTGAGAATCGGGGCTGTATCGAACGTTCTCTACTGCATCAGAGTGCACAAAGATCTTGTTCGGCTGGACGATTGGAATGAGCCACGCTGAGTCACGCATCGCGGTGATGTATTCAACAGCAATTGCTTCACGCGCGTCGGCGTCCTTCTCGGAGAGGTACTTTTCGTAGAGTTCCTGACCAATTGGGAAGTCCATGTTCGTTCGCACACCATAGATACCGTCTTCACGCCCGAATGGATCGAAGTACGAAGACGAGTCGAAGTCCTCTGGCGCCCAGAGGCCGGAAGTGATCGGAAGTTCCGTTGCTCGGTACGCTGCAATCCAGTTCGCATATTCTGCAGGGACGAGATTGAGCGTGATGTCGATCTGAGAAAGATCGGCCTTCAGCTTCTCCCAGAGTGCTTGCTGGGATACGCCGTACCAAATCACGTTCGCGAAGGTGACATCCATTTCGAACGGGGCGACTCCGGCCTCTGCCATGAGCTTCTTCGCACCTTCAACGTCGGTCTCGACTACATCCACCTGGTCGGCTCCGAGGAACCCGATGGGCACGACCGCCGCAGGGCGCGGTGCTCCATCAGCAAGCGCTGCGCTAATGCCGTCATAGTCGATGACCTTCTGAATTGCTTGACGGACACGGAGGTCCTGCATCTCAGGGCGGCTCGGGATATCGCTAAGCGCAATGTAATTCAGGTTGTACGACTGTTCTCTGACAACATTGACACCCGACACATCATCGAGTGACGCGGCCGTGTCCGGGTCGATATCCATAGCAATATCAATGTCCCCGCGCTCCACCAGCTGGCGCTGTGTCGATGCATCCCGAATATCCCGCACCGTTACGGTTTCGAACTTCGGTGCATCTCCCCAATATCCATCACGAAGAGTGAAGGTGATGTCCTGATTGCGATTCCACGACTTAAGTTCGTAGGGGCCTGTACCGATCGTGGTCGAGTCTAGGAATTCCTGGGCCGTATCCGCGTCGACGGCGGTTTCATCAGACACTCCGCCGTTCTCCTGTAGCACCGTGCTATCGAGCACAGCAAGATACGGCGCGGTCATGCGCGACGGGAAGCTTGAGTCGGGTCCGGTCAGGTTAAAACGTACCGTGTAGTCATCAATAACTTCCATCGATTCGACGTTGCCCATCTTGAACGCCGAAGCTCCTTGGACATTCTTGATGCGCATCAGACTGAATTCCACATCTTTGGCAGTCATCTGATTCCCACTTGCGAAGGTGATGTCATCCCGGAGCTTGAAGGTGTACGACGTCAGATCGTCAGCAGCCTCCCACTCGGTAGCGAGCCCCGGAGTAATTTCACGCGGATCATCTTGATTGACGTCGACCAGGGTGTCGCTGTACATCGGGATTACCAATTGCATAGCATCCGCAAGCACTCGCGAGGGGTCGAGTGTCGCAAGATCCCCCAGTGCCATACCAATCACCAGGTCGGTCTTGGCCTCGTCCCCACCTCCGCCAGCATTGTTGTTTGAGCTCGCGCACCCGCTCAGGGCCACAAGGGCCGAGCAAGCAATAGCAAGAGAACTCAAAAGTTTTTTCTTCACAGATCGCTCCCATTAACGTTAATAACGAGTCCTCTGGCATGTCCAGAGGGTGGTAAGACCTGCACGGCGAGTTCTCGCACATGGCAATTGGTATCTCCGTTGATCCCCATTGTTGATCCCCATTGATCATCCGCACATTCTGTGCAGAGACCACATCGGTCTGCTCATTTCTGATTGCACAGCTTCCAGAGCGAGCAGAACTACCACTAAAGCGAACGTACCAAAGCTCGATTCATTAAATCCAATAAAGGATTGACATCGATTTGATGCGTAGAACGCATCAATTTACTTTGACGTGCTACTCATGGGGCAGCGACTCCCGAACACACTCGAGCACCGATTCCACCGCCCTATTCGTCACCTTCGACGACCACGCAATTCCAAGATCCGCAGGTGGCACCGGATCTTCGATGTTCACAAACACTACCCCAGGAAATTGCACGCTCTCCCGCACTGTGGAAAGCGTCAAAGCGACTCCGACACCTGCACCCACTAGCGCGAGGGCTGTCCACGTATCCGGGACAATCTGCTCGTCCGAGAGATCAATTCCGTACTTCTGAGAGAAGCCGAATAGTCGGTCACGCAGCACTGCACCTGGCAGATCGGGAAGGTTGATAAACCGCTCGTACTTCAGCTCACCTGCATTCACGCTCGTACGCGTAGCGAGAGTGTGCCAGATGGGAACCGCGATGACAAAGGTCTCCTTCACGAGATTCCGTACTTCGAGCCCCCGCGGAACGGCACCCCAGCGCCCGAGAGCCATGTCCAGGCTGCCGTCGAGCACACGGCTAAGTCCTGCCTGGGCAAAGTTTGAACTTGAGAGCTCAAGTTTCACACCGGGGTACTTCACTCGCACCGCCTGCACGAGGCTCCCAATCAATTGGTGAGAAGACGCTCCTGCAAATCCGATCACCACCCTGCCGATCTGTCCGGAGCCTGCCTGGCCAACACTCAATATTGCACGTTCGTGCGCATCCACGAACTCCTTGGCTGGAGTCACAAATGCTTGCCCCGCATTCGTCAACCGCACGCTACGCGTACTGCGTTCAAACAGCTGCTCCCTCAGCGATGCTTCGAGGTTGCGGATAGTGCGACTCAAGGCCGGCTGGGTCACAAATAGCTTTATCGCCGCATTGCCAAAATGGAGCTCTCGGCTCAGCACGAGAAACGCTTGCACCTGCGATATCTCCATTGACAACAATCCATTTCTATAATTCTCGATTTATATCAATCATGACATAGATTGCTTTGCTAAAAGTCATTGGACATCATCACTGTCGTGTTGCAAAAGTAGAGGTAGCAACAATGTCGAGCCGTATTGGGAGTACCAGCAACGTGTCAGAGCAGCTTCTCGTTCCTAATGCAGATTTTCTGCTCTTCGAACAGTCCCTTACTCCCAGCGAACGGGCGACGCGCGACAGGGTTCGTCACTTCGTCGATGACCGCATTACCCCGACCATCGGAGACTATTGGGACCGTGCGGAATTTCCGTCTGCTCTTCTTCCGGAATTTGCGGAGCTGGGAATCGCCGGGACCACAATTCAGGGGTACGGATGCCCGGGCATGGGGATCCGTGAACAAGGGATTCAAGCCCTCGAGCTGGCGCGCGGCGATGGCTCGATCAACACGTTCTTCGCAGTCCACTCGGGGTTGGCAATGGGGACGATCAACACGCTCGCCTCTGACGAGCAGAAGCAACGCTGGCTCCCTCGTATGGCACGTCTTGAAATGATCGGCGCTTTCGCCTTGACTGAGCCCGAGCATGGCTCGGATTCCGTCGCCCTCGAGACACACGCCACGCGTGTAGGCGATACGTATGTTCTCAATGGCCGCAAACGTTGGATCGGCAACGGCAGCATCGCAGACATCGTGATCATTTGGGCTCGTGACACTGCCGACGGCGAGGTCAAGGCTTTTATTCTTGAGCGCGAGCCGGGTGCCCCCTATCCTGCTGGGTATACACCGTCGGTCATTACCGGAAAGATCGGCAAACGAGCCATTTGGCAAGCAGACATTGAGATTCAAGATCTCGAAATTCCGGCAGAAAACTTATTAGCAAACTCGACGAATTTTAAGGATGCCGTTGAAGTTCTCAACGCTACACGAATGGGCGCCTCATGGGAGGCTCTGGGCCACGGAGTAGCTGCCTTCGAACTCGCCCAGTCGTACGCGCTCGAGCGCAGACAGTTCGGTAGCACCATTGGTAGCTTTCAGCTTGTGCAGAATCTGCTTGCAAAGATGCTCTCTGAGGTGAGCGCAATGTATGCGCTGTGTTTTCGCGCAGGAGACCTCGCGGAAAACGGCGACCTCACCGGGCCCATGTCATCGCTACTGAAACTACACACAGCTGACAAGTCCCGCTGGGTGTGCCGCAGCGCCAGAGACCTCATGGGCGGTAACGGCTTGTTGCTCGAACGTCACGTCTCCCGTCACCTCACAGACATGGAAGTCGTGCACACATACGAAGGCACTGAGTTCATCCAATCGCTCCTGGTGGGCAGGGAGCTCACCGGGGTCTCGGCGTTCTCGGCCCGCCATAAGAATTGATTCAAGGAGAGAAATGTCCCGGTTTACTCAGAAAACTGCCATCGTCACCGGAGGTGCCCAAGGGATCGGCAAGGCGATCGTCAGCCGCCTTACATCCGAAGGCGCAAACATCGGAATCTTTGACCTCAACATCGAGAGGGCGGAACAAAGTGCTGCCGAGCTGAATGCCAAGTTCGGTGGATCTGGATCCGTCTCCGCATATCGTGCTGATGTGACTGACGAAGAGTCGGTCAAGCATGCTACATCGCAGTTCGTAGCGGATCATGGTCGCATTGACCTCCTCGTCAACAATGCAGGCATCACGCGCGATAATCTCTTCTTCCGTATGCAGAAACACGATTGGGATGCCGTGCTGGCGACGAACCTGACGAGCATGTTCATCATGACCCATGCTGTTCAAACCCACATGGTCTCTCAGAATTACGGAAAGATCGTGAGCCTCAGCAGCCGTTCTGCGCTCGGCAATCGCGGACAGGCAAACTATGCCGCGGCGAAGGCGGGGGTACAAGGCCTCACCGCAACCTTGGCGATCGAGCTCGGGCGTTACAACATCAATGTCAACGCCGTTGCACCTGGATTCATCGAAACTGAGATGACCGACTCGACCGCGCGACGGGTGGGGAAATCACCAGAGGAGTATCGAGCCGAAGTCGCAAGCCGTACACCGCTCGGTCGAGTCGGAACCCCTGACAATGTCGCGTCAGCGGTTGCGTTTCTTCTCTCGGAGGACGCAGCCTACGTATCAGGACAAACGCTGTACATCAATGGTGGTGCGCGATGACCCATTCATCAACATACAACGACGTACGTCTCACCGATGCACATGTCGGGAGCGTGCTCGGAGTTTCAGACCTGCGCAAGATCACACAGGACCAGATCAATGAGTTCGCGCGCCTCACCGGTGACCTGCAGTGGGTCCACGTGAACCCCGAACGAGCTGCCACGGGGATGTTCGGGACCACCATCGCGCATGGGTACCTCGTACTATCTCTCCTGCCGTCATTTACCAGGGAGATCATTGACTTTGCGCGCATGGGTACGGTGATCAATTACGGACTCGACCGGGTTCGCTTCATCCACCCGGCAAAAGTCGAGACTCCCCTGTCCGACCGCATCACCCTCAAGTCTCTGTCCGAACGACCTTCTGGACTCCTCATCAGTCTGTCCCACGAACTCAGTGACCCACAGAGCAATCAGACGGTCTGCCTCGCTGACACGCTGACGCTACTTCGGCCGTCAGCATGAATGTCCGTCTCCAACAGGATGGTCAGATCGCGACGCTGGTGCTCGATATTCCCCACAGCCGAAACGCAATTACCCCGGAGATCGCACGAGAGCTCATTGCCCGTCTCACCGAGCTTGAGAGTGACGATAGCATTCGAGCTATTATTCTCAGGGGCTCCGGTGGCTACTTCTGTGCCGGCGGCGACCTGCGCAATATGCCTCCGAGCTCCCGCGATTCTGCGAAGGATCGGCTCGAAACCTATGCCGATCTCATTTCTCGAATTCGCAATTCGCGCCTACCAATCGTTTGCGCCATCGAAGGCACTGCTGCCGGTATTGGCGTAAGCCTAGCTCTTGCGTGCGACGTCGTCCTCGCAGCACGCGACGCGCAGATTCTCATTCCGTTCAGTAAACTCGGCCTATTCCCGGATGGCGGCCTAATTCCTCTGCTCGCAGAACGGGTCGGGGTCGGTCGAGCAAAGGCTCTTTTACTTCTGGCGCATGGCATTCCGGCCTCGGAGGCGGCGCAGATGGGATTGGTGGATCTCCTCGCGGATCCCAACGACCTCGCAACTGTCGCCCATCGATCCGCCACGGATCTAGCAGAACGGGCACCACTGAGCATCCGATACATCAAACAGTTGTTGGCAGCTGGTTCCCCCGGGCTCGAATCCGCAACACAGTTCGAGATCGATACTCAAACCGAGCTCTATTTCTCGGAAGATTTTGCGCTCGGCAAGAAGGCATTCTTCTCCAAAGGCCAGGCGGCATTCACCGGGAGGTAAAAGAATCAGCGCAATCCCTCAAGAAGGTCATCGATAATCTCGATCTGCTGTTCTGGAGATGGCGCGGCCGAATACACAACTGCCTGCATACTCAAGCCGTCCATCAGTGCGCGAAACTCGTGCGTCACCTTCACGATATCGATATCCGCACGAATTTCGTCCAGCGAACGTGCTTCCTCAAGCCGCTTCTGAATGCGCGAGTTAAAATCTCCAATCATCGACCCATTAATGCGTAGAAGCTCGTCGTCGCCAACGGCTTCTGCCCAGAATGCGAGTTCAACCGCTGCGAGCATCCGTCGATGTTCATCAAGTGGGAGGCACAACAACATATACTCGCGAAGCGCGGCGATGCCGGTAAGCCCGTGCTGCGTGGCTGATTTGCTATACAACTCCCCAACTTCCGCGTGCGCCGCATGCAACGCGTGCACGAGCAGATCCCGCTTGTCGGCAAAGTAATGTACGAGAACTCCGCTCGAGAAGCCGATTTCTTGAGCGAGTCCTTTCATCGTCGTATTGGCGAGTCCCTTGCGAGCGATCACCTGCCAGGTGGCATAGATGATCTCGCGACGTCTCTGCTCATGATCGACGATTTTCGGCATGTACTACTCCGTATCTGAAGATGAGCTGTTGCGGTGAAGGGCATGTAGCGAAGGCATAACCCTTCACCGCATAATCTAGCGACTCAATTCGATAAATGCTGCCTCGGTCGCAGCAAGCGTCTCCTCGATGTCTGCGTCCGTGTGAGCGGCAGATACAAACCAGTTATGGGTCGGGTGCAGGTACACCCCACGCTCGATGCACAGGTTTGAGAAGCGAGCTGCCTTAGCGTCGCCGCCCTCACCGGTGAACAGCATGAGCGGCATCTGCGGAGGTCCCGAGATATCAACCACATGACCATGGTGCGCTGCCTGAGTTCTGAGTCCTTCCACAAGTCGGGTGCCAATCCGCTCGATCTGTGCAAGCGCATCGGTCTCACGTAGCTGAGTAATCGTTGCAATCGCCGCAGCCATTGAGGAAGCAGAGAACCAGAATGACCCCGTGACGTAGATCGAGCCGGCAGCCTCCCGGAAGGGCTCTCGTCCTGTTACCGCAGAGAGCGGGTATCCATTTGCAATCGCCTTCGACCATGCGCAAAGGTCTGGTTCAACCCCATAGCGTTGCCATGATCCTCGCAGGTCGATTCTGAATCCGGCTCGCACCTCGTCGAGAATCAGGAGCGCGCCACGACTGTCGCAGAGTTCACGAACTGCTTGAGCGAACTCTGCGGTCGCGTATGCGTTCGTCTTATTCGAAGGCTGATGCACAGGAGCAAGGATGACCGCCGCGAAATCATCGCCGGCCTCGTCAGCTGCGGCGAGTAACGATTCAATGTTGTTGTACTCGAAGCGGATCTGGTTTGCGCGGTCTTCGTCGGTGACACCGTTCGGATTCGGAGTGCACCATGGGATAGCCCCGTGATAGCCGTCGATCGCGAGAAGCACCGTTGATTTGCCAGTGTGCGCTCGTGCAGTGGTAACGCAAGCGGTGGTGGCGTCGGTGCCGTTCTTCGCGAACAACACCCAGTCAGCGTGGGGAACAACATCCACAAGCAGCTCGGCCAGGTCGACCATCGACTCACCTGGTCCGTTGAATATGTCCCCTTGTGCGAGCTGTTCGACTACCGCCTTGTCGACAGCGGTATTTTGGCGCCCGAGCACGATAGGCCCCCAACCACACATGTAGTCGATGTAGCGATTGTCATCAGCATCGTACAAGTGCGCACCGACTCCGCGTGACATGAACTGCGGATACCCGTCGGGGAGTTTGGCCATGTTCATATGGCCGTACATCCCACCTGGAATCACCTGGGTGGCTCGCTCTCGAAGAGCGATGTCGTTCGTGTGGTTAAGCATGAAGCACCTCCAGTGCCGCTTCGGTTATCCCTGCTGAATCAAGTTGATAGTGAGCGTAGAGACCGGCTGGTGGGCCGACTGGCACATGCTCGTCTGGGACACCCAGCTTGCTGAATTTCTTCGGCATCACCCTATGCTCGAGAAGTGTCTCAGCAACTGCGGTCCCGAGCCCGTTGGTGAGGTTACCTTCTTCGACCGTGAGTATTCCACCGGTTCCATCCGCAGCATTGAGCACCGCGCTGACATCGAGCGGCGAAACCGTGAACATGTCGATGACCCGTACACTAAATCCCTGCTCCTCGAGTGCTGCAGCAGCGGTAATCGCCGGGTGCACGGTGGACCCGGTCGCGATGATGGTGAGGTCGCTCCCCTCCCGCAAAACATTGGCCTTCCCGAACTCGATCTCAGGCACCTCCGCATACACCTCGGGGTCTCGTCCACGCCCCAGACGGAGGTACATCGCACCCGGGTAATCCAGGCTTGCGCGCAGCACCGCCCGAAGGTGATTGGCATCGGTCACGCACACGACGGTGAGATCCGCGATACTCCGAGTGATCCCGAGATCTTCGAGGCTGTGATGACTCGTGCCGTAGAAGCCGAGCGACATCCCGGAGTGGTGGCCGACGATCCGCACCGGGAGACGCGGGTATGCGCAATCAGTGCGGATCTGTTCGCATCCGACCAGCGCCGCGAATGATGCGAATGTTGCAGCGAACGGAACATAGCCGGAGCTCGCCATACCCGCAGCGACTGTGATCATGTTCTTCTCTGCGATTCCCATATTGAAGAATCGCTCAGGATGAACCGCAGCGAAATCATTTGCTCGGTTTGAGCGAGCCAAGTCAGCAGTCAGCACGACTACCCGGTCATCAACCTTTGCCAGCTCCGCGAGCTCCTCCCCGAACACGAAAGCCGGGATAGCACGCGTATCGTTTCCATCGAATGATCTTTTGTCCTGCAGTCCAACGCTCGCGGTGCCGTTAAAGACCTCTGACTGATCCTGCCATTCGGTACTGGTGCTCACGAGATCGTCCCTTCGAGAATTTCCTGCATGACGTCGTCGTAGTCGGTCCCGACGAGATTTCCCACGTGCCAGTCCGGGCTGAGCTCCATACGCTTTACTCCCTTGCCCTTCACCGTGTTAGCAACGATGCATTGGGGCCTATCGGGATCCGCATCGTCGAGTGATCTGAAGACCTTGAGCAACGCAGCAAGGTCGTGCCCGTCAACCTCGCGCACCTGAAACCCGAACGCTGCAAACCGTTCCCCGATTGGACCGGTGCCCATTACCTCCTGCGTGAACCCATCGATCGACAGTTGGTTGTTGTCGACGAGTGCAACGAGGTTGCCCAGCTTGTAGTGACTGGCGGACATTGCTGCTTCCCAAATCTGGCCTTCTGCGAGTTCACCATCGCCCAGCATTGCCCAGGTACGGTGATTCGACTGCGCGAGCCTCCCAGCAAGAGTGATACCGACTCCAACCGATAGCGCGTGACCGAGTGAACCAGAGCTGAAATCTACCCCCGGAATCTTCTTCATATCTGGATGGTCCCCAAATGGGCTTCCGAGGCGCGTGAAGGTATCGAGGTCGTTACTCGGGTAGTACCCGAGGTCTGCGAGCAGCGGATACAGTCCGATCGCCGCGTGCCCCTTGCCCATCAGAAAGCGATCACGGTTCGGGTGGCCTGGTTGCGTCGGGTCGATACGAAGTTCATCGTAATAAAGAGCAGCAAACAGCTCCGCACATGAGAACACCGACGAGTAATGCCCAGCCCCAGCGATCTTCGTGAGCCTGAGGGTCTCAGTACGCACGAAACGCGCCTTCTCTGCCAGAAATGAAACATCGTGGGTATCACGTCGACTCGGGGGTCGCTCGTGGTTCTTTGTCGTCATCGACACAGTCCTCCAAATTCCCTTATTTATATCTACTGATCAATATAAAATAAGAAAAGACGCCTGTCAAGTCTGCTCTTTGATCATGTGCTTCTCTTAGGCTTACCTCATGGAATTTCTCCTCGCAGGCGCGGCAGCACTTAACCTGTACGCGGCGCTGCTCGTTGTGTTGCGCGCAGTGGTCTATCGCGTGAAGCTATATCGACCGATGCTCTTGAATATTTGGCTCTCGATCGCACCGATCCTGCTACTCGGTGCGTCACTTCTCGCGTTGATGCTCCTTTTGCCAGTGAACCGGCTACTCTCCTTCATTGCTGCAGGCGTGCTGGGTCTTGCCTGGCTGCTCATGCTGCCGAACGCAAGCTACCTCATCACCGAGCTCAACTTGAGCCACCGCGGTGAAGACGAGACCAAAGTTCCGCTCTGGTACGACATCATTCTCGTCATCACCCTCGCGATGAGCGGGGTCATCAACACCATCGTGAACGTGTTCATCGCCCACCTTGTGCTCTCGGTGATTTTGCTCGACGACCACGCCACCTCGTTTTTCCGGCCAGATGCAATGATCGCGCTCGCCACCGTATTGCTGCTCGTAGGGCTCGGCATGTACCTCGGAAGATACCTGCGGCTCAATAGCTGGGATGTGCGTCACCC
>JBQEBC010000027.1:18239-36659 GCA_052106035.1 Leucobacter sp. | reverse complement strand
TTCCTCAGCGTCGCAACTGCACATCGCTTATCTAATCGGTGGATCCAGGCTTAGGTGAGTGGCCCCGACCAACACGGTCGGGGCCACTTCTTGCCTCGTGACCGAACCGTGGCCTCTCAGACTTGTGCGTCCACACAACGCCGCGACGGTCCATGTCGTCACCGGACGGTGGCGAATTCCTAATCCTAAGGAGAAACCCCTTGCCCATCTCAAACCTACGAGAAACGTCAACCAAGCTTCTCGCGGGGGTGGCTGCCGCTATTGCTGCGGTCACCCTTGTGGGGTGCTCCACATCAGCGCCTCACTCCAACGATGCGTCCCGTGACCTGGCTCCTGTCGAGGCAGCTCCACCCGCAGTGGATATCACCGCTCTGACTCAGGGCGACAGGGTCAGCGTCCCTGCGCTCGACGCCCTGGGCGAGGCCACCGTGCTAGACACGCCATCCGAAGGCAGCCGGCGCGTGGATGTGGAGTTCTCAGCAGTACCCATCGACGCTGTGGAAGCCTACGACACCGCGGACAGCGCCCGCGCGTGCACGATGATCACTGCACCGGAGGCTGATGGCGTGATCATCGCCTATGTGGACGCGCCGAACGGCACGCGAAGCACGTTCGAGGACCAGCCGGACGGCTCCCAGGCTGCCGAGCTGCTGTGCGTTTCGCAGATGAGTGCCGGAGACGGGACCGCTCTGCTGCCATACCTGGACGAGCGCAAGGCTGCCGTACTGGATGGCAGCGAGGTGGTCATCCTCGCCAGCGTCGGCGAAAGCGCTCTCGGGGAGATGCGGCGTGGCGCTGACTGAGTGCACCCAACAGGGACTCGGCTCGGTGATCCCGGAGAGGTGGAATGCGCCTCTCCGGGATCACTTCTGTTCCAAGGCGTCTCTCGCGTGCTTCCTCTTGTGGGAGGGCATACCCGGAAGCGGGATCATTTCACCGCACAGTTCGCACTCCACGACGCGCGGATGGGCGTATCGAGCGTGGTGGTCGCGATTGTTGCGGTAGGCGAACGACCGGATAGGGTCGCACTGCTCGCACGTGAACAGGCCGCCGTCCTGAGTGAGGGCGAACCCCTCGGTCTGCCGCCATGTGCCCTCATCGTCGCCCCATGCCCTGAACCGCACCCGCGCTAGGTTAATGCCTGAGCTGCCGAAATAGCCCTTCTGCGCACCACCATGTCCGGGATCGGGGAGGATTTCGACGCGTTCCACAATACGCCGCACCATCGTCTGCCGCGTCTCGTCAGGGAGCGCCTGGAACTCCTCGTAGGTCAGCGGGTCGACTTGTAGCGGCAGTCCGCGAGGCAGCAGGTCGGCCTGCTGGTTCTGGGCCAAATCTCGATCCGCTCGCGCTGCGCTGAGGCGGGCCATCAGGCCGGGGTAAGCCTCCAGCGGTGTGGTCCGGTCAGCGACCATCGCACTCAGCACCTCGATCTCTTCGTCAGCCTGCGCGATGCTTGCCCGGAGCGCCTCTAGATTCTCGCGGGTCTGCTCGCTGTGAATCGCCTCGAACTGCGCGCGCTGAGCTTCCAAAGCCTCCTCACTCTGGAGCACTGCCCCCGTGAACGTCTCTAAGAACATCAGGAGGCTGGCGGCTCTGATCGCGCGACCTGTGCAGGGAATGCCTCGCTGCTTCGAATCGCAGATGTACGCTCCTGCGCGACGAGACGAAATCATGCGCCTCCCGCATCCCTCGCAGTACACGAGACCTGCCAAAGGAAGGCCACGCGCAGACTGCCGCCGGCTGGTCAAGCGCTTGGGCGCGACGAGAATTTGAAGCGCCCGGTACTCCTCGGGCGTGACAACTGCCGAGTGCGCCTTGAGGGGCTGCCCGGTGGTATCCAGAACCAACTCGCGGGCATCGGGGCGTTGACGGCCCTGCTCGTCGCGTGCCGCCAGCGACTGGTACCCCGCAAGGATCGGATGGCGCAACACTCTCACCACCGACTTGTACGACCACGGTTTGCCCGCGGCCGTGATGCAGCCGTCATGGGACAGAGATTCGACCACCTGCGCGATCCCCGCGCCTCCCAGCACCTCATCCACCATGCGCCGGACCAGCTTGGTTTGCTCTGGGTGCAGGCGCAGCCGGATGACCCCATCCTCCCCGCGGGGAGCCTTCTCCCATCCGTAGGGAGCGATGCCGTTCCATCCGCCCCGCTGCCGCAGCGCCGCCGCTGTAGCCCTCAGGCGCTCCGAGGTACGGCTGGCCTCGGCTTGAGCCAGAGCGGAGAGCGTCGACGTCAGCAGCACGCTCTCCGCCGTGGTCGTGTCGTGATCCACTGCCTCCGTGACGATCAGCATCCTCTTACGGCGGCACTCCTCCACGATGGCCGAGACTTCAGCCTGGTTCCGGCCCAGCCGGTCTAGGACCCTGACCATGAGCACGCGTACGGAGCCTGACCTTATGGCGGTGACCAGAGCCTCACGTTGCGGGCGAGCCCTGTACTGCTGCCATCCCGACACGACTTCCTCGTAGATGTCGTCCTCACGCAGCGTGAACCCTCGCCGCTTGGCCGTCGTCCATGCCCACTCCCGCTGATCCTCGATACTGTGACTCGACTCATCGGGTGTGTTCGACTTGCGGATATAGGCGATGGCTTCCATAGAGTCATTTTAGCGTTGGTTCCTCCCGGGGCAGGCAAATCGCTGATTGCGACTCGGCTTCCCACGATTCTTCCCGATCTCACCCCAGACGAATCACTCACAGTAAGCAGTATCGCCTCACTTGATGGCTCAGCAATCCACTCGCTCGTTACAAGACCGCCAATTGAGGCTCCACACCATACAGCGACCTCTGCGGCAATTCTCGGTAGCGGCGACAGTCGCGGAATACGGCCCGGAGCCGTTACCCGAGCGAACCACGGGGTGCTATTCATGGACGAGGCCCCCGAATTTGGCAGGAAAATCCTTGACGATCTTCGGCAGCCACTCGAGACGGGCATCATCGACATTATGCGAGCACGCGTGCGCACGTCCCTGCCCGCGAGAGTTCAGCTCGTACTCGCGGCAAACCCTTGCCCGTGCGGCAACGCGGGGGCACCTGATACCGCGCCCCAGTGCCGATGCTCACCCAGCACGCGTGTGCGATACCGGCAACGACTCTCGGGTCCCCTTACTGATCGCATAGACCTTCGGCTCACCGTACGCCGTGTTTCAAATGTGTACTTGCATGAGGCTTCTCAGCCTCCGCCTGCTACGAGTGCGCAACTTCGTGAACGCGTAGAAGCTGCGCGTAGCCGCGCAGCTTTCCGGCTCGCTGATACGCCGTGGAGTGTGAATAGCGAGGTAAAGGGCGACTGGCTTCGCGGTCCAGAAATGCGACTTTCAAAAGATGTCACCACAATCATCGACCGCGCGCTCACCTACGGGGCGCTCACGATGCGCGGGTACGACCGCACATTACGACTTGCCTGGTCGATCGCAGATCTCGCAGACAAGGACAGACCAGGGCGCAGCGAACTCGCACGTGCGCTCGAACTCAGAGGAGTAGAACCAGCATGACCAGAGAAGATGAGCAGCCCCCAGGTCAAGAAGACACCAACCGAATCCGGGCAGACGCTGAATTTCGCAACCTGCTTGAACCGCTCAGCGGCGGTCATGAGCACCCAGATATTCGACTCGCGCGCGCTGTCTGGTCACGCATCGCGGAGCCAGGTGACGCAATCGCTGGAGAAACCATTGATCGCCTCGGTGCGGTGGAATCGCTGAATCTGCTCGCTTCAAAGTCAAATGCCCGTGTCGTTGAGCGCGCACTATACGAAGCTCGCCCAGACGACCCACGAGTGAGTTCACGGCAACTCACCGCTGCTCTGCAACGTTGGCGACCCCGCCTCGATCGCGCAGCAACCGTTGCAGATCTCAGACAGGCGGCCAATCACAATATGAGGCTCCTCATTCCTGAAGACTCCGATTGGCCGGAGGCACTTAACGATCTCGGTGCACACACTCCGCACGTGCTTTGGGTGCGTGGCGACCCCGCCCATTTGCGCCGGGCTTCACTCGCTGTGGTGGGCGCGCGAGCGTGCTCTGGGTACGGCAGTCACATCACGGCTGAACTCACCAACGAAGCGTGCTCTGCAGAGTTCGCCATCGTTTCCGGGGCAGCCTACGGGGTCGATGCGGTCGCCCACCGAACCGCACTTGCGGTGAATGCTCCGACCATCGCTGTGCTCGCTGGTGGTGCGGACCGACCGTACCCTGCCTCGCATGATCAATTGATCACGCAAATTGTGCGGCACGGAGCTGTCTGTTCGGAGCTTGTTCCCGGGTCTGCGCCGACTCGCTGGAGATTTTTGCAACGCAACAGATTAATCTCGGCACTCTCTCGCGCCATATTGGTGACCGAAGCAGGAGTGCGTTCTGGCACGCTCAACACGGCTGGCCATGGCGCCGAAATGGGTCGACCGCTCGGCGCAGTTCCTGGCCCGGTCACTTCAGCGACTTCTGCCGGGTGTCATCGGCTCATTCGTGATTACGGCGCAGCACTCATCACCAACGGCAGCGATGTTCGAGAACTCATAGGAGCGGAACATGACCCGGTGCTTTTTGGGTCAGATAACCCCACGCTCAACGACGGTGCAGCCCCAAGGGTCCCGTCGCTGCATCTTCGGATCATCGATTCACTCCCGCTTCGCGGCGGACGCATCCTCATCGAGATCGCCAAAATCGCAGGCGTCACTCCGCAAGAGGCCAGAGAGACACTCGCGGAACTCGAACTCCTCCAATATGTACAGCAACGCGAAACAACGACAGGAGGCGAGGTTCTTTGGACACTTCAAAAACGAGCGTGAGCTACTCCAAGCAGGTAAGCAACTTCGAAACACCGCAACACCGTTAGGCCTTCAACACTTATGCGACGAGAATGGTTTCATGAAGACCATCGAGGCCGTCGAAGCATTTCTCGATGCGACACGCCTTGAGTACGGTTACTCAGAACACACAATCCGCTCATATCGCCGAGATCTCACAAGCTTTGCCGAGCACGCAGCAAATCAGCAAGCAGAAGACCTCGAACAACTCGATATTGAGCTGTTGCGATCGTGGCTGTGGGAACGACAGCAGCTCGGGCTCGCACCCGCAACAATTGCCCGCCACGTTGCCACGCTGAAGTCGTTCGGTGCTTGGCTCGAATCACGCCGCATGGTGCCCGGAAATCCTGCATCGCGGTTGCGCACACCCAAAGCCCCTAAGAGCCTTCCCCGAGTACTCACGAAAGATCAGGTCACACGTGTGCTCGAGCGGGCAGCAGCCCGGGCAGCGAGCGGTGAGCCTGAGCAAATTCGAGACCACGCGGCACTTGAACTCTTATATTCTTCTGCGCTCAGAGTCTCTGAGCTTACCTCGCTGACACTTTCTGGATACGACCGAAGAGCACGCAGCATTCGCGTCCTTGGCAAAGGAAACAAGGAACGTATTGTGCCGCTTGGCGCTCCCGCAGCACGTGCGCTCGAACGCTATCTCGCTGAGGCACGCGACACGTTACTCCGCCGAAGTGAATCGCCAGAGAATGCTCCGGCTCAAATCACGCTGTTCGTCGGCAACCGCAAGGGTGCCGCGTTGCACCCCAGCACCGTTTACCGACTCGTATCTCGCGAACTCGACCAAGAGCCCGGAGGCGGGCCCCGCGGACCGCACACACTTCGGCATACCGCGGCAACGCACCTACTCGACGGCGGGGCAGACCTTCGTGTTGTTCAAGAAATCCTCGGACATTCGAGCCTGTCAAGCACACAGGTCTACACGCACGTTTCAATGGAACGTCTCGCTGCAACTTATCGCCAGGCTCACCCTCGGGCGTAGTCGTCACCACGGCAAGAGCACTGGCTTTGCGAAAAAGTAGCGCATCGGATTCACGTATGCGTCATCGACACGTACTCCCAAATGCACGCACTCAGATGCGCAGTGCCCACCTGAGCCGGCGACACCTATCTGCTCACCGCGGTGCACTACCTCTCCGGCTTCGAGGTCAGTGTCAGCTAGTTCCAGAGGTTCGAGCGTCACAACAGTGCGCGCGTCAACACGAATCGAGAGCACCTGCCGATCTACCACGCGTCCTGCAAAGCTCACCACCCCCGACACCGGGGCAAACACCTGTTCCCCGGGATGTGCCGGCAAATCGATACCTCGGTGCCCCGCCGCATACGGTGTTGGCGGAGCGCGGTACGGACCAGACACTCGTAGTGGCGCGTCAAGAGGCGGAAGCCATCTGAGAGCCGTACTCCCCAGATGGCTTCCCAGTACGAGCAGCACTCCAACGAGCACATGTGCAAGCAGTTTCGGGCGTGTCATTCCACCAGCGTGCGCGATCAGTGCGGAGAGCGGAACCACAAAGCGGTGCTTGTGAACAATTTCTCCAGCACACTGCGCCGACGCGCAGTGTGGAAAATGACCTGGAGTACGTTACTCGTCGAGTGACAATTCCTGCGGGAGTTTCAGCTCACGCGCGGAGAGTTCTTCGACATTCACATCCTTGAAAGTCAACACACGCACTGACTTCACAAATCGGTCAGCTCTATACACGTCCCACACCCAGACATCAGTCATGGTGAGCTCGAAATAGAAGTCATTCCCGGCGTCTTGTCGTTTGAGGTCAACCTCATTTGCGAGATAAAAACGGCGCTCTGTTTCTACAACGTAGCGAAACTGGCTCGCAATATCACGATATTCCCGGAACAGTGAGAGTTCTGCCTCACGCTCATAGTCCTCAAGCTCTTCCTCATTCATCGCCTCCCATCCTACGCGGCTTCGCCGACACGCGGGCGCTCACACATCCAGCTTGATTTATTCGAACATATGTTCGAACATGGTCGCATGCAAGTCACTGCAGCGCTTCCGCAGCTACAGCAGCGTATCAACGAGATGCAGCCGCTGCGGCTCGATGAGCGCGCACTGCCGACTGCCCCAGGGCTTGCTCCGCTACTGCCCGGTGGTGCGTTGAAACCAGGCGCTACGTATGCGGTACGCGGATCGTGGCAGCTCGCACTTGCTTTTCTCTCTGAGGCCTCTCAAGGCGGAGCCTGGTGCGGTGTACTCGGATGCCCTCCATTCGGTGCTGAAGCTGCAGCAGCACTTGGCGTTGCGCTCGACCGTTGCGTACTCGTCCCGAGCCCGGGCAACCATGCACTCTCACTCGCAGGCACACTCAGCGAAACGCTTGGAATCGTAGTCGCTCATTTTGGGTCCAACGTCGCCCCCGCACAGAGCGAACGGCTCTCAGCCAGACTCCGAGAACACGGTTCAACCCTTGTAGTGGTGGGTGATTGGGCACGCAGCGAGTCACGGCTCACCGTTGTCCACTCACGATGGTCAGGACTCGGCACGGGGTATGGCGCGCTTAATAACAGAGAGTTCACCGTGCAATCAGAAGACCGACGAGGCGCCCAACGGCATACGGTTCGTTGGGTAAACAACGTGATTACAGCAGACCAGCAGGCCGCTGTGCGTCATCCCTCGCTGCAGGCGGTGTAACTCTCTTGCCAGCAGAACGCGTTATCGTCCTATCGCTCCCCGAATGGGAAGAATCACCGGACACACCAAGCAACAATGATCCAGGTGCGGCACGAGATTTTTCACCGGTCTTTGCCAAGCTCACCAACCTTGTGCCTCAGCTCGAAATACTTCGACCGGGTCGTGTGGTGATGCGAGCTCGAGGGCCGGTTCGCTATTACGGCGGCGAGATGCAGGCGGCGAGCGCACTTCTCGAGTTCGCGCATAACGAAGGTCTTCAAAATTCACAGGTCGGCATCGCTGACGGCAGGTTCACTGCAGAGCAGGCTGCAACCCTTCCATCAGAAATGCTGAGAGAAGAGTTTCGAGAGCACCCATTCCAGGCAGGTGTGCGGATCGTTGAGCCCGGAAGATCCGCCACCTTCTTGAGCACTCTTTCTGTTTCATACGGAACTAATGACAAACTCGCGACGCTCCTCCCTGGCCTCGGTATCTATACACTTGGGGCATTTGCCGCACTGCCGGAAGACGCGGTGCGGGCCCGCTTCGGCCCAGCCGGAGTACTCGCCCACCGCCATGCGCGTGGGGAAGATGCGGAGCGCGGTGCGGAAATCCGTCCGCAGCGTCCCGCACTTGATTTCAAGACCGGTCTCGACTTTGAGTCTCCCCTCACGGGAAGCGAACAACTCGCCTTCGCCTGTATCGCTCTCGCAGAACAACTTTCTGCTGCGCTTGCTGAAGAACACCTGGTCTGTACTACGCTTCGAGTCGCGCTCACTGATGATGCTGGTGTCCGATACGAGCGGGAGTGGGCACACCCACGGTTCTTTACCCCGTCAGACATGATTGCGCGTATCCGGTGGCAGGCTGAATCACTCGTCTCACGCATGGAGGCACATGCGGGATCGGGTGTCACCGCAGTCTGGATGGTTCCTATCCGCACTGACCACGCGGTTTCCCATGAACCGGGGCTCTGGACAAGCGGCCCCGATGAACGAGTGCATCATCATCTCAGCAGGGCGCAGAGTCTGCTGGGCCCCAGCGGGGTCGGGACGGCAACGCTGAACGGCGGACGCCTGTTGCGTGATCGGCAACGGTTCACTCCGTGGGGTGTTGCTCCACGGAGTACTCGTGCGCTCGGACCCTGGCCTGGGACGCTCTCTGAATCTCTACCAAGCCTCGTCTTCTCGCCGCCACTGCGGGCCAGGTTGCTGAGCGCAGGTCAGGCAAGCATCGGGATCGATACAGATGATCTTCTGAGCGCCGACCCACATTCCCTTCTCGTTGAGCAGCATGACGTTCTTGACCATGTACGAGGGTGGTCAAAACCCTGGCCAATTCGAGAACGATGGTGGGAGGGCAAACCTGAGCGGTTCCGCATGCAAATAGAGCTTTCAAACGGTGATGCGTGGATATTGTTGGGTCAATTGCAGGGCACTGAGACTCGTTGGTTTGCGGAAGGTCACTATGACTGAGCCAGTGAATCACGAGTATGCCGAGCTTCATGCGCACTCGCATTACAGTTTTCTTGATGGCGCATCATCTCCTGAGCAGCTCGTAGCTGAGGCAACGCGTTTAGGGCTCGTGGGGCTCGCTATCACCGACCACGATGGCTTGTATGGCGCACCCCGGTTTGCTGAGGCAGCACGGACACATCCAACGTTGCACACCGTGTACGGTGCAGAACTTACGCTTGGCCTCACCAACCCGCAACTGGGTGTCGCAGATCCTGCTGGCACTCATCTACTTGCGCTCGCGCGTGCCTCCGCAGGCTATTACCGGCTCTCTTCAGCAATCACCGAAGGCCAACTCGCGGGAGGAGAGAAGGGACGCCCGACCTATGAACTTGATGCGCTCGCAGAGGCCGCAGCCGGCGAGTGGGTGATCTTCACCGGATGCCGGAAAGGTGCGGTGAGTCAGGCGCTCGATCGCGCGGAAAACCGCAGTGACGGCGAGACGCAGGCACGGCTCGAGGTCAACCAGCTGACTGCCCTGTTTGGGCAGGAGAACGTCTTCGTCGAGCTCACACAACACGGTCACCCCGGAGACGATGCGCGCATAGCCAGACTCACCGCGCTCGCCCAAGATACTGGTGTTGCGACGGTGGTCACTGGCGGGGTACATGCGGCAACGCTCCCCCATACTCGCGTGTCCGAGGCAATGTCTGCAGTGCGTTCCCGCCGCAGCCTTGCAGAGCTCGACCCGTATCTGCCTGCCTCTGGCACCGCGCACCTACGGAGCGCTGCAGCGATGCGGCGCCACTTCCCACACAATGCTGATGCTGTCGCACGCACCGTGCCACTCGCACGTGAACTCGCGTTTTCACTTCGGGAGGCGATGCCGAAGCTTCCGAAACTTGATCTTCCTGAGGGCCATACCCAGATGAGTTGGTTGCGAGAGCTCGTCTGGTCTGGATCTGCGAAACGGTACGGCGCAACGCGGGACGCACTCGATGCCCCGCGGCGCGAGCGCATCGAACGAGAGCTGGAGGTTATTGAGCAGCTCGATTTTCCAGGCTATTTTCTTATCGTCCATGACATCGTGCGCGAGGCTCATGAACGCGGAATTCTCTGCCAGGGGCGCGGATCTGCCGCAAACTCTGCCGTTTGCTATTTGCTCGGGATCACCTCGGTCGATTCAATCTTCTTCAACTTACCGTTCGAGCGGTTCCTGTCGAGCATGCGCGAAGACGAGCCTGATATTGATGTCGACTTTGATGCTGAACGACGCGAAGAAATCATCCAGTACGTCTACGAAAAGTATGGGCGTAGAAACGCTGCCCAAGTCGCAAATGTCATCACCTACAGACCCAAGGCAGCCATCCGTGACGCCGCGAAGGCGCTCGGATATTCCGTCTCAGAGCAGCGAACCTGGATCCAAGCACTCAGCCACCACGACACGTTCCCTGATCCAGCGGATGCGGGTGGTGAGCGCTCCGTTGATCCGCACTCCCCCTACGCTGTGATTCCCGAACCAGTGCTGCGACTCGCAGCTGAGTTTAAGGGAGCTCCGCGACACCTCGGCATCCATTCTGGCGGCATGGTGCTCACCGAGCGTCCCGTGGGCGAAGTCTGCCCGATCGAGCATGCGCGCAAAGAGCTGCGCACCGTGCTGCAATGGGACAAGGATGACTGCGCAGCGATGGGGCTCGTGAAGTTTGACCTCCTCGGTCTCGGAATGCTCAGCGCTATCGATAAAACACTGCACATGGTGCGAGAGGCGACCGGTGAGACATGGACGTTTGACACCATTCCCAAAGAAGAACGGGGCGTCTACGACATGCTCTGTCGGGGAGACGCTATCGGGGTGTTCCAGGTTGAAAGCCGCGCCCAATTGAACACGCTCCCGCGGCTCAAACCGCGCGAATTCTATGATCTGGTTATCGAGATTGCACTCATCAGGCCTGGTCCCATTCAGGGTGGTGCGGTGCACCCGTACCTGCAGCGCAGGGCACACAAACAACCCATAGAGTATCCCCACCCCAGCCTCGAACCAGTGCTCAAACGCACACTCGGGGTGCCTTTGTTCCAAGAGCAACTCATGCAAATCGCCACCACCGTGGGAGGTGGCACCGGCGAAGACGCTGATCTGTTGCGTCGTGCAATGGGGTCAAAGCGCGGTATCGAAAAGATTGAATCGCTGAAGCAGAAACTGTTCGCAGGAATGAAGCGAAACGGTATCGACACCCAGCAGGCTGACCGTATCTATACTCAGCTGCAGTCATTCGCAGATTTCGGATTCGCTGAGAGCCACTCAATCAGTTTCGCGCTCATTGTGTACGTGAGTTCGTGGATCAAGCTTCACTACCCAGCGGCGTTTCTCGCGGGTCTCTTACAGTCGCAACCGATGGGGTTCTATTCGTCTCGCAGCCTCGTTGAGGATGCGAGACGGCACGGGGTGACGACGCTTCGCCCAGACGCGCAATATTCAGCAGCACATGCGAGCCTCGAACCCTTGCGCGAGGCTCCCCCGACCACCGGTCGTGACGCCTGTATCAAAGCTGTGCAGGCTCCTGTGGGCGTATTTGACCAGCATGCACCCGATACAAGCGGTCAGCATCGCAGAGACGGAAATTTCTCGGTACGCTTGGGCCTTGCAGAGATCCGTGGCATCGGCACACAACTTGCTGAGCGGATCGCAGCAGCCAGGTCCACCGGAACATTCCACGATCTCGCAGACCTCGCGCGCCGCGCCGACCTCAATCAAGAACAGGTCGAAGCGCTCGCTGCCGCAGGAGCATGCGCAGGTCTCGGGGTTTCACGGCGCGATGCGCTCTGGGGCGCAGGACCTGCTGCGGAGAACCGTGACCGATATTTGCCCGGCATAGCAGTGCACGTGCAACCGCCTTTATTGCCGCTCCTTTCTACCTCAGAACAGACCGCGCTCGATTTATGGACCACTGGCATCGCAACGGGAACACACCCACTCGCGTTATTACGCAAAAAGCTTGATATCCGCGGCGTCATTCGCTCAGACCGAACACATAACGCACTCAATGGCACCGTAATTGAGGTTGCGGGGCTCGTCACACACCGGCAACGTCCGCGCACTGCGGGTGGAGTTACTTTTCTCACACTCGAAGACGAGAGCGGCACGGTGAATGTGGTGACGTGGGCAAACGTCTGGCGGGCACACCGATTCGTCGCCCAGTCATCCCCCGCACTGATTGTGCGAGGGACGACTGACCGCACACCCGAGGGCGTCATGAACGTCATTGCGCACAGCTTTGAACCGCTGCCCGCGCCACCTGCGGTCTCTTCGAGAGACTTTCGATAAGGAGAGTTTTGTTAGTTGCTGCTTCGACGGATCCTGATGTGACGCTGCTGCATCATGCCTTGGAGCCCCTCTGGCCCAAGCTCACGGCCGAAGCCAGACATCTTCCAACCGCCGAATGGGGCCTGCAGTTCAGACACGTCGTTGATATTCACGCCCACGCCACCAGCGTGCAGCCCCTCAGCCACGCCCCATGCGCGGTCGAGATCCTTACCAAAGACATACGCGGCCAGCCCGTAGTCGCTGTCATTGGCGAGATCGACCACGTTCTCGGAGGCGTCAAAGCGATGCACCGCGACAAGAGGGCCGAAGCTTTCTTCTCGCATGACCAATGCGCCGGCCGGCACATGATCGAGCACCGTTGGTTCGAAGAACATAGTCGCATCGAGGCCATCGCGCATCGTCGCATTCTTGCCACCGGTGCCGAGCACGGCACCCGAGGCGAGGGCCTCGTCAATGTGTCGACGGGATTTCTCAATGACCGCGGTAGTCGTCACCGGCCCGCCAGTAATACCGGCTTCGATTCCGTGACCAAGCGTGATCGCACGCGCCTCGGCGACCACCGCCTCAGCAAACTCGTCAGCGATCTTCTCAGCAACGAAAATGCGGTTGACGGCGATGCAAATCTGCCCCGCGTTCGAGAACGAACGACGAGCAGCCGCGGCCGCGGCCTCAGCAACATTCGCATCGTCAAGCACGATGAACGGCGAATGCCCGCCCAGTTCGAGCGTGACACGCTTCATGGTGCTTGCGGCGGATCGCATGATCGCCTGACCGGTCGCGGTCGATGCCGTCGCCGTGATCGCGGCAATATCCGGGTGTTCGGAGAGCCTTGAGCCAGCCTCGAAGGCGCCAGGAACGTCAGAAAGCACACCCTCGGGAAGCCCAGCATCGTAGAAGCAGCGCACGAACTCGGCGATGGCGAGCGGGGTTTCCACCGGTGGCTTCACGACCACCGAGTTACCCGCGGCGAGCGCCGGACCGATCTTCCACGCATAGAGATCTACCGGATAGTTCCAGGGAACAATCGCCGCGACGACCCCAAGGGGTTCCCACGTGACGAGCGAGCGGATGTCTTTCCGCGAGGTCGGACGAATCGAACCGAACACCCGCCGCCCCTGCTCGGCGTAATACCGAATGACCTGGGCGCCGAACGCGATCTCCTTGACGCTGTCAGGAACCGGCTTGCCCTGCTCTCGCGTGAGCAGCACGGCAATCTCATCGACGCGTTCGTCGATGAGGGCCGCTGCGCGCAACAGAATGTCAGCGCGCTCGTCGGCGGTAAGCAAATTCCAGCGACGGAATCCCTCCTGTGCCGAAGTGACCGCCCGATCCACATCTGCCGCATTCGCTACCGCGCTCGTGCCGACGAGCTCGCCCGTCGCCGGGTCGTGCACCTCGACGGTGCCGCCGCTGAGCGATGGAACCCATTCGCCTCCGATACACAGGCCGCGATCCACCGAGGTCATTACTTCACCACCGGTGCCGAGAACTCGCGCGAACGCAGGCGACGCCACAGTTCTGCATAGTTGAGGTCGTTCATCTGGTGAGCGAGCTTCGTGCGGTTCGAGTTCGTGTTCACCATGACCATTGGCGTCTCACCGCGTGCGACGAGAGCTGCCGAGGTCGACGCATTGATCGCGTGACCGGCGGCCACAGCGATCGATGTCGAGGTCGGTCCGACCGGAAACTCGAGTCCGTCAATGTACTGGGACGCATCCTCAAGCGGGATGCCCGTGTCGATGACGACATCAGCAATCTCGTACAGACGGTGCCCGCTTGAATGGCGGCTCTCGACCTGAGACGAGTGCGGTACTGAGGTGACGGCGATGACCTTCAGACCGCGCTCTTTAAACTCGACCGCCATGTCCAGAATCACCGCGTTGATGCCCGAGTGCGAGAACAAGATGAGCGAGTCACCCTCCTTGATCTGGTGGGAGCGCAGGATGGCGTTGCCATACCCTTCGCGGGTGTGCAGGAATCGATATTGTGCGGTTCCTTGATCACCCAGTACGTGGTGCATGAGCGCGATCGAGCTTTCTACGATCGGCCGAAACCCTGTGACCCCACCTGTGCGCGGGAACATTTCAAGGGCTGCGAAGCCACCGTGCCCCGTGCCAAAGGTAAAAACAAGCCCATCGTTCTGGATGCTGTCTGCGCAAATCTCTGCGGCACGCTGAATCGCTTCGTCCTGAGAATCACGAACGCCTTCCAGCTTTGCGATCACGTCGTTGAAATAACCAGTTGCAATACTCATTTGTATTCCTTTTCTTCGTGTTATGGGTCTTGGAACTACTCAGCTGCAAGGGCTTCGAAGCCCGCAGTGAGAAGCTCGAGTTCGGCCTGGCGACGCACGTCGCCTTCAAGTTTGGAAAAGTCGTCTCCGGAGACGCTTGCCAGGCACAACGAAGCTGCCGCGATACCCCGCGCTCGGGCAACCACGAATACAGCGCTCGTCTCCATATCCATTCCGACGACATGCTGCGCTCGCCTACGAGCTACTAGTTCTGCCTGTCCCTCTGGGTTATCGCGCCGCATGAGATCTGTGTAAAACCCGTCAGCGGTTTCGTAGATACCTGTCACGACGTCGCGACCTGTGGCCCGTGCGGCAGCTTCGGCACGTGCAGTGAGCGCAAAGTCAGGCACCGCTGGGTACTCCATCGGCAGGTACCCTACTGAAGTGCCCTCACGACGAATCGCTCCGTGAGCAACGACCAGTGAGCCAAGTTCTGTGTCACCACCAGTCATAACTGTTCCGAGGCGCAGCACACGCTTCACACCAATGTACGAGAGCTCTTCAACAACCACGGCGGCAATGGGGGCCCCCATGCCGAACGCGCTGATAGTTATTCGACGTCCCTTATAGGTGCCCGTAGCGGTGGTAAGCCCGCGGTCTTCGTTGAGTAGCACTGCGTCATCGAGTAGCTCAGTTGCGAGGATCACTCGGCCACGGTCGCCAACGATGATAGCGTCTTCGCCTACCTGGTCAGGCGTGCAGTGGATGTACCAGGCTTCTCTTGTTGCAGTCATTGCTTCCTCTTCTTGTAGGTTCTGTCTGTGTCTTAATTTGCGGCGTCTTTACCGCGTGATGCAAGCAAGCGTGCAGTTGCGGCAGAGGCCACACGAAGGTGGTCAAGTAGTACTTCGGTATCGCGCTCTGGGCTCCCAGCGATAAGCGCCGCGAGGGTTCCTGAGAAAGTGTCACCGGCTCCGGTCGTATCGACCCCTGAGACTGGGCTCGCGGGGACCGATCCGATCGTTTCGATCGTGGCGTACGAGGTAACTTGCCGCAGGTCCGAACCTTGGGAACCGCGCGTCACGACAATCTTGGTTCCGGGCCGGGCAACCTGTGCAATGCCGTCAAGGTAGCCCCCTTCTCCCTCGCTTAAACTGATAAAATTTGCGCGAGCAGCAAGTCGCGCTGCAAGGTCGCCAGTGAGCGAAGCTGGATCCTGTTTGAGGATCCAGAACACTGTCGAATCCGGGCGTACACATTCAAGCAATTGACGCGTGCTGTGTTGTGGGCCGATCGTAACGACTACCGTGGTTGCTTTGGAGAGCAATTCCCGCTGTTCGGTCGTGAGCTCGTCGCTCTGGCAATTTCCTGCATCAAACAGGCAAATGGTTCCGTCACCTTCGGGATACAGCAAGAAGGAATTTGGGGTTCGGTCACCGCTTCGAACTATCCCTCTGGTATCAGCGCCACCATCGGCCACTGCCTGGATCCAAGCGCCACCTTCAGCATCATTTCCGACCCAGGACAGCGCTGCCACACTCACGTTGTCCTGTGCGAGCTGACCGGCAGCACGCGTGACATGGACAACACCGCCATATCGTGGCCACTGGTCGGCCCGACTGCGCACGTCCGTCGTCGCGTCCATACCTTGAAAGGGTGCGAGTTGCAGTGCGAAATCGACACTCGCATAACCGCTTACCAGGAGGAGAGGGGCAGTGAGGGTCACAGCATGTCCTGCGCTTCTGCAAGGGTGCCGACCCTACCGAAGTAGCGGTCAATGTCTTCAAGACTCGCTTCTGCGAGGTGCGGCCTGTTTGAATTGGTCGCTTCCTTCGGCACGAATACTTCAAACCCGCCCGCAAATGCATCCTGTACGGTTGCCCGGATGCACACGTTGGTCTTCACCCCAGCAATAATGACCCGCTGAATCCCCTGCTCACGGAGTACAAGATCGAGATCGGTCGCATAGAAACCCGAATAGCGGCGTTTGGGTACGACTATCTCACGGTCCCGATCAGCTGGCTCAAATCCTGGGAAATAATCGGCATCAGGTTCACCGTCCTGATGATGGCGAGGAAGCTTTCCAAACTCGAAATCAGCCAGGCCTCGGTAGTGTCGTTCGACGGAGTGCACGAGCAGTGCGTCTTTCTCACGAGCCGTGTCACGAAGCGCTGCCAGTGCTGGAAGCGTGGACTCGACTTCAGGGTAATAATTCGCCTGACCAGCTTCATAGAAAGAATTGATCACATCGACAAGTAATAATGCGGTCTTAGGCTTTGAACGGTTCATGTTGGTTTCCATCGTGTTCGGTAGTCGGCTAGACAGCGACTCGAGTGCGGCGTCGCAGGCTCGTGTATCCGGTCCAAGCGAGCACTGCGACGACTGCAACGTACGGCAGCGTCTGGATAAGGTCTGTCGGGAATTGGCTATTGGTCTGCAGACGGATCTGCACAGCATCAAAGAACGAGAACAGTAGACATGCGAGCGCGGTCGGCAATGGCCGGGAACGGCCGAAATAGAACGCTGCGAGTGCCACGAAGCCGCGGCCAGCGATCATGTTTTCATTGAACAACCCGCTGACACCGAGCGCTAGCGCTACTCCGCCAAGCCCTGCAAGCATTCCGGCGATGGTACCCGCAGCATCTCGGATTCCGAGTGTACGTATTCCTAGCGACGCCGTAGCAAATTCGTTGGTTCCGGTAGCACGGGTACGAATACCCCAGCGGGTGTTGAGAAACACCCAAGCAAGTATCGGAACAAGGATCACCGCAAGCCAAAACAGGATGTCTTTCCCGCTCAATATCGCCCCGAGAACTGGTATCTCATCAATCCCAGGAATCACGATGCGCGGAATGCGCGGCTGATCTGGGAAGCGGAGCGTGCCTGAGACCTCAAAAAGGCTCCTCAGGACGAATCCGACGATGCCCAAGACGACGATGTTGAACCCAAGTCCAACAATGATCTCATTCGCTGAAAGCCTGGTAATGATGAGGCTCATAATGAACCCTGAAATGGCTCCGGCCACAGCACCCACGAGCACACCCACGATCCAGTTTCCCGTCGAAGCACTCGCGAGAATGCCGGTGAATGCGCCAACGAGCATCTGCCCGTCGAGTCCAATATTCACCACACCGGCACGTCGGTGGATTGCGCCACCGAGAGCCGCGAGCACGATCGGTACTGCCAGTAGCAGCGTCGAGTTAATAATGCTGTCGATCATGCTGCTGCCTCCGTACTTTTCTGTGACTTCCTATGCTTTACAAAGCGTGGAATGACAAACTGAGCTACAGCGAGCATCATGACGGTACCCTGCAAGATACTGATCAGTTGAATCGGTATATTCACAAACAACTGCACCGTGGCGCCCGCTGCGGCGAGCCCACCAAACGCGATTGCCCCAACCACGACGCCGACGGGATTAAACCGGGCGAGCAGCGCGATAGCGATACCGGTGAACCCAAAGCTTGCCGAGAATCCAACTGAGAACCGGTGGACCACGCCAAGCGTATGCACCGCGCCACCAATCCCGCCGATGGCACCAGAGAGCAGCATCGCGCTCATGAGAACGGTGCGCACACGAAGTCCTTGTGCCATCGAGAAGCGAGCTGTCTTACCGACTGCATCAAACTCGAATCCAAGCTGACTCCGCTTGATCCAAAAGCCGTAAAGCACGACAAGAAAAATCGCAACAATAAAGCCAGCGCTCAATTGGCCAGGTGGAGCCAGCGCGGGAAGCTCAGCAGAAGCCGCCACGTATTCTGTCGCAGAGTTTGCCTGGCCTGGGGCCAGGAAGTATGACTGCACGAGCCAGGCCGTGATACCAGTCACTATGAAGTTGAACATGAGTGTAGACACGACCTCGTCGACACCAAGCCAAGTTCTGAGAAGCGCTGGGACGAGCGCGACGAGCGTACCCGCAAGCATGCCTGCAACCAAGCATGCGGTAATAGCGATGAGTGGAGG
>JBQEBC010000027.1:0-18229 GCA_052106035.1 Leucobacter sp. | reverse complement strand
GTGGAGGGAGCCCTCCCACGTTCACTCCCACTACTGCTGCAGCGAGGCCCGCGAACCCAAAGCTTCCTTCAACCCCAACATTAAAAACTCCGCCTCGGAAGGCAATGGCGGCAGCTAGCCCCGTGAAGAGTAGCGGCGTTGCTGCGGTGAGCGTTGCATTCACGCGTGCGATATCACCAAATGCTTCTTGCACGAGCATTCCGTAGATTTCAAGAGGGTTGGCCCCTCCAGAAAGTAGTGCGATCGCGCCAATGATGAGCGCAATGACCACTGGTACTGCAATGCCCCACACTGAAACACCAATAGCGCTCCATGAGAAACCACTGCGCGCAGGAACAGGTACGTAGCTGGTGTTCGCGCCTGTTTCAGGCGCCTGCTGATCGGTCATGCGATCTCCCCCGCATCTTCTGGCTGTGCGCGTTCGTGGGTGTCGGTCATCCCCAGCATGAGCTTTCCAAGTACCACTCGGTCTGCATCACGCCCGAGCTCACCCACGATTTCTCCGTGGTGCAGCACAATGATTCGGTCAGCGAGCAATTGAATTTCGTCGAGCTCTTCGCTAAAAAGTACGACTGCGCTGCCCGCATCTCGCGCCACTCGCAGTTGGTCATGGATAAAGGCGATTCCACGGATATCAACGCCTCGAGTTGGCTGGCTCGCAATAAGCACATCGGGGCGTTCGCGCAATTCTCGTGCGATTACAACTCGCTGTTGGTTCCCACCAGACAAGCTTGAAATCGGATCCTTGTGAGATCCGTATCGCACCGAACCCGAGGAGAGCACGTCGCTGATTGCTGCTTGAACGCGAGAAGGAACGAACCATCCCCAGCGAGACAGCTTTTTGAGCGATGGCGTTGCGATCGCATTGCCTGCGATTGCAACGTCGAGCGCCAGCCCCTCGTGTTTGCGATCTGCACTGACATATCCAAAGCCTGCCTTGCGACGTGACCGTACAGACATGCGTGTGACCTTCGCCCCTCGAAGACGAATTGAGCCCGAGGAAAGCTTCCGAAGCCCAATAAGTGCCTCAGCGAGCTCATCTTGCCCATTGCCTGACACGGCCGCAACACCCAATATTTCACCCGAATGGAGTGCAAGATCCACTCCTGAAAGCCGTTGAACACCGCGATCATCTCGGGCGGTAAGCGAGTCACACTCGAGCACGACCTCGCCAGGTGATCCCGCACGAACTTGAGTTTCTACTTGTGTATCCCCACCCATAATGAGCTTCGCAAGCCCTTCAATAGAGGCTTCCGAGCGAGGAATTGCGGGCTCGGTAACTCCAGCACGCAGCACTGTGATCTCGTCAGCGATTCTCATCACCTCCCCCAGCTTGTGGCTAATGAAGATCACGGTCTTTCCGTCGTTGACGAGCGTGCGGAGCAGGTCAAGCAACTGTGTGGCTTGGGTAGGGGCAAGTACTGCCGTTGGCTCATCGAGGATGAGAAGATCTGCACCATGTCGAATCGATCGCAAAATCTCGACCTGCTGCTGAATTGCGATAGCGGCGTGCGCTGCCTGAACATCCCAATCGATATCGGTGCCGACGGACTCCGCGAGTACCTCCGCCTCACGCTTCGCTTGTTTCCAATCAATACGTCCACCGCTGATTGGTTCATTTCCCAATACAAGATTTTCAAGCAGCGTCAGCTCGGGAACGATCGCCAGTTCCTGTTGTACGAGGCCGATTCCTCGTCGAATTGCATCACGCGCGCTAGTCAGCCGCACGGGCTCACCATCAATAAGGATTTCACCGGCATCGGGCTTGTCCAGCCCATAGAGCATTCGCATAAGCGTGCTCTTTCCCGCCCCGTTCTCACCGATCACTGCAACTACCTGGCCGCGGTGGGCCGTGAGCGAAACATTACGGTTTGCATGAACCGGACCAAAAGATCGAACGATCCCCCGAGCCTCAATCCGGGGTGGCAGAGCAGCCTCAGCCCCTGCCACCCGCGTCTCCTTATGCATTAATTTCAGACTTCCCTATCGGAGTTGATTGATTACTTGCCTTGGAAGTAGTCGGGATAGCCGTCGGTGACAACATTCCACACCTGAATATCACCAGCGATAATTCCCGCTTTAAGCTCATCTACCTTCGCGATCGCTGCGGGATCAATTGCATCCTTGGTGAATTCGAAATCAGTGAGACCAACCGCATCCTCTTTCAGCCCAAACGTGATCGTCTCGCCTCCGGGGAAGTTGCCTTTGGAATAATCGCGAACGACGGATTCAACCGCCAGGTCAGCGCGCTTCAGCACACTCGTGAGTACGAAACCAGGCGCTGCGCCATCTTGATTGTCGTCTACGCCGATCGCATAGCGGTTCGCATCCTGGGCTGCCTGAATGACCCCTGCGCCGGTGCCGCCAGCAACTGCGTAGACGATGTCAGCTCCCTGCTCGAACATTGTTTGTGCGAGCTGCTGGCCCTTCGCGGGGTCGGCAAAGTCGTTCGAATACGCGGTGATCACTTCAATTTCAGGGTCAATTGCGTGCGCGCCTTCGATAAACCCAACCAAGAATTTGTCAATTCCAACGCTCGATGCACCGCCAATCACACCGAGCACTTTGTCTGCATTGATCTTCGGGTCGCTGGTGTTCGTTGTCTGCAACGCCGCAAGCGCTCCTGCGAGGTATGACCCTTCCTGTTCTTGGAAGAGCACGGAGGCAATATTGTCTCCCTCGGATTCAGCATTAAAGATCACCCAGTCCGACTCCGGGAAATCTGAAGCAACCTTGCCTATGACTTCATTGTGTGAGAACTCGAGATCAACAACGAGATTGATCCCAGCTTGTCCCGCGCGACGAAGCAGCTGTTCACCCTGGCCCACGATGTCCTCAGACTCAATGGTACTCCCGGAGAGGCCTGTCTCCTCCGTGATTTTCTTGAAGCCAACGTTTGCGAGGTCGTTATAGGACTGATCCCCAAGGCCGCCTTGCGCAACGACAAGCGCTACTTTTTCGTCGCTTCCCGAATCTGAAGCGCTACCCCCGCTTGGGGAGCACGCCGTCATCGCTATGAGCGTAGCCACCACCGGTACGGAGATTAGAAGTCGAGTGTTTTTCATGTGATCCTCCATTGGATAGGTCGTTCAGAGTGACGCGGTAAAGATAGTGAGTGCCGAGATATCGAGCTCGCACATGTTCGAGAAGTTGACCTGACGGTCCGCGCGAATGTCGATCTACTTCGATGAGGGCGGTTCCGGTTTCGACGCCGAGTTGCTCAGCTTCGGTCTCCGTGGCATTAATCGCACGCAACGTCTCTTCACCCGTAACTAGCTGAAGTCCAGAGTCGCGAAGCGCACCATAAAACGAGAAATCAGACTTCGCCACAACCGATTCGTTCAGCCCTACTTTTGTCGCCACGTATTCAGGAACTATGAGACGTTGAAGACCAACCGGGCTTCCGCCGACGGTGCGCACGCGCTCAAGCATCACAATGGGGATGTCGTCACCAAATGCAGAGGCAGGGCGGTTCGGGGCCCGCGCAGTGAACTCGGCGTAGTCAAGCAGCACGTTGCCCGGGTGAAAGCCCAGGCTCCCGATGTGTTCACTGAAACTCGTAAGTTCGGGAAGGCTTCGTTCCATGGGCCGTGCACGAACAAATGTGCCTCGCCCCTGCTGCCGAGAAACGAACCCGCGATCGACCAGCGATTCAAAAGCTTTGAGAATCGTTGCACGCGACAGATTGTTCTCGGCTGCGAGTGTTGGTTCGCTGGGGAGTTTTGTCCCTGGGGCGAGGTCGTTCTCGAGAATGTGCGCCTCGAGTGCGTTCGCGAGCTGCGCATACAACGGCAACGCACCACGAGAACTGTCCAGTTCAAACAGCATCTTTGCCTCCTCGCCCAACATCGAAAGTTATCCGGTTGTCCGGACAAGTATATGTACTCTCTGCCTGAACACAAGCCGAGAATGCAAAATCCCTTAATCCCATCGCGAAATGACTAAGCTGGCCTCGTGCACACCTCAACTGCTCTGCTCACAGACCATTACGAACTCACGATGATCGACGCGGCGCTCAAAGCCGGAACCGCGAGTCGTCGCAGCGTGTTTGAGCTCTTTGCGCGCCGCCTCTCCGGCGCGCGGCGATACGGCGTGGTCGCTGGTACTGGGCGCCTCCTGGAGGCAATCGAGCAGTTCCGCTTTGATGACGCTGAACTCGAGTTTCTCCGCACGAACAACATCGTGAGCGGTGACACGATTAATTGGCTCGCGAATTATCGGTTCTCAGGCAACATTTGGGGATATCCCGAGGGGGAGGTCTTCTTCCCGGGCTCACCGATACTCACGGTCGAGGCGAGCTTCGCGGAGGGAGTGATTCTCGAAACTCTCGCGCTCAGCATCCTCAATTACGATTCAGCGGTCGCCACTGCCGCGTCGCGCATCGTCTATGCAGCGAATGGAAAGCCGCTCGCGGAAATGGGTTCGCGTCGCGCGAGCGAACGCAGCGCTGTCGCTGCAGCCCGCGCTGCATACATTGCTGGATTCAACGCAACCTCAAACCTCGAGGCAGGCCGCACCTATTCCATTCCCACAATGGGCACCGCAGCTCACTCGTTTACCCTCTTGCATGACAGTGAGCGTCAGGCGTTCGAAGCTCAAATCAATGCATTTGGGACTGATACGACCCTCCTCATCGACACCTACGACATTGAGCAGGGAGTGCGTACCGCGATCGATGTTGCCGGCACCGGGCTCGGTGCCGTACGCATCGATTCGGGCGACCTCACCGTGGTCGCCGCAGAGGTTCGCGAACTCCTAGATTCGCTTGGCGCAACCCGAACACGTATCACCGTCACGAACGACCTCGATGAGCACACCGTTGCCGCACTCGCGTCTTCACCAGTTGATTCGTTTGGTGTTGGCACGTCCGTCGTCGTCGGATCTGGTAGCCCAACGATGGGCATGGTCTACAAGCTCGTCGCGCGAGAGAATGATGAGGGTGAATGGGTTTCTGTCGCTAAGAAGAGCGCCGACAAGGCCTCAGTTGGTGGACGCAAAAGCGTACGCCGACTGCAGAACACACGAGGAAAAGCACGCACCGAACTCATCTACCTGGGCGATGGGCCCGGCGGCGACGCGGAAGGCACTGAGATTGCTGAGACGAGTCGTTCCATACTCGAGCAGTTCGTAGCCGAGGGAGAGATTGCTCAACAATACACGGGCGCTGAGGGCATTGCCCTCGCACGGGAACGCCACCGCACGAGTGTTGCGGAGCTTCCCGCTGTTGCGATGAGCCTCACCCGCGGAGACCCTGCGATTTCTACCGAGTACCGGTAGCGAGCATCGCCAAAGGCGCTACTTCTTCATCCGTTCGTAGACCCGCTTGCACTCTGGGCAGACGGGAAACTTCTCGGGATCCCGCGACGGTGTCCACTTTTTGCCGCAAAGAGCGCGCACGGGCTTTCCGGTGACGGCAGCCTCTACGATCTTATCTTTCGGAACATAGTGCGAGAAGCGCTCGTGATCGCCTTCTTCAATTTGCGAGTCTTCAATGAGCTTCTCAAGTTCTCGGTCGAGTACGTCGAGACCGCCTCCAGTAGTTTCTGGCCCGGTTCGCATGAAAGTTCCCATGCACACATTCTACCCGCCAGATCGCGATCTGGGCCGTGAGTATGTATCAGCGAATCAATCGAAAATTTGGGTGACGGCGAGAATCTCGGGGCCCTGCTTGTCAAATACGCGACCACCAATAGCGACGCCTGAGAACAGCACGATGAGACCAAAGCCAATGCCGAACCCCAGCGCCCAAAGATTACCTACAAAAGAAACGTCGACAATCGCGAGTACTGCGGCCCAGACCGGTGGCACAGCGAGCACAAGTGCTGCAAGCATCGACAGGGTTTGAGCGGTCCCCGAGCCCGAGCCCGACCACTGCGGCTGCACGAATGGGCTGTCCCCCGGACGCGTTGCAGGATAAGGAATGAGTGCAGAAAACGTGCTTGCGACGCCAGTTGCCACGAAGAGCACGCCAAGATTCATGCCGACGAGCGCCGGAAGTACACGCCAGTCTCCCATGAGCGTGACCGTGAGGCTCGAGCCGATCACCGCAACAGGGATGCCCACGAAGAGCACGGGAGCGAGCCGACCTGCGCGATCTGACCAGCCTTTCACCCCACTCGCCACATGCTCCCAAATTGCCGTCGAATCCATCGCAATGTCATTGTGCTGGGACCAGCCCAACAGGAGCAACAGGATAGGAAGTGGGAGCGCGATGGCGAAGCTGAACTCTGCTCCAGCCACAAGAAAAGCGAGCAAAATGGCGACCGGTGCAACCGGAAGCGCAATCAGAGCGATCTTGTACCGTGGATCCCGCATCCAGTATGTAAGCTGTCTAGCCGCGATCACCGGTGCGGGGCGGGCAGTGAATCGTTCGAACCAGCCGAGGCCCTGCTTGGCGTTCGATGAGTCAAGCGGCAGCTCGATGCGGGTAACCGAGCTGTGCACCACCAAGAACCAGAAAAGTGCGAAGAATGCGGCCGTCCCACCGAGGATGGCGAGCTTGATCCCCGCGGCAGATACATCCCCCGCAACCAAGTCGTGGATCGCGGAGAACCCCGCACCAAACGGCGCAAATGAGAGTGGGCCCGCAGTATCGATAAGGACCTGGTTCCCCTCGGTTCTCAGAATTTCAGCGACCCCGAATACCAACAACGGAACCAACGCGATCCCCAGGATGCCTCCAACGAGCCTGAGCCCGCCAGCGTAACGGTCGCCCGCAAGCAGCTGAGATAGCCCCGCGCCCAGACGCACTCCAATGACCGCAAACACCGCAATCGCGATGAGCACTGTCAGTGGGATCCACCCGTCTGCTCGCCACTCTGGTCGCGTAACAACAAGCGCGGCGAGCCACACGAGCAACAAGAGAAACGACCAGCTTGCAACAGATGTCACGAGCATCGACCAGGCAAGCTTCATGGAACTCACAGGTATCTGCGCGAACTGCTTGGGCACGAGATAGCGACGGTTGTCAAAGAATGGTACAAGCATCGCGATCGCGAGTACCGAAGTGCCAATAATCACGTCGAGCGCGTTCCTCGCATCTCCCGGGGGTACGAGCAGACTGGGAACCCACGCAACACCTACGGCGAATACGACACAAAATAATAGGAGAAGAGTCGTTCTGAATCCGCGCGCGAACGAGCCACGAAACAGGCCCCCCGCGAGCGCTACTCTGAGTCGGAAGAGCCGTGCAACCACTGAAGCCCCTTCTTCGACTCGCCTTCACCAACGAGAACGCGAAAACGCTCTTCCAGGCTCATTCCATCGCGCACCTCGTCAACGGTGCCTTGAGCAATAACTGCACCATTCGCGATAATCGCGACGTGGTCGCAGACGCGCTGAATAAGTTCAAGGCTGTGGCTCGACAGCACTACGCTGCCACCGCCTGCAACAAATTTTTCAAGGATATCGGTCACGTTCGCGGCAGAAACCGGGTCGATCGCTTCGAACGGCTCGTCAAGCACCAGAACCTCGGGCGCGTGAATCATTGAGCAGGCAAGTGCAATCTTCTTTTGCATGCCCGCCGAGTAATCTGACACCAATCGGTCGAGCGCGGACTCCAGACCAAACGCCTCAGCGAGTTCAGTACTGCGCGCCGCAACCTCAGCTTCGGCAACACCGTGCAGAACACCCGAGTAGTACAGCAGTTGCGAACCAGTGAGACGGTCGAACAGACGCAACCGGTCAGGGAGCGTACCGATCAGACGTTTCGCCGCAGGCCCGTCAGACCATACATCGACACTTCCGACTGCGACTCGCCCGGAACTTGGGCGAAGTAGCCCACTGATCATAGACAGTGTGGTGGTCTTACCCGCGCCGTTCGGTCCCACGATGCCCGTGAGAGACCCTGCATGCACCGCAATGGAAACCTCGTTCGCCGCGACGACAGACCCGAATACCTTCGTGAGCTGTTCCGTGCGCAGCACAACCGGATTTTGTTGAGCAACACGCCCACGCTCACGCGCTCGAACTACCGATGGAGTGGGCACTTCGATGCGCTTGCGCGGCGCTTCGGCAGACTGCGACTCGCCGGACTCGCTGCGACTCCGAAGTGTTCGAGAAGCGGTCTCCGGTGAGTTCTCGCCTACCTCGTCTTCAACATTAACCCCCACCTTGGCCTCGGTCGAAGCACTGGATGGCGAAGAGGAGGACGAAAGCTGCACCCCACTAACCTACCAAACCGAACTGGCTCCGCGAGCATCAAGCGCAGACTCACAGAACCCGGCAGAATAGCTTATGTGAATATGCCACAATACACAGCCAGTTCCGGGCGCGGGTCCGCTTGGTCGTCGCTGTGGCTTCTGACCCGCAGAGACCTCAAAGTTCGGTATTCAACGTCTCTCCTCGGATACCTATGGTCGGTACTCGATCCGCTCCTCATGAGTCTCATCTACTGGTTTATCTTTACGCAAGTGTTCTCCAGGTCAGTTGGCGAGGAACCGTACATCGTGTTCCTCCTCACCGCGCTGTTGCCCTGGATGTGGATCAATGGTGCACTCAGCGATTCAACGCGGGCCTTTCTGCGCGACGTACGTCTCGTGCGTTCGGTCGCGCTCCCGCGGTGGATCTGGGTGGGCAGAATTGTGGCGTCAAAAGGCGTCGAGTTCCTTCTCAGCCTCCCGGTGCTCATTGTGTTTGCAGTATTCAGCGGCGCTGAGGTGTCTTGGCGGATCGCGCTCTTCCCCATCGGCGTGCTCCTTCTTGCAGTGCTGTGTCTAGGGCTTGGGCTCATCATCGCACCGCTCGTCGTCTTCTTCCGTGACCTTGAACGTGCAACAAAACTCATTCTTCGCGTTTTGTTCTACGCCTCACCCATCATTTATGGCGCAGCGGATCTCCCTGAGTTTGCGCAGCCACTTGCTTGGATGAATCCCCTATCTGGCATCTTCAGCCTGTTTCGTGCCGGGTTCTTTCCTGACCAGCTGGATTGGATGCTCGTTGCAGCTTCATCGGTCATCTCGCTCGCGTTCCTTGCAATTGGCCTCATCGTATTCCGTCGCTCAATCGGCGGCGTTTTGAAGGAGATCTGAGATGACTGCAACGGTTCCCATCATTGCCGTACGCGATCTCGGCGTACATTTCAGACGCAACCGCGGGTCGCGAAGAAGCTTCAAAGACCTCTTTGCTGGGCGCGGGCGTCGCACGCGACCCGGTGAGTTCTGGGCCTTACGAAATGTGTCGTTCGAAGTCACCCCGGGTGAGGCTATAGGCGTTGTCGGGCGCAATGGGCAGGGAAAGTCGACGCTCCTCAAACTTGTTGCGGGTGTGCTCCTCCCCGATGAGGGAACCGTCCGCGTGCGTGGCGGCGTCGCCCCACTGATCGAGCTCACCGGTGGTTTCGTCGGCGACCTCACCGTGCGCGATAACATCATGCTCACCGCGGGGCTCCACGGACTCACCAAGCAAGATATTGCCGAGAAGTTCGATGAGATCGTTGAGTTTGCTGGCGCAGACCAGGTCATCGACACCCCCTACAAGCATCTTTCGAGTGGCATGAAGGTGCGTGTCGCCTTCTCCGTTGTCGCACAGCTCGACGAACCCGTGTTGCTCGTGGATGAAGTCCTCGCCGTGGGAGATAAGGCCTTCCGCGCAAAGTGCTATCGCCGCATTGATGAACTTCTCGCTGAGGGTAAGACGTTATTCCTTGTGTCCCATAACGAACGAGACCTTCGCAGATTCTGCACACGCGGCCTCTACCTAAACCAGGGGAAACTCGAGCTTGATGGTCCGATCGATGATGTGCTCTACCGCTACAACACCGACCACCCTGCCTGAGCTAGTTTTGACTGCGCTGAGCTTCTGCTGCGCGTTGGAAGAGCGTCTCAATAGCTGAATGGAACCTCGCGGTCGGTGCTCCCGGAGTGGTGTCTCCGAAGTACCTCGTGGACCATTCGCCGAGACGCTCACGCGCCTTCTCATCACCGATCACGCGGTCAAGCACTGCCACAATATTGCCGGTTTCTCCGGCATCGAGCCATTCGCAGACGCTCAGGTATCCGCCCTCATCAACCGATGCATCTGGTGCAGTGGGGTGGGTCACCATGAGTGGTCGACCGGTCGCAAGTCGGTCATAGACCATGGCGGAAATATCACAGATTGCGACGTCTGGAAGCCGCAACTGCCATCCGAGCGTCGGTGAGTCGTCGTAGACGTGTTGCGCTGCAGGTTCCGCCTGATTTGCCGCAGCAATCATGTCAATAATCCGCTGATTCGCCTGGCCAAATGCATTGTCAACGACTCCACTGCGTGGATGGGGCCGGTACACCACACGGTGTCTCCCCGTGCTTATGAGTTCACGCACGAGTCGCTCACCATGAGTGACCACTGATCCGTAACTTGCCGCTGGGCGGTCGCCCTCCCATGTGGGTGCGTACAACACCACGGTGCGATCATCCGGCGTATACGGAGGTTCCCCGCTCAAATGATCAGTTTGCGGTCGCCCGATTGCCAATGTTTGCGACTCAACGTCATACTCCCAGAGCGCCTTCTTGAGTCGCGCTTTGGCGGCTTCTCCTGCGACAAACGCATAATCGTACGTTTTGTACTGATTACTTGTCATGTACATTTTGTCGCTCTCACCATGATTGATGAACACGTGAAAGCGTTCGCCGTAACGCATCATCTGGAAATTGCGAGTGTTCTGGTTCACGTAGAGGATTATGTCGAGTGGTTGCTCTGCGATGAACGATTCGATGTTCGTCACCTTCGGCACATATGCCACATCAAGGCCACTCTCGCGCATGAGCTGACGCGCTCCCGCAGCATTGCGTGAAAGCACCACTACTGGCCAGGTCTCCGCCAGTTTCTGGAGCGGCGCGTACCACTGTCGCATTTGGTACAGATTCACATCGCTATCAGCGAAGTACACGCCGATTCGGTAATGGTGTGTCTGTAGTGGGCCGCGTGCGTCGAGCATACCTTTGAGGTCGAAGAACGCGCGTCGTCCCTTCAGCACGCGCTTTGCCAGTTTGATGGCCCTGCGGCTGTCCTTCGCGATCTGCATGAGCCCCACATTAGCGTCAGCAGCTTGCGCTTTCGGTGGCTTATCCACCGCTATGGGAAGATCGTGATGTGGATCGTTATCTTCGTGCTGAGCACCCCAGTCTCCCCGCGCTTCCTGAGACGCCGGCGGTGAGCTTCATCATGCCTGTGCTCAATGAGGAGAGCTTTCTCGAAAATGCAGTGCAGACCATTCTTTCCCAGGATTACCCGGGTGAGAAGGAGATCGTTCTCGCGCTTGGTCCGTCCCGAGATACAAGTAACGAGATTGCTGCACGTATCGCCCGGAACGACTCGCGTGTTCGGCTCATCGATAACCCCGAACGTGACATTCCGGCTGGTCTGAACTACGCAATCCAAGCAAGTCAACATCCGGTAGTGATTCGCGTAGACGCACACTCAGAGCTCACACCCGATTACACGAGGCGTGGTGTCGAGGCGCTGCGCGAGACCGGTGCCGCAAACGTCGGTGGAGTCATGCGCGCAGCAGGCATCTCCCCCGTGCAACGAGCAATCGCACGCGGCTACAACAGCCCCTTCGGTCTCGGCGGCGGCGCCTATCACGGTGACGGCGCGCCCTCCCCCGCAGAGTCGGCCTATCTCGGAATATTCAGGCGCGAGGCGGTTGACGCCGTCGGTGGCTACGATCCTGACATTCTTCGAGGTGAGGATTGGGAACTCAATCTTCGCATTCGGCGGGCAGGCTTCACTGTCTGGTTTGAACCTGCGCTCGGCGTGACTTATTGGCCGCGCGCAAATTTCGGTGACCTTGCCAAGCAGTTCTTTGCGACCGGCACCTGGCGCGCAGTACTCGTGCGCAAGTACGGTCGCGCGAACCCTTGGCGCTTCTTCATGCCTGGCACACTCGTGGCGCTGCTCTCGCTCTCACTCATTGTGCTCGCGCTACAACTCACTGCTATCTTGCCTTGGGGGTGGTGGGCGCTCGCCTGGACGCCACTCGCTGGATACCTGTTAGGAATCCTGGTGGCGATTATTCAGATTCCTGAGCAGCACGGAGTTCGCGACCGAATACTCACCGGAGTCTCACTCGTCATCATGCACACGTGCTGGGGTGCAGGGTTTCTTCGCGGGATCGTGTTCGGTGGAGGCAATCTGTTCGGCGGCGGTCGTGTGATGGATCGATCGCGCACCTAATCAGTGCGCGTGAACGCTCCGAGGCGCTCAAGCTGGTCAACCACCCGCGCTGCGGCGCGGCCATCATCGTTCGGAGTGAATCGTTCGCGCCAGGCATCGTACGCGTTTTGATGCTCGCGGATCCACGCCGCTGAATCGCCAGATTCGGAAATCTCGCGTGCGCAAGCAACGACCTCGCCCCGAGTCTTCATTAGCGGGCCCGGTGCTTCACGCTCAAAATCAAATGTGAACCCGCGCTCACGATCGCGGTACTGCTCAAGGTCGGGTACGAAGAACGCGAGCGGCACACGAGCTACTACGGCGTCAAACATGAGCGACGAATAGTCGGTGACAACCATGTCGGCGGCCAGGATCACATCGTTAATATCTGGGTGCTTCGATGCGTCGATCACGCGATCGTTCCCGATCCCATACCCCCCGAGTGTGTGAGTACGAGTGTGCCCACGCGCCACTATCACCCAGTTCTCCCCCAGCTCAGCGGCGAGCGCATGCACGTCCAATTCATCGACAACGGAAACGCCATGGTCGCGCCAGGTCGGCGCGTAGGCGAGCACACGTACGCCGGGCGGAACCTCAAGAGCCGCGCGCGCTGCGCTCACGACGACCGGGTTTCGCTCATCTCCCACGACCGCCTGAGCGAGCCGATCGTCACGCGGATATCCAGTTTCGAGCACTTCACCGGTAAACGCGTAACTCGATCGGAATTGCTCGGTCGAGTGCGGGTTTTGCGAAAGCATGATGCTCCAGCGGCGGCTTTCGCGACGGATCGCGAGGCGCGTTCGAAGCGACACATTTGGGCGTCCGAGCGCGAGATGCTTGAGCATCGTGCCGTGCCAGGTTTGCAACACGGTTTGGCCGCGTCTGCGCCGATACCCATATCGCAACCAATCATTCACGATGAGTAGCTGCGCATGACGCCTGGCCGCAAACCACCGCTGGCTACCCACGAGCACCGGTGTGGCACCTTCGGGCACTGTCTGCCGCTCTGAAATCACGCTCCAGAACCTCGGAGTGTCAGGATACCTCTCAGCAATCTTTCGATCGAGTGCGAGTGGATTGCAGCTCACCTGCCTCCCGTAGTAGCTCTCGAAGAACACGGCTCCCGTGGGCACCAGATCGCGCGAGGGACGCGTAAGTTCAGCGACTGCGGCGAGCACCCGCTGAGCAGAGTCACCGTCAGTGTGCTCGTGAAACCTTGCCGCAAGCATCCGTGTAGATCGTATTGACTCGCGGCGCTCGTACGAGTGTTCCATCAATACGGCTTTGAGTCGATCCACAACGCCTGCCCAGGACTGTTCGATCGCACCGTTCGCCGTAATCTCGAGCGGTTCGTACAGACCGCGGCCTGTGGCGTAGCTCACAAGGTCTGGCGCAAACCACACAATCGGCCGCGACGTCAGTGAGAAGTCGATGGCGATTGACGAATAATCAGTAATCACCGCGTCGAACGCGCCAAGCACCGGTGTGATGTCGCGCACACGATCACTGCCCAGCAGGTGCACCCGGTCACCGAGAACTCTGTCGTAGTCGCCGAGGCCCAAAGGGTGTGAGCGGATCACCAGGTGCGCGTCGCACTCGGACAGTGCCACATGCAGCGCAGCGATTTCTGTCTCACTGGGGATTGCCGGGTCCACCTCTCCGTCGCGCCAGGTCGGCGCGTACAGGATGATGCGTGCTTCTGAGTGGAACTCTGGCGAACCTGACAGCGCTTGGATCACAGATGCGCGAGCGGTGGCTGCCTGCTCGGGGTCGGATGCTTGGAGCGCAAGCAGGTCGTCGCGCGGGTCCCCGAGCACACGAACCTTTCCGGGAGCCACACGAAACGCGGAGCGGAGTCGATCAGCGGCTTCAACAGAACCGGCCACATACAGACTGACCTGTTTCGAGCCGTGCTCGTACATCCGCCGGAGCAATGCCTGGATGGGTTTCGGCCCTGGAAACGTCGTAGTCACTGGGGAGTCAAGGTGTATGCGTTTCAGCGGGGCACCGTGCCACAGCTGAATGATGGAAGCGCCAAAGACACCAAATCTATTCGCGTCACCAAGCCCGTGCGTCACGACGAGTGTCTGCGCGCGAAGTGTGGTCCAATACCCGCGCCAACCATGCCGCAGCACAGGAAGAAACCCGTGCTTGGTAGCGACCTTCTCTTCGTCGGAGTCGGCCACGATCCAGAATATTTTTGCTTCGGGCTGTTGCGCCTGAAGCGTCAATGCGACTGCGAGCGCACCCTCACCGACGCCTATGCCGCTCCCGAATACCCACTGATTGCGCACTCGCGGCACGCAGATCGAGAACAGGAGCGAAAGCACGTACTTCGGAAGGGCGAGAAGTTTTCCGAGGTTTCCACTCGCAAACTGAAATCGGCCGCTACTCATTCCACTAACTGTAGTTCACGCACAGACGCGGGCACTGAAATCAAGTGCCCGCGTCTGTCTATGCGCGTAGTGCGTAAGAGGGTGTTACCACTCGAGAGTTCCGAGTGTCACTGTGACTTGGTCTGGCTGACCTGCACGGGTGTAATCAATCGTGATTTCACTCCCGCCGGCGTGCATTCTGATGAGCGCGGAGACTGTGGTTCCGTCGGTTGCGGGAACCCCGTTTACTGCTGTGATCACATCTCCTGATTTCAGGCCGGCTTCGGCAGCCGCGCCGTCTTGACTGACGTTTTGCAGCAGCCCACCTGCGTGATTCGCATCCGCATCGGTGTCATAGCTTGAATCGGCAACACTCGCGCCGAGCAACCCGTGTGAGGGCTGCTCCCCCGCGATGATCTCATCAGCGACTCGGGTTGCGAGTTCAACAGGAATGGCGAACCCGAGACCAGCGCTTGAGGCGGTTCCCTCTGTTGCGCCAGGCGAGGCAATCGCCACATTGATGCCGATGAGCTTGCCCTGCTTGTTGAGCAATGCGCCACCCGAATTACCCGGGTTGATCGAAGCATCCGTCTGGATCACGGGAAGAGTGACCTGGCCAACGCTTTGCTGCGTGTTCTCCTGTTCCTGTCCGGGGTTCTGGAAACGGAAGTCCCAAGGAAACCCAGGGTTCTGCCCGTCTGGAGCGTTCCCGTCAGGCGACTCCCCATTCGGTGCATCTTCTGCGTTCGGGTCCTCCGGAATCAGGGGGCTGCCCACTGAAATCCCACGATTGAGTGCACTAATAACGCCACTCGTTACCGTGTTCGCAAGATTCAGCGGTGCACCGATCGCGACAGCAACATCGCCAACGTTTACGTTGCTGGAATCGGCAACCTCGATTGGCGTGAGTTTTTCTGCTTCAATCTTCACGACCGCGATATCGGAGTACGGTGCAACACCCACAACGGCCCCGTCGAAAACACGACCGTCACTAAGCTTGACGCGAATCTTCACGTCTTCAGCTGCGCCATCGAGCGTCACCACGTGAGCGTTTGTCAAGATGTAACCGTCTTCGCTATAAATGACACCTGAGCCTGAACCGGCGGCGCTTCGCGACTGCACATCAAGTGTGACTACGCTCGGCGTTGCAACCATTGCAGCCCCGGTGATCTCGGTCACGCTGTCGGGGTTATTGAGGGTAACCGCTCCGCTCTGCTGAGCAACGGTCGCGCTCTTCGGCTGCAGATTCGCAACGACCAGCGACGAAACGCCACCTCCCACTATGCCGCCGATGAGAGCGGCAACTGCGAGGCCCGCAAGAAGCGTGCCGGTTGAGTGGCTACCCTTCTTGGGTGCAGCCTGCTGCGTTGGCTGTGCGCTGGAAAAAGCGCTCCCCGGCGTGGCGTATGCAGCGGCGTGCTCTGAATACATGTGCTCCGACTGCACGTGCCCTGACTCCACGTGCGCCGGAGCAAGCTGCTGTGTCGGTTGCTCGAGATGAGCATCCGACACAGCAGCGGGTGCCGCGTCCATGGCGACTGGAGGAGTGACTTCCGGCGTCTGCACTGAAGACGGTGCCGGCACCTGCGTTGGCGACTGTGCCTGCGTTGGCGACTGTGCCGCTGTCGGTGTGACGTCCTGCTGCCCGTCCTGCGAATCGCTGGATTCGGTGGGGTTGTCGTTCTCAGCCATCGTGGCTCCCTTCTCGATGACTCAAGCATTCACCCCCATCCTATGAAATTGATTTGGACAACCTGCATAACAACTGCACATCGCATTGATCTATGCGTCGCGAAATGCGTTTTCAAGCTCCTTTCGTCCGTGACCTCTGGTTCGCACGAGGCCAGCAATAGCTAGCGCAAGAGTGCCGGCACCCACCGCTCCGGCGCTGGAAACCACAGCGAAATTTGACCAGTCAGAGCCGGTCTCCGCTAGTAGCGGAGCAGTCTGCGGCACTTCGGGAACGATGACGTGCGCCGTTTCATCTGGCATGCCGAAATCGTCGCACCACTCGGTGATATGTCCACGAACCGACTCAGCCTGGTCTTCTGCAAGGAGACACGCCCGCACGCTCACCCACCCTCGAGTTTCGTCAGGAAGGCGAATCGGTGGAGCGTCGACCCACGTGTCTGCCTCTGCTACCTCCGCAAATACGTGCCCAAGCTCGCGTGCTGACTCGGGTGGTTCGGCTTGCCTTGTGGGCTCCGTTTCGGTTTGATATGCAGTAAATCGAATGTTCGCCGGGATCCGCTCACCCGCGGCATCAATGAGCCAAGCTCCACCGTGCAAGCTCACTTTCACGGTGTCTTCAAGCACCAAGTCTCCTAGTGCGAGTTCACGTTCCTTGAGCTTGGTAACCCACCGAAGATCAGTCGGCACAATTTGCCCTTCAGCAGCAACCCCGAAGTTATCCGAATACACCGCACCTGGTTTCAGGAGTTCAGATGATCGAACCCCTTCCGCCTGTTCATCGGCGTGAATTGCCCAGACCCAGTAGTAATATCCGGCTTCGAGCTGTCGCGCGCTTACTGACGCAGAATAACTGCCCGGGCCACCGTCGAGTGCTAACGAGCTTGTCGCCGCGATTGGCGCCGATGCTGGTACGGTCGCACGTTCTTCTTGAGGGACGTTATACGGGCCGTAAAGAGTACCTGAGGCAACCAAAGGGAGATACTCTCCGGTTGAACTCCGCGCGGGCCACGGCGTGCCGTCAAGCGCCGCTGACACGGTGACTGTGTCAGCAAACGTTCCATCATTTCGATCCACAATAAGCTCCGGTACCGCCGTGACAATAGCTGGAACAAATTGACTATCGATCGTGATCACCGCGGGTTCAAAGTTCCCAGAGTTCACACCATCCACTGGCGCAACCGCAGAACCTAAGCGCTGCTCCGTTTCCTCCGATGAGGGATGCAGCACAAGCTCAGCCGGCCAATACCGTTCGGTAAGTTCCCAGACTCCAGTCACAGAGACTTCCTGGTACCGCCTCCAGGCTGGTTCATGCAGTGAAGCGTCCCAATTCACGGAGCCGGCCGCCCCATCAGTAATTACGATGTGTTGGGACCCATCTGCAAATGTGCCGCCGCTCAGCGTAAGTTCCGTCGTGCCTGCGGGATAGCGGACGATGCCACTTCCGTGCTCGGTACCTGCCTGTATCTCGAGGCCCGCGCTCGGCTGCACGTGTCCCGGCCCGACTGCCGCGGTACGCGCCTCTGCCGCCAACGCAATACCTGCGGAAACGTATGCACCACCTCCGTGAGCCCGCATCAGCTCATACTTCCCATCGATCCATGCCGCATTCCCCACCTCACGACGCAGCTCCCACAGCGCAACCTGTACTGCGGCAGCCCGCTCGGGCGATGCACCAGGGGCGCGCTCTGCAAGCACCCAGTTCATTTGACGTAGTTGTTCACCACTTGCGGCGCTTGTAGTCACCTGCCCGCTCCACCCCCAATCATCGTTCACTTGAATGGAATATCCGGGTAACGAGGAGACACGCGCCGGAGCCAGCTGCGGACTGAAAGGAGCGTTTGCTGCAGGCTCAAGGCAGTACACCAAAGCCCCGCTCGAGCTGTGAAACGCACCAACGTGATACCCATTAAACGAAAGCATGCCATCGAGTGTGGCCGCCTTCGCCGGAACGGAGCCCAGTCCGAGCATGACGAGAAGCACTGCGAGCAGTGCGGCAGCCCATCGCCCCAATCGAGGTGTCTGGTGAGTTG
>JBQEBC010000026.1:0-36730 GCA_052106035.1 Leucobacter sp. | reverse complement strand
CAAGAGCTAGCCTGGGATTCCAGACTCATAACCTGATGTTGCACTTCCAACTAGATGTAGGAGGCCAGGACGTTGTTGACGCGTGCTGGCGTCGCTGAAGCAGGCGGCTTCCCCTGGTGCGCCCCGTGGGGCCGGTGGTAGTTGTAGTGCAGGTTCCACGTCTCCACGGCGTTCGAGCGCTGGGCTTCTGAGGTCCAGGTCCTTGCGTAAAGGAACTCTTCGGAGAGGATGCGGTTGTACCGTTCGACCTTCCCGTTGTGCTTGGGCGTGTATGGCTTCGTGCGCCGATGCTCAATACCGTTCAGCGCCTCAGCGAAGGCTCTGGAGCGGTAGCAGGAGCCGTTGTCGGTGATGATCCGCTCGATCTTCGCGATGCCGTGTTGGGTGAACCAGTCGCGCGCTCGCTCGAGGAACGCGATTGCAGTGGACGCTTGCTCGTTCTCCAACGCCTCGGTGTAGGCCAGGCGGGTATGTCCGTCGATCGCCGAGTGCAGGTAGACGTACCCGGCGCGTGCGCCGTGCGTCTTGGCGCGAGCGGCGGCTCTCGCCTCACTGCTCCCTCTGCCGAAGGCACGCCAACCACCACCATCGGGGATACGCCCGGTCTTCTTCACATCGAGGTGGACCATGTGCCCCGGGTACTTGGCGACGATCTTGCGCACCTCGCGGTTGTTCTCCCCGTCGGGGTCAATGAATCGCCGCCGGTTCAGACCGAGCTGGTCGAGGTATCTCGTGACCGTGCGGCGGCTGATCATGACGTCGTCCGCGACCAGCTCGAAGGCGATCCGCGCAGCAGGCCACTTTCTGTTCCGCCGCATGATCTCGATCTTGGCGACGGTCTCACCGGGTGTCGCAGTCGGCTGGCGGATCGGCGCGGAGGAACGATCATGCAGACCGAGTTCTCCGTATCGCCGATACCGGTTCACCCACTTCGAGGCGGTCGCACGAGAGATGCCCATCTCGGCCGCGACATGCGCGATCGGACGAGTTCTGCAACGGTCCACCAGCCGGCGGCGCCCCTCGGGAGTCAGCGGAGCATTGCGGTGAACCATCGCCAAGTCCTTATCCGAGGTTGGTTCTGATCCAGGTCCGCATCGCGTCTCGGATCGTTGCTGCGTTGTCCTCTCCGCCATATGTCGCGGCGAAACGGGCGTCTGCGACATACAATTCGGAGAGCCCGGTATAGGCCGCGTGGTCAGGCGCTTTCCCGCCCCAATAGGCGGTAACCCACCGATGGTGCTCGGCGATCAAGTTCTGAAAGAGCGCGCTGCTCGGGTCCTCACCGGCTTCGGCGGCCGCCCGCAGCGCAGCGTTGACGTCGAGGCTTCGTTTGTCGTCTTCGTCGCGCTGTTCGTCGGTCATATCGGTGCGACGCTTCGCGGAACGTTCCCATGCTGCATCCCCCCAGCGGGTGCGCACTTCGGTCTCGTACTGGCTCTGATCGACGCTGGCGAAAAGTTCTTCGATGGGCATTACTTGGCCTTTCCTCACCGTGTCGAGCGTGTGTCGGACGATGGTGATCTGCTCGTTGGTTCTGTCTCTGCGCTCTTCCAGGAGCGTCAGATGGGTCTCGATGGCATCAGCGAGCGACGTGTGGTTGTCGAGCGCGAGCTGGATCGTGGCAAGCGGGAGTTCGAGCGCGCGTAACGACAGGATTCGGTAGAGGCGTGAGATCTCGGCATCTCCGTAGAAGCGGTAGCCGTTGGCGGCCACCCGCGAGGGACGAAGAAGGCCGATCTGCTCGTAGTGCCGAAGCGTTCGGCTAGTAAGGCCAGTCGCCTTCGCGAGGTCTCTGATCGGCCACTCCGTCATAGCGTTCTCCTCAGCGATCGTTCCCCACCGCAGTCGCGGCCTCGGGCACCTCGAAGTCGCCCCTGATCTGATCGCTGGCCCATTCCCGGGCCGCGGCCTGATCGGCCACGCGAGCAGCAGTCAACGTGACCATGTTTCCGTCGCCATCCGTGAACGTGACGTCGGTCGTGAACCACGGAGTATCAACCGGCCCGGTAACCTCGGCACCCGACGATCGAAGCCGTTCAGCGACCTCCCCCAAATCGACATTCCCCGCTGCAAAAGACGCGGACACCGATCCACGCGCCACTGCCCCTTGGGTCATGAGGATGTCCTGGTTCCTCTCCCTGCGCAGGTGTACCAGCGCAGGCACACCGCCCGGACCAGGGATCGTGGCGAGAGTCACGAATCCCGCAGCCGCGTAGATGGTCTCGGCCGCGGTGAAATCGCTGACCACAAAGTTCACGAACATCGGCATTACATAGATGGACCGGTCGATCGCCGGCCCGCTGTTCTCTGTCATAAACACCACCCTGTCGGTTGACGTTACGGCAGAGTCAAGCCAGCACCGGGATCTCAGAACAAGACAACCCCGAGAGGCCGGGCGTCAACAACGTCATGGCCAGCAACAACTAGAACCCGGGAAGTCGTGAGATCAGGGGAGTAGCATTAGACATGTCGAGGTCTTTCGGATGGAGAGTGTCAGAACTTCCATCATCGAGAGACCTCGATCTCCTTCTCTCACGCCACTCCGTGCACCCCTTCTGCACTCTCAAATACGAAGAGTCCGTTTGGTGGCAAGTGCGCCCACCTGGCTGTTAGAGCTTCAGCAGCTTCGGCCAGCTCACAGCATGGTTGCACCCGGCGTATACGCTCGATTTGTAGGCAGCGAGACGGAAACGATCGCCTCTATCGTTTTTGTTGTACCAACCCGGGCCCGAAAGATAGTAGCCCGATTGGCGGCCAACCTCGCACAGCTTTGACCACGACTTAGCGCCGACGATGCCGTCAGCGACGAGGCAATGTGATCGTTGAAAACTTGTCACGCGGTTCTTGGTGAGCGTGCCCCACTTGCCATCAGCAGTCAGGTAGTTTCGGGCGTCACCTACCCACTTGCCATTGATCTTGCAGCTCGATTGCCCATTTGCTGAAGCACCGTTGAGGATCTGTTGGATGTATTTCACGCAGGTACCGGTTCCGCCATAGCTGTACTTATAGCTCGTGCATGAGGCAGCTTGCGCTGGGGTAGCGCCGAGCGTGCCGGTGAGCGGAACTCCGATACCGATGAGTGCCGCCAGCAGCGGCAGGATGAGCAGTCTCGAGCGAGTCTTAGCTTTCACAGTTGATCCTTCATTGGGCCGGGAGCGCGCAGGATACGCGCTCGATGAGAGCATTTCAGAATCCAAAGTATGCCTCGGCAACTAGCGCGCACCAGTGACCTATTGGCACGCAAGCCTAGACAAAAGTCTTGAGCGTGCAGAACCTATCGGGCAGTCATTCGGTACCTATTGAGTAGTCACGCGGTCGAGCCCGCGGCGCAGGTCGGTGATGAGGTCTCCCGGAGACTCGAGCCCCACCGAGAGCCGCAGCAGCCCGGGGGTGATGCCAAGGCGGTCGTTGATTTCGGCGGGGAACGTTGCGTGCGTCGAGGTGTGCGGGTGGATCACCATTGAGCGAGTATCGCCAATGCCCGTCATGCGTGAGAATATGCGAAGCCCATTCACGAACGCGCGAGCGCCGTCGATGCCGCCGCGCACCTTCACTCCAAATACCGAGCCCGTGCGCGCTCCGAGGCCGCTCGATGCCAAACCATAGTCGCGCGCGGCGATGTCGTACAGTTCCGACGACGGAAGCCCAGCGTAATCAACCTGCTCGACCTCGGGCTGCTCAGCGAGCCAGGTAGCAATCGAAAGCGACGAGTTCACGTGCCGTTCCATGCGAAGCGAGAGGGTTTCAAGCCCTTGGTGCAACAAGAACCCCGAAAACGGTGAGAGCGCGGGGCCGATGTCGTTGACGACCGCCTCGCGCGTTGCTCGGGCGTAGGCTGCGGGGCCGAACCGATCGACCATGGACCCGACACCGGGGCGTGGTTTCGTGGTGAGCAGCGGATACGTGCGGCCCGCCCGCTCTGCGACCTCCCAATCGAAATTTCCGCCGTCGACGATCGCGCCACCAACGGCAGCGCCGTGCCCGGTGAGAAATTTCGTCGTCGAGTGCACGACAATGTTCGCACCGTGTTCGAATGCGCGAATGAGGGCCGGGGTTCCCACAGTGTTATCAACCACGACGGGCAGGTTGTGGCGTGCGGCGACCGCGGCGATGCGACGCAGGTCGGTGATGTCGTTGCGCGGGTTCGGGATCGTCTCAGTGTAGATGGCCTTCGTGTTTGGGCGGATCGCGCGCTCCCACTCGGCATCGTCGTTCGCATCCCACACATAATCGAACTCGATGCCGAATCGCTTAAAGCTGCGCCCGAACAAGATGCGGGTGCCGCCGTACACCGAAGCGGTCGACACGATATGGTCGCCGCTTTGCGCAAGGGTGAATAGGGCCGAAGAGATGGCTGCCTGGCCGCTCGAGACGAGCACGGTGCCCGAACCGCCCTCGAGCGAGGTAAGGCGTTCTTCGGCAACCGAGTTCGTCGGGTTCCCCTGACGCGAGTAGATAGGGCCGGGCGTGATGTCGGCATCTCCATGAAAGGCGCCGTCACGGGCGGGTACTGCGGAAAATCGTTCGACCTGATCGTCAAAATCCTCAAACACGTACCCTGCGGAGAGCGCGATTGGTGGCACCCGCAGCCCATTATTCAGGTCAGGGTACTCACCCGCGTGCACCTGGCGGGTGTCGAAATCGAACCCATCCCAGTCGTAGATGGGTGCGGCTACGTTCGTGGGCGTTCCTGAACAGTCAGACATATCTCCATAATGCGCCCATAAGAGGACAATGCGCGAGTGGGGCGGTAATCCGACGTCATGTACGCAAGAGATGCGCCCGTGCGCGGCGAGGAGTGGGGCACATTCGCTGCGTCCGCTGATGCTTGTCAGGCTCGTGTGAGTTCGGCGCGTTCTTTCTCCCGCGGCCGTGAGGCGCGTCGCACGCGCAGCGCCCCGACGAATCCGAGCACGAGGAAGCTGGTTGCGATGATGAGCGCCCAGCGGGTGCCATCGGTGAACCCCTGCGTGAGTGCGTGGACCGCCGCAGTGGTTTGGTCTCCGAGTGAGCTCGCGTTGCCCTGCATTCGAAGTTGAGTGATCGTGGTGCCCGCGGACTGCCTCGTGGTTTCGGCGAGCGTATCTGCGGAGTGCCCCGAAATGCCGGCGGCATCGAGCGCCGCGGGCAGGGTGATGGCGAGCGACACCGACAGCGCGGCGCCCGCGAATGCGGTGCCGAGGGCTGAGCCGATCTGTCGAACCGTGCTTTGCGTGGCCGAGGCCTGACCGGACTGCCCGACCGGGATATCGCTGAGTACCGTTCCCGTGAGCTGCGCTGAGGCGAGCCCAAGGCCGAGGCCGTACACGACGAGCGGGACGGCGACGATCCACCCCGAAGTCTCGGGGCCAAGGATGAGCGCGAGCGCGATGACGCCCACGACCTCGAGCCCGAGGCCGATGAGCACGGTGCCCGGTGAACCAAACTTTGCCGCGAGGTGGCGCGCCATGGCCCCCGAAAGAAAGGCGCCCGCGGCCATGGCGGCGAGCACGAGCCCAGCCCCCATCACGTCGAGCCCGAGCGCATTAATGAGATAGAGCGGCAACACGAAGATGATGGCAAACTCACCCACCGCGACCATCGCCGCGGTGATGTTGCCCCACGAGAACGTCGAGAACGAGAACAGGTGCAGGTCAAGCAGGGCGGATCGCTGCACCTTGGCGCGATGCCGCTCCCACACAATAAAGAGCGTGAGCGCGACAATCGCGATGCCAAACGCGACCGGTACGGCCGAGACGGGGCTGTCGATTGGCCACTCCCAGCTAAAGAACGACAGGCTCTTCGCGGGTGTCCACCAGCCGAGGTTGGGGCCCTCGATGACGGCAAACACGAGCGCGCCGAACCCGATCGCGCTGAGCAGCGCACCGTCGACATCGATACCGGGGAGCTTCGTCACTCCACGTGTCTCGGGAACAGTGAGCACCGCCGCGATGAAGATAAGCACACCGATGGGAAGGTTCACGAGGAAGATCCAGTGCCACGAAGCCCACTGAGTGAGTGCACCGCCGGCGAGCGGGCCGATAGCTGCAGCACCCGAGATGACGGCACCCCAAACTCCGAATGCTGCCGCGCGGTATTTGCCGCGGAACACCGCGTTCACGGTGGAGAGGGTGGACGGCATGATGCACGCAGCGCCAATGGCCTGCACTGCACGTGCTCCAATGAGTAGCCCGGCGTTCGACGAGAGCGCCGCAAACATGCTGCCGCCGGTGAAGACGACAAGCCCGACCAAGAACAGGCGCTTGCGGCCCCAACGATCTGAGAGGTTGCCCGTCGACAGCAGCAGCGCCGCAAGCAGCACCGCGTAGAGACTGTTCACCCATTGAGCGTCGGTGAGATCGAGCCCGAGATCACTGATGATCGCCGGAAGGGCTACGCCGACGATCGTGCCGTCGAGCACGATGACTCCGAGCCCAATGGAGAGCACCGCCAGCGCCGCCCACTCCTTGCGAGTGGGTTGCCGCACGGTCTCCGCCGCCGTCGTGGGCATGGGATCAGACCCGTGTCGGGGTGCGCACGATCGCGTCGGCCGATTGCGCGTCGGTCGAGAGTACAGCTGCGGGGCGCACGACCGCGCGGCGGAGTGCGATGAAGAAAACGATCATTCCTGCGGTGATGAGAATGTGACCGATGCCCGCGATGCCCGAGATCATGGCTGAGGATTCCTTGCCGAGCACCGTGAGGCTGCCGTGCCAGATCAGCATTCCTGAGGTGATGATCACGCCAGCGTTGTACAGCCAGAAGAACCAGGCGAAGAGCTTACGACTGCGTGAAATCGTGAATACCTTCTCCAGCGCGAGCACGATGAGCAGCACGATCAACCCGAGCGTGAGCAGGTGCGTGTGCGCGAGCCCAAGCTGCGTAAACTGCCCCTCGGGAAAGTCTTGGGCTTTGGTGAATTCGCGGTAGAACAGCCCGGCCAAGACGCCGAGGAGCATGTAGAGGAACGAAGCATTGAGGAGTTGTTTCATGGGAAAACCTTTCAAGTAATGTGTGGAGTAGGCCGGTCAGAGGAGACCGGTCTCCTGGGCGACGCGGATCGCGCGCGACCTCGAGTCGACGCCGAGTTTGGTGAAGATGTGGGCAAGATGCGTTTTCACGGTTGCTTCGGTCACGAAGAGTGCGCGTGAGATCTCTTTGTTTGTCGAACCGGTAGCGAGCAGCCGGAGCACCTCGGTCTCGCGGTCAGTGAGTTTCGGCAGCGGATTGCGCATGCCCTTGAGCACCCGTGTCGCCATTTCGGGTGCGAGCACGATGTCACCTGCGGCTGCCCGCTGAATACCATCGACGATGATTTCAGGGTTAACGTCTTTGAGGAGGTATCCTGCGGCCCCGGCCTCGATTGCGCCCAGGATCTCAGCGTCGCGATCAAACGTCGTGAGGATGAGCACGGCGGGTGCGGGATCGAGTTTTCTCAGCGCTGCCGTGGTTTCGATGCCGTCGATTCCAGCGCCGAGCCTCAGATCGCAAAGCACCACATCAGGGTGCAAGTGCGCCGTAAGCGTGAGAGCCTCCTCGCCGGTGGCAGCTTCTCCGATGATCTCCACTACGTCCATGAGGTCGAGCACGGCGCGCAATCCGCTGCGAACGACCGGGTGGTCGTCAACGAGCAGCACGGTTGTGGTCATGGTGTCTCCTCCGGCCCAGGTTGGGCGGGTGTGGGTTCGTTGTGAGTCGGTTCGCCGTGGATCGGGAGGTGTACTGAGATTGCAGTGCCCTCGCCGGGTGTTCCTTCAACGTCGAGTCCACCGCCGAGTTCTCGGAGCCTCGCCCGCATGAACCAGAGCCCATAGCTCGAGGACTGTGTGCCTGAGCGCTGCTCCCAGGCAGCGACATCGAAGCCTACCCCGTTGTCAATGATGTCGAGGCGCACGGAGGTGTCGGCGTCGACGAGACTCATCACCACGCGGGAGGCCCCTGCGTGAAGCCTGACATTTGCGAGCGCGGATTGAGCGGTGCGCAGGAGCGCGACCTCAATTTCGGTGGAGAGCTGCGGCAGGGTGTCGTCGACATGGAGTTCGACCTGAAGACCAACCTCATCGTGAGCGCGATCAAGCATGCGGCTGAGCGCCGCCGCCAACGCATTGTCTTCGAGCTCTGCGGGGACGAGGGCCGCGACGATCCGTCGCACATCGGCGAGACTGTCACCCGCGAGCGTCTCAACCTGCGCCAGGGTGCGCGCTGCCTCGGTGTCGTCAGTGCGTGTGGTGCCTGCATGGGCGAGCAGCCTGATTGATGAGAGTGCCTGGGCAATGGTGTCGTGGATGTCGCGCGAGATTCGCGTGCGTTCAGCGATGGCGCCTGACTGCCGTTGCGCCAGAGCGAGCTCATCCTGCAGCTCCGCCATCTCTAGCTGTGCCTGAGTGAGGGACCGCACGAGACGCTCGCGCTCGTTCGCGTCGTGCAACAACTGTAGGTAGCCGCGTGAGATGCCAAAGGCGAAGATTCCTCCAATGAGCGGCCCAAACACGTTTGCGTAACTCGTGCTTCCGTGATGCATGACCGGGGCGGTAATCACGATAGCCAATACGAACCCCGAGAACGCGAGCCCCCACCCGACGGGGAGTAGATGACCCGCGAGCAACCAGAGCAGGAAAGCCAGCCAGATGAATTCGGCCGAGACCGCAACCGCAGCGACCCAGATGAGCGCGAACCCGATAAGCCACCCCACTACGAGGCCCCGCGAGCGAGTCTTCGACGGGAGGATCGTGCCCGCCGTGTGCCAGGCAAGAATCAGGAGGGCCGCGGCGATCACGGAGGGAACTGACGTGCCGTCGTTGAGTGCTCGTACCACACCGATCGCAGTGAGCACGAGCGCCATGAGATGCTGGCCGACCTCCATGGCCCTCACTGTCAGACCCGGGGGCGCAGGGCCTGACAGCGCGCTCTCGAGTGAATCGGTGTGTGCCGATTCAGTTCGTGGCAGTGGTGAGTGCACGAGACTCATGGGTCGCACCTCCCTCGGTTGGCTTCAGCTTAGTTGGCCACCAAATGCGATCACCCACAAGAGTGAAGATTGCTGGAACGATTACTGTGCGGACGACGAGCGTGTCGACGATCACGCCGATTCCGACAATGAGGCCGAGCTGTCCGAGCGTGACAAGTGGGAGCACCCCGAGGGCAGCAAACACTGCGGCGAGTACGATACCCGCGCTGGTGATCACGCTGCCGGTGTGAGTGACGGCTTCAACTATGCCTGCCCGAGTGCCGTGTATGGCGGCCTCCGCGCGAGCGCGATGCACGAGGAAGATCGTGTAGTCGATCCCGAGAGCAACGAGAAACAGGAACGCGAGGAGTGGCACCTGCAGGTCGAGAGCGTGCTGCCCGAACAGGATTCTGCTCAACCACGCGCCGACACCGATCGCGGCGACTGCACTCAACAGGTTCACGAGCAGTAGGAGCACGGGGGCGACCACAGACCGAAGGAGGAACACGAGTACCAGGAAGCTCACTGCGAGCACGAGCGGCGCAATACGCAGCAGATCTTGCTGGTTGCCGTCTCGAGCATCGAGGTCGGTCGCTACTGCCCCGCCGACCATCGCGTTTGCCCCCGGCACCGCGTGCACGGCATCGCGCAGCTCGGTGATTTGGTCGAGACTCTCGGTGCTGCTCGGGGCGTATTCGCTCGTGACCATGATCTTCGTGAGCGAATCATCATCGGTTGTACCTGCGGGATGTGCGCGTACGACTCCTTCGACATTTGCTGCCGCACTGACGACGGTGTCGGCCTCTGCACTGTCACTCACGATGAAGATCGGTTGAGCCTCGCCCGGTGGGAAATGTTCTGAGAGCACCGTAAGACCCGTGGCTGATTCGGATTGCACGCGGAATTTTTCAATTTGATCGAGCCCGACCGAGGTTCCGAAAAGCCCAGTGGCCATGACTGCGAGCAGGGCGAGGCCAGCGGTGAGGCTGAGAGCTGGGCGCTTCACCACACGCGATGCGATCGCGCGCCATGCGCCGCCAGACGAGTGCGTGCTCCCTGGGCGCGGCACGAACGGCCAGAACACCTTTCGGCCGCATACGGCGAGGAACGGTGGGAGGAGGAAGAGGACGGCGGCGAGCGCGATGAGCAGCCCGATGGCGGAGGAAATACCGAGCCCGTGGGTGCCGGGAATCACAGCGAGTACGAGCGTGAGCAGCGCGAGCACAACGGTGAGATTTGATGCGAGGATCGCGGGTACGGTCTTTCGCCAGGCCACGCTCAGGGCGTTTCGGTGATCGTCTGACTGCTGGAGTTCTTCGCGGTAGCGCGAGATGAGTAGCAGCGCATAGTTTGTGCCCGCTCCAAAGACGAGCACGCTGATGATACCGGCGTCGAACTGTAGATCCCACAGCGACCCTGCTGCTGCGGTCATGCGGCCAGCGAGCCCGTCTGCGAGTGCGACGACCACAAGTGGCACGAGCCAGAGCACGGGGGAACGATAGGTGATGATGAGAAGAATCGCCACGATGAGGATCGTCACGAGCAGTAGTGTGAAGTCTGCACCGGCGAACGCGCCGGCGACGTCAGCCCCGAAGGCCGGCCCACCCGTTACCTGGAGCGAAAGCCCGTCGGGAGTGGCAGACGCAAGATCCGCTCTGATGTCTGTGATGATCGCGGCGGTGTCGGTGTTTGTGTCACCCACCTTGATCGGTGTGACGAGCAGAGCGGCTTCGCCGTCCTCACTCACGATTGGTGCAGACGTGTTGGCGTCTGCGTGCGAGTTGAGCATCGGCATGAGCCCCTCAAGCGCGGCAAGATCCGCCTCTGCAAGTGCAGTACCGTCGTCGCGAGAACCGACGACCATGACCGATTGCCGATCAGCGTTCGGAAACTGCTCGAGGAGAGCGCTTGTCTGCGCAGATTCGGAGTCGGTCGGTGCCGTCGCGTTCTGCGCGGGCGCTTTCGCTGAACCGAATGCACCAAAGAGCGCTACCATCACGAGCAATACGAGGCTGAGTGAGATCCACGCGCCACGGCGGGAGATCAGGCGGTCTGAAAATCTGGAACGCACATGAGTGTCTGTCATGTCTTCAAGCTCACCAGCAACGCCGAATTCAGGCATCGGGCGGCGGAGTGGTTTCAAGATCATCCAAATGGATGATGCGCGAAGCGACGTGTCTGCGCGAGTGGGGCTTAGCGCTGGTTAGTTGAGTCCCTGATTGCGGCGCCGAATCTCGCGCGGAGGCTTGGTCCCCGCATAGGAACGCCCAGAGTCGACGACGTATCCCTGTTGCAGTGCCTCGCGACCTATGAGCATGCGAAATACCATCTCGTCACGGTCGGTGAGGGTGACCTCGACCGTGATTTCACGGCCGACCAGTTCGAGCTGCATGAGCACGACGAGGCGGTCTTGTGTGTGTCCAGATGAGCTGCGCACAGTGCGGCGATCGTGGATTGGGCGCTCGACCGTCACTGCGTCTTCGGTGCCGACTTGCCACGGGTGCACGGTGAATCGTACCCACGAAACGCCGTCGCGTTCAAACTCGGTAATGCCGTCTGCGTGCAGTGCTGAGGTCTGCGCACCCGTGTCGATCTTCGCCTTTATCCAAGGCACGCCGATTTCGGGCAGGCTTACCCATTCACGCCAGCCCGTGAGAGTGCTTGAATAGTGGGAGTTCACGTTTCTATATTGGCAGGTAAATTCATTGAAACTCGCGATTCTCTCGCGCGCCCCTCAGGCGTACTCCACCCAGCGGCTGCGAGCAGCCGCTGAACAGCGTGGGCACAAGGTCAGAGTGCTCAACACGCTTCGCTTTGCCATCGACCTCGCGTCTGACGAACCAGACTTGCGTTTTCGCGGCAAACAGTTGAGCGATTACGACGCGATCTTGCCCCGTATCGGGAATTCGATCACCTATTTTGGTACAGCCGTTGTCCGCCAATTTGAGCAGATGGACGTGTACACGCCAAACACTGCGAACGGCATCACGAACTCTAGAGACAAGTTGCGTGCAAGCCAGATTCTGCTGCGTCACAACATCGAGATGCCTGCGACAGCGTTCGTGCGCAATCGCGCTGATGTACGCCCCGCCATCGAAAGTGTGGGCGGTGCGCCTGTCGTCATCAAGCTTCTTGAAGGAACCCAGGGCATCGGGGTGATTCTCGCACCGCAGGTCAAGGTCGCAGAGGCAATCATTGAGACGCTGCACTCAACGAGCCATAACGTGCTCATTCAGCGGTTCGTGTCTGAGAGTCGGGGGCGCGATGTGCGTGCGCTCGTCGTGGGTGATCGTGTGGTGGCTGCGATGCGTAGAAGCGCGTCTGGCGACGAGTTCCGATCGAATGTGCATCGTGGTGGATCAGTTGAAGCGGTCACGCTTGACCCAGCGTACGAGCAGGCGGCGGTGCGCGCGGCACAAATCATGGGACTTCGCGTCGCGGGTGTGGACATGCTTGAGGGCAACGAAGGGCCGCTCGTTATGGAAGTGAATTCGTCTCCGGGGCTTCAAGGAATCGAAGCGGCGACGGGGCTCGATGTCGCCGGTGCAATCATCGACTACATTGCGGACCAGGTGAATTTCCCCGAGATCGATGTGCGTCAAAGGCTCTCCGTATCGACCGGATATGGCGTTGCTGAGCTCTCAATGCACGCGGGTGCCGAGCAGGTGGGCAAGCAGCTCGGGGAGCTCGGTTTGTGGGACCGCGACATCACGGTGCTGACTTTGCATCGAGGGGTTCAGGTGATCCCAAACCCGCGCAAGCATGTCGTGCTCGAGGCAGAGGATCGGTTGCTGTGCTTTGGCAAACTTGAGGAGATGCGAGGCATGATCCCCGAGCGTCGCCGCCGTCGCGCTCGTGTGCGGAAGCTCCCGCCGCAAGATGAGCTTCCGAAAGACTAGTCCTCCCCCCTACTGGCCCTTCCCCGTTATTGGCCCTTCTCCGTCACTGGCGTGCGCTCGCCGCGGATCAGGTAACTCACCGAGATCCATACCGGCCAACCGACCAGCCAGATCGCGGTGACGAGCCAGATGCGTCCAAACCATCCAACGAGTGCGCTCGTGCGATCCACATCGCCGACGAGAAGAACGATCGCTCCAAGAATCGCACTCGCAATAACCGCACACACGAGCATACGCAACCACTGACCCCACTCGTAGCGGAGCTGCGGAACACCCGATTTCGGTGGCTTTATGGGAGCTGGGCCGTCAGCGAACCGGTGGGAGAACCAGGCGTCGACGCGTTGAATGATCTGGTGGCCGAACGCGACTGTGAAGCCGAGATAGACGGCGCCGAGCCCATGTGCGAAGTGGGCGGTTGCCTGGTTTACAAGTAGGTCCCAGGTAATGAGTGCGAGCAGTGCGATATCAAGCATGGGCACGAGGAAGAGGAGAATGTTTGACATGCGACGCAAACGCAACACGTATCTTGTGATGAGGCCAGCCGCGAGCATTACCCAGAAGCCGATTTCACAGGCGAGAGTTCCGATCACAATGAGGTTCATGGCTCTAGCTTCGTGCGCCGCGTTCTCGCGCGGATCGTCCGCTCGGCCGGTCGTCCTCGTTCGTTCGAAGGAGGAGGTGTGCGGTTGAAGTGCGCAAGGATGGGAATATGCGCGTGAGATTCCAAACCTGGATGCGGGAGAGCCCGGCCGCAAGAGACATCGGACTTGCGGCGCTCTGGGCAGTGCTCGGTCTTGTGTGTTTCGCCTTTGGGGCATATCCGCTCTGGGGGTCGCTCGTCGTATTTGACGCGGCACCGTGGGTGTTCATCCTCACGCTCGCGGGGATCACTGCCGCGGCGACGCAGAGGTCGAAACGTCCGTTTGTAGCCCTCACCGCGGGAGTTGTGATCGCGGTGATTGATGTGCTGTGTGGGGGCAGCCTCGGGGTCGTTATCGCGCTCACCGACCTCGTCTACGCGGCCGTGAAGTATGGGCGCGACCGATTCGTACGCGCACTGTTTCGTTTTGCACTCATGCTTGTTCTGGCGACCGGCGTCGCGCTCGCCCTGGTGCGAGTCACGAACCTTGATCTCATCGTCGCCCTCGTGCAGTGGAGTCTGATTTTGCTTGTCTCGGGGCTCTGGGGATGGAATGTGAGGAGCGAGGGAAAACGCATGCGTGGGGTGCTTGTCGAACAGCACGCGAGCGAGACCCGGTTATTGCGAGAGCGGATCGCGCACGACCTCCATGACCTCGTCGCCAATCACATCGCTGTGGCCGGGCTGCACGTCGAAGCCGCAAAACTGCAAGCCGCAGGCGGCTTGGGCGGGGCACTCACGCTCAGTCTGGACCGAGCAAAACACGGAACTGATTCAGCACATCGTGAGTTGCGAAGCCTCATCGCCGTGCTCACCGCCGTCGATGAGCTCGATAGTCCGGCGCCGTTACGCCTTAGTGTAGAACTTGAGGAGATTGCGGCGTTACTCCCCGGTGAACGGACCCTGCTGTGGAGTGCCGGTACGCGGGACGTTATCACCGAGGTGCTCGCGCACGATGGTGATCCGCGCGCACGAGTCATGCTTCGGGGGCTGCGTGAGCTCATCGCGAATGCCGCAAAGCATGGAGTAGGCGATGTCTCCGTGAACGCCACCACCGAGGCCGATCTCGTGCTCTTCGTGCGAAACACCAACGCGCATCATGCGTACTCGTCTGATCGTGACCTGGGGAGTGGCCTTGGTGTCGGCGGAACCCGGCTACTCCTCAGGGGGATCGGTGGGGAGCTTGAAACGTATGCAGACGGAGAGATCTGGGTCGCAAAGCTGACCCTTCCCAGCGCTGGCGAGCGGGTGGCAGCGGGGCGAACCGCATCCCTTTCTCCCCCGAAGATCGAAGGACACTCATGATCGAACCGATTCGCGTACTCATCGCAGACGATCACGAGGCCGTGCGCAGCGGGGTTGCGGCGATCCTCGTCACTTCAACGAAGCTCACCGTGGTTGCGGAGGCAGAGAACGGGTTCGATGCGCTCGCAGCTTGCCATCGCGAGCAACCTCACGTTGCGCTCGTCGACCTCCGTATGCCGGGGAGCGATGGCATCTGGGCGACGGAGCGCATCACCTCCGAGACCGACACACGGGTGTTGGTTCTGACGACATTCGATTCAGACGACCTCATCGCGAAGGCGCTCGCTGCCGGCGCGCACGGGTATCTCCTCAAGAGCACAAGCGGTGCGGAGCTCATTTTGGGGGTCGAACACGTCGCCGCCAACCGCTTCGTCATCGACCCTGCGATTGCGGGTGCGCTCGTCACCCGATTTACCACGACTGGCAAAGCTGAGCCAGATCACGCACTTCCTCTCGACTTGACCGATCGAGAGACGGCCGTGCTGGGACTGCTCGCCGAGGGCCTCTCAAACCAGCACATCGCCGACAAACTGTATATCGGCCTCACCACCGTGAAGACACACGTCGGGTCGCTGTACGCCAAGACTGGTGCGGTCTCTCGCGTGCAGCTCGCAGCGCTCGCGCCGAACGCTAACTCTTCGCAGCGGTGAGCTGAAACTCGACGAACCCATGATCTTCGACCTTCACAAAGCCGAGGCTTGGGGCCCGAACGCCGAAGTCAGAAAAGGTGACAGGGATTGATCCCGCGAGCTCAGTCGTGGAACCGTCGCTGCGCACCTCGATGCTCACTGTCACCTGCTTGGTCACTCCGGCAATTGTGAGCTCACCGGTCGCGTCGACCGTAACGACTTCGCCGGCGTCTGGAACGGTCTCGACCGTCACGGGCTCCGTGAGTGCGAAAGATGCCTCCGGGTACTCGGCTACGTTGATTGCCTGCTCTCGGAAATAGGCGTCGCGCTGGCTGCGATCTGTCTCGATCGAGGCGACATCGACGGTAAACTCCGCGGCCTCAAGCGTACGTCCGTCAGCACTGATGGTGAGCGATCCGGTGACCTCAGAGGTGCGCCCCGTGACAGTGACGTCAGTGCCGTTGAGCACCTCATTCACACGGTAGCCAGCGGTCGAGCCGTCGGTGATGTCCCAGGTGCCCGAGATCTCTTCGAGGGAGAGGGGGCCAGACTCAGCCGTATCCTCGAGTCCCTCGGCGAGCGACGGATCTCCGGTGATCGTCGGCGCCTCGGCCGCCGGCGGAGCAATGAAATCGCGGTAGAGCGGAGGGCCGACGACCGCTACGACCACGCCGAATGCGAGCAGGCAGACTCCTGAGGTGAGCAACACCTTGTGTAACTTTTTCACGAGCCCTCCTCGATAGTCGCTGCATGGATGCTGCGGTTTGCTATCGCAGTTGCGCTAACTGTCGCAGGTGCACTCACTCTTTCAGACGCACCGTGGAGATCTCCATGGAAACAGTGAACATAGGCTGTGAATTCAGCGCTCGGTTACAGCTCGAGAAGCTGTGCCTTCCAATACGTACGCCACGCCTCGATCTGATCACCGGTGGTGAGCCCGGTCTGGCTGATCGAGAGGATGGTCTTATCCGCACCCTTCGACGCCGAGGCAACCTCAACCTTTCCAGCGCCTTCGAGCGAGAACCTCACGAATGAGCGCTTCTCGGTCCTCGATTCGCGTATGTTTCCCACCACATGAACGCGGTGCGTCTCGCATGCACCAAAGCGCGAAACCCATGCAGCGAGAGCCTCGTCACGGGGCAGCGTGAGCGTGCGGCTCGCACTCACCCGAAAATCGCCAGCGGCCGACTGGCCGGGCACTCGAATACCTGCGTGTTGCTCGTATGCGATCGCGACGCCCTGCGCCCACCATTCGGGGTTCTCGAGATCGGTGGGCATTTGCGTGAGCGCAAGCCGGGCGATGGCCGCATGGTCGAGCGTGGCCGCACCTTCTGCTTCGAAGAAGGCGATCCACGAGTCCCACGCACGCTTCGTTGACCGCTCGATTGCCGGAACATTTCCGGCGCGAGTTTGATTTCCGTTCGACGGTTCCATGGCATCAGTGTAAGGGGGCGGGTGCACGGGTTCAGAACCGCAGCGCAAGCTCGAACCGTTGTACTGATTGAATGGGAACATGACTGAACGCACAACCAGGCGTCACGCCGAACAAGAATCGTCGCAGCATGCGACGCTCGCAGGTGATGCGGGAGCGATTGCAGGAGACGCCCCGGGAGCAACGGCTCCAGACGAGTTCCGTATTGATCTTGAGCGGATCCGTTTCTCTTCATATTTCGCGCGGCTGTCGGATGTGACGCAGGTCGTGCCGCAGACGGGTGTCGGTCCGGTGATGCATAATCGCCTCACGCATTCGCTCAAAGTTAGCGCAGTTGCCCGTGTGATCGCCGCAAACCTCGCGAGTGCAGAGGCACGGCACCTCGCATACGTGCGGGGCGAGCGAAGTTACGACGATGCGACCGGCGCAGTCGTAGCGAAGCTCGGGGGCTGTGACACTGTCGTGACGCAATCAGCAGCGCACGCGCACGATCTGGGACATCCACCATTTGGGCACCTCGGCGAGCGTGTGCTCGACCGAATCGCGCGTGAACAGCTGGGCCTGCCCGAAGGGTTCGAAGGGAACGCGCAGAGCTTCCGCATTCTCGTGCAACTCGATACGCTTGGTCGCGACTTCCCAGGCCTGAATCTCACCGCGGCGACGCGGGCGGCAACACTCAAGTATCCGTGGACGAGGGCCGAGTGGATCGGCAGAAGTACGGAAGATTTGCCGGTGTCTGAGCGCCCACGCGGGGTAGGCCTTGACCCCGTGGCAGGTGCCGAGAAGTTTTCGGTGTACGCCCTCGACTCGGTCGAGATGGAGCAGGCGCTCGCCGCCTTCCCTCAGATCGAATCGGGCAGGCAAACGGTGGAGTGCGCTGTGATGGATCTTGCAGACGACATCGCGTACGCGGTGCACGACCTTGATGACTTTGCGCGCGCTGGCGTGCTGCAGCAGGCGGCCGTTGCGTCGGAGTTTCGCACCTGGCTGGCCGGGGAAGAGGGCCTCGCCGCCGAGGTGCTTCCCTCACTTGAAGCGCGTCGCCGTGCCCCGGGGGCGTCGCTCGAGCTGCTCTGGCGCAGGCTACACACGAAAGATGCGTGGATCGCAGACCGAGACGCGTTTACCAGTGCTGTTCAGCGGGTGAGTGACGACATCGGTGAGTCTCTGCTCGCGACCCCGTATGACGGGGGCATCGATAGCGAGCGGGCCATGTCTGGGTTTACGAGACGGTGGATCGAGCACCTGCGCACCTCGATCGAAGTTGAAGAGCGCCCGCACGTTCGCAGCGGGCACGTACGTTTGAACCGGCAGGCTTGGCACGAGGTGATGGTGCTGAAGTTTGTGCACTCGCACTTTGTGCTTGACCGGCCCGAGCTTGCCCTTCCGCAGCGTGGCATGGCAAAGGTTATCTCTGACCTCACGCTCGGATTTGACGCCTGGCTCACGGACCCAGACGATGCTACTCGGGCACCGAGGCGCATGATTGAGTGGGCTGACGAGGTGACTGATGCTTCATTTGCTGCACGTGCGCTTCACCCCGAACAGATCCTGGGAGACACGAGTGACGCGGCGCTCCGCAGGCAGGGCCGCGCGCGAGCGATTCTCGACTATGTCTCGTCGCTCAGCGACCAACAGGCGATCACGACGCATCGAACGCTCCTGGGCGGGTAGAGCCGAGCGACTCGCGCGGTCACACTTAGGCACTCACGCGAATTTCGCGGGATGTCTCCCAGGGGAGCTCCCACCCCACCTGTTCGAAGATGTTGGCGAGCATGATGCCCGTGAACCCCCACACAACGTGACCCTGGGGCTGCAACACGAAGGCTTTGCCACGGAAACTTGATCCACCGCGCGAGACCACGGACATGCCACGCGCTGCGGGGTCGAGCATCTCGGCGACGGGTGCCCGAAACACCTCAACCGACTCTTGTTCGTCTGCTTCGACGGCGGTGGGCTTTGTCCACCATCCCACTACCGGGGTGACGAGGTTGTTGCTCACCGCAACATTCACCTCTGGAAGTATTCCGAGCACTTCGACGCCTGCGGGATCGAGCCCGGTTTCTTCTTCGGCTTCTCGGAGGGCGGTCGCAACTGGGCCATCGTCTTGCGGTTCGACGCCACCACCTGGGAATGAGATCTGCCCGGCGTGATGCCTGAGCTTGCTCGACCGGCGCATGAGCAGCACGTCGAGCTCGGGAGGCACGGTGGTCGCAGCTGTTTCTGCGAGCACGCGATCGAGCGTGCCGAACAGAATGAGCACCGCCGAACGGCGCACCGGCATCTTGGATGGTGGCCCCTGCGGAATGAAGTCGAGCGTTACCCCACGCTCAAGAAGTTGCCTGAGCTCTTCTTTCGCTTCAGCTGAGGTACGGGGCATGAATCCACCATATTCCCTGTGCGTGCATTTTGGCGGTGAACGCACGAGGCCCGACCCACGAACTACGTGTGGATCAGGCCCAGTGCATGCGTCGGAGACGGTTATCCGATGCCCGACATCTCTTCAGTGTGAGTCTTGCCGACGCGCTCGAGCACGGCAGGCTGCTTCGCCTTGATGTACCAGTAGCGGGTGAACGCTGCGAGCATCGTTGCGACGAAGATGTAGAGGATGAAGTTCAGCGGGAACGCGGGGACCGGCCACACGTTTGCGAAGAACACGTAGGCCATTGCGACGACGGCAACAGTGGCACAGATCTTCACGAGCGTGTTCTTCATGCCGATGCGCGTGGTGTACACAACGCCAGCAATCGCGACGAGGGTGTAAGCCACCATGTAGCCGTAGGTGCCATAGGTGTCGACCCACACAACGATATCCATCGGGTGCGTGCCGCCAATGAGCAGAATGACATCAAGAATAATCGCTGCGGGGCCCGCGACGAGCAATACGCGGTGCGGGGTGAGGTGACGGTCGTGGGTGCGACCGAAACGCTCGGGCACCATGCCCTCCTTGCCCATCACGTACAGGATGCGGCCAACCACGTTGAGCGGGGCAACGACCACGGCGAAGAATGAGGCAGCAACACCGAACACAAGAATCGGTGCGAACCAGGTCGGCATACCAATACGGTCGTTGATGGCTTGGAGCGGGCTTGCGACCTCGCCAAGCTCGTCGCCCAGCACTGCGATCTGTGTGTATGCGGCAAAAACGTAGAGTACGCCCACGGTCACGGCGCTCCACATGATGGCGCGAGGGATCGCGGTCTTGGGGTTCTTTGCTTCGCGGCCGAGCGCGTCTGCTGAGGAGAATCCAACGAAGCCGAGAATACCGAGCACCATACCCACGGCTACGCCTTGGAAGGGAACGCCATCGAATGAGAACTGACGTGGATCCCACGCGTCAGGCCCAAGCCAGACGAGCGACGCGATCAGCAGCACCAGAATGATGAATACCGAGACGAGCTCAAGTACGAGCGAAATGCGGGCAGAGATGCGGATGCCGCGGATCGTCAGGAACGTGGCGAGGCTGCCGATGACCACCGTGAGCACGATGAGCCAGACCTTGCCGGTCGCGGGCACGCCGAAGATCTGCAGGAGATCTGATGCGTACGAGACGGCGCCGCCGAGCGAACCTGCGGCGATGCCCCATGAGCCGATGAGAAGGGCGACGCCAGCGGCGAATGCGCCAGCGGGCCCGAGGCCTTGGGCCACGTAGGTGTACAACGATCCGGCAGACGCGTGCTTCTGCGCGAACACCGAAATGATGTAGCCGACGCAGAGGATGACAATCGTCGCGAGAACGAACGCGTACATGGTGCCGTTGCCGGCGCCGAGGAAGATGGATGCCGCGGTGAACGCGATGACCGCGCTCGGTGCGATGCTGGCGATGGCCTGTGCCGCGAGTTCTGGGCCAGACATCACCCCTTCGCGCAGGCCGGCGTCGACCTTCTTTTCAATAGTGTGAGACATAGAACTCTCCTTCGAGCAGTGGTGTGGGGTTAAGGAATGAGGAGGGTGCGGAGTACGCCGCCGGCTTCGAGGTCGTCGAGCGCCTCTGCAGCTTCGTCGAGCGGGCGTCTTCCGGAGATGAGCGGATCAAGTTTGAGCTGCCCATCCATGTAGCGGTCGACGAGGGCCGGAATATCGATCGAAGGGCGCACCGAGCCATAGTTTGAACCGAGGATGCGCTGGTCAGCTTCCGCAAGCACGAGTGGCTCGAACGAGGCCTTGGCGCCGGTGGGTGGCAGGCCGACGATCACGGCGGCACCGCCGAGGCCGAGCATTTGGATCGCCTGCTCGGTGGTGATGGTGCGTCCGATCGCGTCAAACGCGTAGTCGACGCCGTCGGGGATGAGTTCGAATAACTGCTCGACGGCATCGCGCTCGGAGGAATCGATGCGGTCTGTTGCACCAAACTGGAGCGCCATGTCGGTCTTTTCAGGGACGATATCGATCGCGACGATACGTTCTGCGCCGGCGAGTTTTGCGCCCTGCACAACGTTGAGACCCACGCCGCCGCACCCAATCACCGCGACAGTGGATCCGGGTTCCACACTCGCCGTGTTCATCACGGCGCCGACTCCAGTCGCAACCGCGCAACCAACGACGGCGATGACGTCGAGCGGAGCATCATCGCGCACCTTGATTGCGCCTGACGCGGGAACCACGACTTCCTCGGCGAACGACGAGACACCGAGATAGTGGTGGACTGGTTCTTCATCGAGGCTCAGTCGCGAGGTGCCGTCGAACAGCACACCCTTCGGTGCGACAACCGTTGCGACCTTTTGGCAGCGGGCCTCGTGCCCTTGCAAGCAGTAACGGCACTCGCCACAGGGTGGTACCCAGCTGAGTACGACGTGGTCGCCGACGGCGAGCGAAGTGACGCCTTCACCAAGTTCAAGGATGACGCCTGAACCTTCGTGGCCCATGACCATTGGGGCCGGTGCGTCCCATTCGCCGCGCTTCACGTGCAGGTCAGAGTGGCAGACACCTGCGGCCGCGATCTTTACTCGCACCTCGCCTGCTTTCGGCGCTGCGAGTTCAACTTCTGCGACCTCGACTGGCGTACCTGGCTCGCGAAAAACGATGGCTTTCATGTGCTTCCTCTCCATTGACGTGGCACGCGGTAGGACGAATCTCCGAGGGGGATTCGTGACTGCGCGACAGGCTTCTTCAAGCGATGATAGGGAGTATCGGTGGAGCCTGTCACTGTGCACTTGAGTGAAGAGGCAGCAACTTGCTCGACAAACGGTACACTTCACGCATGGCAATTGATCTCGGCGCCGTGGTGCGACACGTCGGTGGCGCCTGCGTGCCACACCGGGTTCCCGAGCTCACTCCCGTCGATGGAATCGCGCGACTCCGGGAATATGTTGTCGCGGGCAGCCCCGCATTCGCCACGATCGTGACTGGGACCGCGGCTGAACTGCGCGAGCGACTCGAGAAAGGGGGCGAAGCAGCGGCAGTCACGAGTCAGGCAGTCTATGTCGGGGAGCAAGCTGATCTGGCGCTCCGAGCGCTTCTCGCAAAGCATCGCATGACCGCGATTCTTGGCACCAATATCAAGGGTGACACGCTGCATGCGCAACTCAAGGCGCTGTTTGCGGAGAATCAGGCGGCAGCCGATCGCATCGTCACCGACGGAACCAAGGTGCTTACTCAGGTCGCTCGGCGCGGAGGTGCGACCGCGGTAATTGCCGAACTCGCCCATCGCATCGACGGATGGGCGGTGCTGCTTGACGCGCATGGGCAACTTATCGCGAGTGCTGGGGCAGGCAGGCTTCATATCGATGACGCCGTTGCCGTCGCGCTTGGCAGGCCCGTTCGTGTGCGGCACCCGGGCTTGCAAACCCATCAGGTGGGATCCGACAGAGATCGCACCGGGTACCTGGTGATTGCGTCGCGCTCGAGTGTGACAAGCCGCAACCGAGACCTTGCCTCTCAGGCCGCGGCCCTGTTTGATCTGGTGCTGCGCACGCGCGATCCGTCCGTGACTGAACGGTTAGGGCGCGGGGCATTGCTGAATATTTTGCTTGCGGGCGGGCCCGAGGCGACTGAGCTACTGAAGCGTTGGGGAGTACACGAAACGGGGCTCACCGCCTTCACACTCGGGTCAAAGAGTCGCACGATCGACCTCGAACGGTTCGTGTCGCGCTGGCTCGATGAGCTCGGCGAAGAGCACGTGTACGTGAGTGAACCCGGAAGAGTGCGTGGGTTTATTGCCGACGGCCTCGCTGATGAACTTGCCTCGCGGGTCGCTTTGGCGGTGCCGACAGGTGGTGCGGGTCATATTGCGCTCGGGCTAGGCTTGCCGGCGCCAACCGAACAACTGAGACCGAGCGCGATTCAGGCCAGGCAGGCGCTCGAATCAGCGCTTGAAGACGGGCGAATTGTGGTGCGTTATTCCGATCTGCCAACCGTCGCGTTTGTGCTTGACAGGCTCGCAGGTGAGCCCGCGGCTCAGCTCGCGGGTGTGCTCGATGGGCTTCGCGATGACACGGGCGAACATGGCGAACTCACGCACACCCTGCAGGTGTTTCTTGCCGAGCATGGTGCGCAACGACCGAGTGCTGCGAAGCTGAGCATTCACCGGCAAACGCTGAACGCTAGGCTGCGTCGCATCGAAATGCTGACGGGGCTCGTGATGGATCGCCCAGACGATCGTGCCGCTGCCTGGATCGCGCTCAGGGCACTCGGGCGGTAGCTGCGTGCTCGCTGAGGCCTTAGCGCTCAGCGAGCATATCGACAATGCGGTCGGGTACCCGTTGTGACCGAGACCAAGGTTCGCGGTCACGTCTGGCGATCCGCTTCGCTTGGCGCGACTCTTCAGTGCGAGCTTCGGTGAGCACAGCGATGACTGCCGCCCGCTCCTCATCGCTCACCTTTCGCGTGACAAACTGAATATCGTCACCGGTGAGCGCATCGGCAGGTGCGCCAAGTTCCTCGCGCTTGAGCGCATCGCGCTCGGATGCATCGGGGGGAAGTGGTACGGAACTCATAGCGGAATGTTTCCGTGCTTCTTCGCTGGAAGCTCCTCGCGCTTGCCACGCAAGCCGCGCAGCGCCTTGATGACGGCGAGACGCGTACCTGCGGGCTCGAGTACGTTGTCGATCTCACCGCGTTCGGCCGCGAGGAACGGGCTCGTGACGTCGGCGGTGTACTTCGCCGTGAGCTGCGCACGTAGTGCCTCGACGTCTTCGCCAGCAGCCTCGGCTGCTGCGAGCTCCTTGCGGTACAAAATGTTTACAGCCCCGGCGCCGCCCATGACGGCGATCTCGGCGGTCGGCCAGGCAATGTTGAAGTCGGCGCCCATCTCCTTCGAACCCATCACGATGTACGCGCCACCGTAGGCCTTGCGCGTGATGATCGTGACCAGGGGAACGGTGGCCTCGGCGTAGGCAAAGAGCAGTTTCGCACCGCGGCGAATAACGCCCTGGTATTCCTGGTCGGTGCCGGGCAAGTACCCGGGCACGTCAACCAGGGTCAGAATCGGAATCGAGAATGCGTCACAGAATCGTACGAAGCGCGCTGCTTTCTCGCTCGCGTCGATGTTCAGCGTGCCAGCCATCTGGTTCGGCTGGTTCGCGACGATGCCGACTGTGCGGCCCTCAACGCGACCGAAACCGATGAGAATGTTTGGTGCGAACAGGGGCTGCACCTCGAGGAAGTCGCCACTGTCGAGAATTGCCTCGATGATGACTTTCATGTCGTACGGTTGATTCGCGCTGTCGGGAATGATCGTGTTCAGCGCGCGATCCGCCTCAGTGATCTCGAATGCCGTCTCGGTGTCGTACACCGGCGTCTCGGCGAGATTGTTGTCGGGAAGGTAGCTGATGAGCGTGCGTGCATAATCAAGCGCATCGAGCTCGTCGCTCGCAAGGTAGTGAGAGACACCACTGGTTTTGTTGTGGGTGAGCGCGCCACCGAGCTCTTCGAATCCGACTTCTTCGCCCGTGACGGTCTTGATGACATCGGGGCCGGTGACGAACATGTGGCTCGTCTTATCGACCATGATGACAAAGTCGGTGAGTGCGGGGGAGTATACGGCGCCGCCAGCAGAGGGGCCCATGACGATTGAGATTTGCGGGATCACGCCGGAGGACATCGTGTTGCGCTTGAAAATACGGGCGTACTGAGAGAGTGAGAAGACGCCCTCTTGAATGCGGGCGCCGCCTGAGTCGAGCATGCCGATAATGGGTGCGCCCGTCTTGAGCGCGAATTCCATCGCCTTCACGATCTTCTCGCCTGCGGCCTCACCGAGCGACCCGCCAAAGGTGGTGAAGTCTTGTGAATACACGACGACCTGGCGGCCGTGGATCGTGCCTGCTCCGGTGACAACCGAGTCGCCCACCGGGTGGTTCTTATCCATGCCGAACGCGGTGGCACGGTGTTTCACATACTTGTCGAACTCTACGAACGAGCTGGGGTCGAGAAGACTCGAAATACGTTCGCGCGCGGTCATCTTGCCGCGGGCATGCTGCTTCTCTGCTGCTGCCGCGTCGCGGTCTCCAACGGCTTCCTGGTACCTGCGTCGGTGGTCGGCGATGCGGCCGGCCGTGGTAGCTAAGGACTCTGGAGCTGGGGTGTTCTCTTGGGTCACGAGATCAGCCTAGCGCGCATATTCCCGTCTCCCTCTAAGAACACCAACAACGGGTTCGCGTTTCCTTCGTGGATATTCGCCAACTCCCGCTGGCTCCGGTCAGCTCAGTCAAAGATGTCGTCGAGCAGCCCGCCGAGTATCACGCCGCCGATGATCGGACCGAGCACGCTGCCTGCACCGCCCGACCGGCCAGTAGATCTTCCATGGCCTGAGTCCCAGCCGCCAGCATTCGGGCGAGATGCGTCGATATCGCGCTGAGCGAGGCTCAGCGCGTCCTCGGCCAGTGCGGAGGATGTGCGCGCAAGGCGGAGTGCTTCCTCGCGGGTGTCCTCTGTTGTGGGCAGAACCAACAGATCTGAGTGGAGACGCCTCGCTTCGGAGAGTCTCGTGCGAGCGTCAGCTCCGATCCATCCGCGATGGCCGTCAATGAGACCTGCGGCAATACCTATTGCGTGATCGGCGGCTGAGACCGCATGCTGTACCTGCTCGAGAGGAATGACAGGCCGAGCTGCGTGCTCGCGTGCGTGATCGAGGGCGGCGTTCGCGGCCGACAGGCGCGCAAGGTCGGCGAATGGATCGCGTTGCTTGTTCGATACCACCGCCGCGAGAGCTGCGTCGAGCTCGGCGATCGCGTTGTCCACCCCAGGAGTGCGGCGCTCTGTGCGGGCCACGACGAGGTCCCCGCGAGAATCCTTGATGACGTCAGTGAGAGTGGTTTGTGTGCGTAACGCCTCGATCTCGAAGCCGTCGACGGTGTCAAAGATCGAATCTGCGCGCCGCACGGTCTCGGTGGTGGCCTCGAGCGCAACGTTTGCGTCTTCGGTCTTTCCTGAGGAATGTCGTCGCTCAGCAAGGTCTGCCGAGCGCACCGCAAAATCAAGAAGCTGTTCGGCATCATTTGCGCTCAGATACACCCGCTGGAGGGCATCGGCAGAATACATGCCGGTAAGCCGTTCAAGCGTGGACTGCATCTCAGGGAGCCGAGCGCGTAGGGCCTCGACCTGCGCGCGCAAACGGGTCAACGTCTCAGGTGCGCGCCGCGCCCGTTCAACCCGGAGTTTGAGTTCGGTCGTGCGTTCGTCGAGCACTGACTCGGCCCAATCGCACAGCTGAATAATGCGAGCGTTTCGAGTGCGAAGTTCTTCTGGGGTATCGGGAAGATGATCGTGGTTGAGTTGATGAAGCTTGAAGGCCTCGGTCATGTGCTCGCGCACAGAGCTCAGCCCAACGCTCAGGCTCGCTGTTGCGCGCTCACCAAGCTCAGCTGACGCGAACGCAAGCTCATCGCCAGCCACGCGAATACGTTCGTCAGCCGCAACAAGTGCCGACTGCGCCCGACTCGACAGTTCAGTGTCTGCTGATTGCTGCTTTGAGTCAGTGTTCCGCGCTACGTCGCCTGTGCGATCGCGGCGTCCCCAAAATCCCACGATTCAGATGCTCTCTTGTATGTGTGTTAGGGGTGGGATCTGGAAATTTTTCATACCCCACCCCGACGAGTAAGGGTTACTGCTCGATGGCCTGCGATGTGCCGCCTGATTTCAGCGCTGCAAGTCGTGCCTCGACCTCTGTGACGACCTCGTAATTTTCGAGCTCGTTGAATTGCGAGTCGAGAGACGAGGCCGCAACTTCTTGTTTGCCACGCGCGAGAGCCTCTTGCCGGCGAATTTTCTCTTCGAATCGGCCAAGGTCACTCGTCGGGTCGAGCACGTCGATCGACTTCACTGCGTCGGCAACGCGGTTCTGCGCCTCCGCAGTCTTTGCCCGAGCAACAAGTTCGGCTCTCTTCGTGTTCAGCTGATTCAGCTTGTCTTTCATTCCGGTGAGCCCAGACTTCAGCTTCTCGGTGACCTCCTGCTGAGAGGTAATGGTCGGTTCGGCATCACGGGCCTCGTTCTCTGCGGTGATCTGGCGCTGCAACGCGATCTTCGCAAGGTTGTCGAACTTATCGGCGTCTGCGGTGTTGCCGGCTGTTCGCAACTCGTCTGCCTTCGCGCTCGCCGCGAGTGCCTTGTTGCCCCACTCGCGAGCAGTCTTCACATCTTCTGCGTGATCCTGTTCGAGGAGTCGGAGATTGCCGATCGTCTCTGCGATCGCTGACTCGGCGTCGGCAATGTTGTTCGTGTAATCCCGGATGAGTTGGTCGATCATCTTCTGCGGATCTTCGGCAGAGTCAAGCATCGAGTTGATGTTTGCTCGGATCAGAGTGGTGACACGACCGAGTACGGACTGTTTCGACATGCTGGGTTCCTTTCGCCGGAGCGTTTACGTGGTGAGTGTATTCGAATTGTCAATGTGTCTGCTGGGTTCTTGAAAGTTGGAAGCGCATCAGAAGCGGCCGCCACCACGTGAGCGTCTGGATCCGCCCCCGCTCGAACGTCTGGAGCTGCTTCGCGAGCTACTTGAGCGGCTTCGACTGCGTGAACTTCCGCCCCAAGATCCGCTTGAACGACTGCGCGAACTGCCGCCCCACGAACTGCCGCCGCTTGAGCCGTCGCTGCCGAGAATGCCGCCGAGAATCGCGCCTATGATCGAGTCGTTGTTTGATCCGGAGCCGTATCCCGAGTTATATCCGCCGCCGTACCCGCTCCCGTATCCAGACACGTCGGACTGTGCGCTGGCGAGTGCCTGAGAGGCGAGTGAAGATGCGCGGCGCATCTCGTTCTGGGCGCTGGTCGGATCGGCCTGCCGTGTAGCCTCGGCGCGAGAGAGCGCGGCACGCGCCTCGGAGATGCGAGTGCGGGCTGTCGCGCCAATGCCGCCACGGCGAGACTCGATGTATGCCTCTGCTTGCCGCACCTGGTCGGCGGTGCGGGCAAAGTTTGCGTCGAGCACCTGCCGTGCGCGAGCGGATTCTTGCGCCGCATGCAACACCTGATCGATGTGTGTGTTCGCCGCGTTAAGGGCCTCGAATGCTTGCTGCGGGTCACGGTTCGTACCCGTGAGTTCCGCGCGCGCCTGCTGAATGTGCTGTTCGGTCGCCTGCGCTGCCAGAGCGATCGACCCCGTCGGGTCGTTGGTTGATCTGGCGGTCTGCACGTCACGCTCAAGTTCCGCGATGAGTTCCGTGCAGCGCGCATCGAGGTCCGCGAGTTCCTTGCCTTGCGTGGTGATTGCCTGAGTAAGAGCCTCGATCTGGGCGATCGCCGACTCGGCTTCCCTGATCGGGATTGCCACGGATCCGGCACCTGTTCCTGCTCCATCGAGTGTGGCGCGTGCCGCGGCCTCCCGCTCAGCGGCGAACTTGAGCAGGGATGCGATCTGTTCGGATGCACCGGCGAGTGCGGCGAGCGACCCTGCCGAGTAAGTGATGGTGAGCCGTTCGAGCTCGGCCTCGGAGCTCGTGCGTGCCGCCTCGATCTGCTGCGCACGGTTCTCAAGAGCGTCGAGCGCGGCAGGAGCGTTCTGCTCAATATTGCGCAGTGCGGTGAACTCGGCCTCCTGCGCATCGAGCGTCTCATCGACTGAGTCACACAGCTCGATGATCTGCTGAAACCAGGTGACCTTCTGCTCGTGTGTGTCTGGCACCGTGTCATCGAGTTGTTGGCGCAGCGAGAATGCCTGCAGCATTTGCGTGCGTGTCGTCTCGAGTGCCTCCTCGAACGCTTTCACCGCGTCATCGCCGAACTGTGCCCGAGCGAACTCGAGTTCCTGTGCGCTCGACTTCACCGCATTGTCGGCCGCGACGAGGGCAGAACCCGCCGTGTGGTCGAGTTCAGTGAGATCCGCCTCGGCGGCATCCTTAACTTTCTTTCGCTTCACTGCGCGTGTCACGCCCCACGCGGCCCCGCCGAGGCCGAGCGCGCCAACGCCAACGCCAACCGCGATGGATGTGTTGCGTGCGGGGGCCGCCTCCCGCTCTTCGATTGAGTCTGCGGCCGTGATGATCGCGCCGAGCCAATCGGAGTCGCGCAGTGAAGGCACGATATCTTCCTCGATACTGCCGAGATCGGAGTCGCTGAGCGGTCCATCGGTGTAGCCGGAAATGAAGTATTGGCGCCCGTCGGTCGACACCGCAAGTAAGTACTGCGAGTCACCGAGCCCGTTGAGATCGGCAGTCTCGTTCGCCCAATCAATGCGATCGTTCGGCGACGTGAACTCGTCAACGAACACGATGTACAGGTCAATGTTGGTGTTCGCGTAGGTGTCGGCGAGGCGTGCGTTCGCGGCAGTCTCATCGCCTGCGCTCAGCACGTCAGAAGCGTCGGTCACGTGCTCGCTGTCGAGCCTTAACGGCGGGGTCGCATTGGCGGCGGTGCTTGCACTCAGCATCCACATGGCGCTCACAACGGCAAGCACGAATATCTTGCCGCTACGCATAGGCGCTCGTCGGGGTGGTGTTCGTTGGTTGCTCGGTTGCGAGTGTTCCACGCCTTTGAGTGTATTGCCAGAACCCTGTGAAGGTCTATTGAAATGCGCAGTATAGGTCTACGCGTTGCGCAATTCGGCGGTAGCCTCGACGCATGGATCTCTCGCGAACCCGCGCATTATTGCCCCGCGTCGAATGGCGTACGGAATCGGCATCAACGAATGCTGAGCTGCGTGAGCTCGCACTCGAGGCTGTGCGCGGCGGATCCCCACTGCCCCACGGCACCCTCCTCGCAACTGACCAACAGACCGCGGGGCGTGGCCGGCTTGATCGCGGCTGGGTGACGCCGGTTGGGCAGTCGCTTGCGATCTCGGTGCTTGTGCGCGGGTTTGGGCTTCCGAGCAAGCAAGCTGTCACGACTACGTCGACCCCGAATTCGCCGGCCGTGCACACATCGAAGCCGAACTCGTCGACCTCAAATTGGGGAGAGCTCGGCCCAGCATGGTTGCCGCTCATCGCAGGTTCTGCCGTGCAGGCCGCGCTGCAGCCCTTGTTTCACGCGGACGGGAACCGAGAGGCGAAACGGGTTGGTACGAAGTGGCCGAACGACGTGCACGTGCGCGACGAAGATGATGCGGTCGCTGGGAGTCCGGGCAAGAAGCTCTGCGGCATCTTGTGCGAGCTTCTTCCAGATGGCAGCGCGATCTTTGGGATGGGGCTGAACCTGCTCATCCCCGAGTGGGAGCTGCCGACCGAGCGTGCGACCTCGCTGCTCGCGGCAGGAGCCGACGTTGGGGGTGCCGCGTCGTTTGATGACGAGGCAGGGGCGGATCTCGCTGACCGTGTCATCGAGGGGATTGCCAGCGAGTTGCTTCGCCTCACGGAGCTTGCCGCGGTGAATCCTCAGGCGATCCGCGCCCGCGTCGCCCGAAACTCACTCACACTCGGAACCGAGGTCCGCGTGCATTTGCCGGGTGGCAAGCTTGTCGACGGCCGTGCGCGCAGACTCGCCGATGGTGGCGCGCTCATGGTAGATCTGCCCACCGGCGGCACCCTCGAGGTAAACGCGGGCGACATTGAGCATCTGCGCTAGATCAGAGCGGCCCCGCTCAGAACACTCGCTCGCCGGCAAGCCAGGTGCCGTGCACCTCGATTGCGGGCATCGCCTCAGGCTTCACCTCGAGCGGGTTTGCTGATAGCCATGCGAGGTCGGCGACGCGGCCAACGTCGAGGGTGCCTCGCTCGGGCGCGAGTGCTTGGCGCGCGATGCCCTCGGTGTAGGCGAAGAGCGCAAACCCTGCGGTCACGCGCTCTTCGGGCAGCCAGGTCTGGTCGTCTGGGTCGCTTACGTCACGGCGCGCAACAGCGGTCGCGAGTGCCGGGCGCCAGTCGGGGGTAGTGACGGGCCAGTCGCTGCCGAATGACACCGTCGCTCCCGAGGCCGCGAGTGACCCGATGAGGTATTGCCAGCTCTCACGATCATGGCCGATGTGCGGAATGGTGAGGTTGCGCATAGCCGAGTCGCACTGCGCCCAGTAGGGTTCAAAGTTGGCGATGACATCGAGCTTGGCGAACCGTGCGACGTCTTCCGGGTGCAACAGCGCGACGTGCGCGATGACGTGATGGCGCTCTTGCGCAGGGTCTGCCGCATGTGCAGCCTCCAGTGCGTCGAGTGCGATGCGGATCGCTCGGTCGCCAATCGCGTGCAGGTGCAACTGGAACCCCGCCGCATCGAACGCCCGCACCGCTGCGCCGAGCTCGTCTTCGGTCCAGTTGGGCAGTCCGCTGTCAGTGGCGTCGTCGGCGTATGGGTCGATGAGGGCCGCCGTGTGGTTCTCGATGACCCCGTCGACAAAGAACTTAATGGTTTCAGCGCTCAGACGTGGATGCTTGAGCGCGCGAATCTCGGTGCGTGCGGCGAGGAACTCGTCGAGCTGTGATCGCCAGGTCTGAGGGTCTGCACGAAGCGCCAGGTTCACGCGGGTATGCAATCGATTGTCGCGCGCTGCGGCCCGGTAGATGTCGAGATCATTCGAGTCAACCCATGCGTCTTGCACCCAGGTGGTGCCTTGCTCAGCGAACATGCGGGTGGCGGATTCGAGGGCACGCACTCGGGTCTCAAGTGGAAATGCGGGCACGACGTTTGCCAGGAAGTCGTTGGCCGCAGCCTCTTGCAAAGTGCCGAGTGGGGCGCCATATGCGCCAGAGTCGTCTCGGCGCACGATGCGACCAAGAGAAGGGTCAGGGGTATCAGCATCGATGCCGGCAGCGGCAAGAGCCGCGGAGTTCACCCAGGCGGTGTGATAGTCCCACGCCCGCAGCACGGTCGGTGTGTCGCCGGTGACCTCATCGAGCCAGCGCGCGTCAAAGCGGCCGCCTGGGGCGAGCGTCGAGTCGTAGCTCGCTCCGATGATCCACTCGGCATCTGGGTTCGCTGACTTCCAATTGAAGACGGCGGTGAGGATACCCTCGAGATTGCTCGCCCCGCGAATTGCCGGGCCTTGAGCCTCGAGCGCGCCGAGTATGGGGTGCGCGTGGCCCTCGCCGAGGGCCGGGGTGAGCGTGCCTCCCACAAGGTCAATGACCGTGGACTCAGGGTGCTCGATGAACGCAAGCGCATCAGCGCCGTGGGCGAGCACTCGGTCGCCCGAGATCGCGAGTACGTCGGTGATTGCCGGTGCCCCGTCGCGATCCGCCGCAATGATGATCGTGCCGTTTTTGAACACAGTGACGGGGAGAGGGGACGGGTGAGTCATGCCGATGTGCTCCGTTGCAACGAGTGGTGAGTAGAGGTTGTCAGCGACAGCGTACAGTGCCCCATGCTGGTGTGCGCAAATCAGCGCATCGCTCGCAACTGTGCCCAGAGGGTGAGGAGATAGTCGGAGTCAGCGTCTTCAATCGGCACACGTTCGCGCAGTTTTCTCAGTCGGTATCGCACTGTTTGTTCGTGTACACGTAGACGTTCAGCGGTGCGGGCAACGTTTCCTGCCTCGGCGAGCCAGCACTCAAACGTGGCGACCATTTGCTTGCTGCTTTCACCGCCATCGAGCAACTTTCTCACCTCAGGCAGCATGAGTCGATCGTCAAGGTCGAGCTGTGCCCGACACGAAGCGAGAAACAGTTGTGTGCGCACGCGGGCGACCGTGCCGATGGGTTCATCGATTGCGCGGGAATGGCGTGCGATATCGCGGGCCTCATTTGCGGCGAATGGGAGTTGACTCGAAATGCTGTGTGGGTCGCTGATGCCGACCTGGATCCCCGCAGAGGTGTCGTCGGAGAGATCAGCGAGCGCGGAGAACGCCCATTCCCGCACCTGGTCGACCGATGCGGTGGGGCACAACGCAATGATCTCGTTGGCCTCTGCGGAGATGACAACGTTGGGAACGTAGGTTGCGAGGTGACGAGCAAAGACGGCGCGGGCCTCCGCGATCCTCCCAGCTGAGCGCGGGCCGGTCGCGACTGTCACCGCGAGGATCACCCCGATGCCGTCACCGGTCGGGTCGAGCTCTTCGCGATCTCCCTGTTGGGCTGCGGCGATGAGCACGCGGCGAAGCGCGGTTTCGCGCCTGGACCCGGCGCGACTATTCGCCTTCCACGCTTCGAGGAGGGCGCCCGCAGCGATTGTCGCGCCGAGCTCGAGCGCACGCGACTTCTCCTGTGAGAGTGGAATGCCCTCTGGGTTCTCGCCCTCTGGGTCGAGGACCCAGATCGAGCCGAGCGGAATCGTGCCTGCTCGCACTGCAATCGCTGTGCGGGGGAGCGAGTCACCGTAACTGGTGAATCGCACAGGCCCCTCGGCCTCGAGCACCTCCCGATACCTCGCCTCATTCACGGGTGCGTCGCCGGCACGTCGAAAGAGGATGCCGGTGGTGCGCAGTTCGTCGATCGCTTGGCCGGATACCGATGAGTGGGCAAGGATGCTGCGCTGGTGATCTTCGATCGCCACCGATCCACCAAATGTGCGCGCGATGGTGTTCGCGAGTGCGAAAAGTTTGTCTCCCACCGATGGAGCGAGTGTGAGTGACTGTGCATTCTCGCCGAGCGCGTTCGTGATAAGCGCGTCGAACTCGCGCCAACTCATATCTCGATTGAGGATCACCACGGCAAGGTGTTCTCGTGCCGCAAGCGCGAGGATCACCGAGCCGGTATCGACTTCGGTTGCGGGTTCTGGCGGAGCCATCTTCACCGCGATGCCGGCGCAGCCATTTGCTGCCGCGGCGGCCACAGCGCGCTCGACCTCTTCGGGGCGCATCGCGTCTGCAGACACCAAGCAGAGCAGCACGCCGTCGCCGCCAACGTCTCCGCCACCCACATCGCTGCTCGTCGCATCATAGATGTCGAGTGCGCGAACCGTGGGGTTCGCGTGGGGGCTGGGGAACTCGACGCGCACGACCTCGCTCCCCAGCCGGTCCTCGAGTAATTGCAGCGGAATACCGAAGCTCTTCTCATCATTCTCGAGGATTCCCGGCTCAATTATCGATTCCGATAGTTCCATAGTGAAAACTTATCGACCTCGACAAGAAATAGATAGTGCTTGCGCCCTAGCGTGGAAGGTACTGGGGTACGCGCAGTTGAATGTGCGCTGATTCGCAGTCGCATGTGAATGCCTAACCAACTTGCCAAAGACGACGAGGATGCAAAGTGACGAGCACGCAGACAATTCCCGATTCGCTCGCACGAGTGCTGCCGACGCACGCCGGCGTGAACGGGTCGGGAGCGCTCACGATTGGTGGATGCTCGGTCCCCGAGCTCGCCGATACCTACGGCACCCCGCTCTTCGTCTTTGACGAGCAAAACCTGCGCGACACGATGCGTCGATACCGTGATGGCCTGGCACAGCGCTGGCCGAACTCGCGTGTGTGCTTTGCCTCTAAATCACTGCCTTGCGTTGCCGCATATGCGATTGCTCAGGCCGAAGGAATCTCGGTCGATGTGGTCGGTGAGGGGGAGCTCCAGCTCGCACTCACCGCAGGCGTTGACCCTTCGCGCATCGTGCTGCATGGGAACGCCAAGAGCGCAAGCGAAATTGCGCTCGCACGGAAGAACGGTGTCGGTCTCATCGTGATCGACAATGAGACCGATGTGCAGATGTTGCTCCAGGGCGACGGGCCGCCCCAGGACGTACTCATTCGTGTGTTACCCGGAATTGAAACAAATACGCATCCGTCGATCCAAACCGGGGGAACCGCGTCAAAGTTTGGATTACCGCTTCCAAAGGCAATCGCGCTTATTGAACGACTTCGAAACGCAAGTAACATTCGCGTGCGCGGCGTACACGTGCACATCGGCTCACAGATTCTCGAAACTGAGCCGTTCAGTGAGGCGCTGAAGATTCTCGCGGGGCTCGGTGAGTTCGAGATTTACAATGTCGGCGGCGGGCTCGGCGTGAACTATTCCGATGACGATGCCGCGCCTGAGATTGAGGAGTACCTTGATGCCCTGGCGGACATTGCGCGAAGGGTGATCCCGAAACACGCACAGCTGATCATCGAGCCGGGCAGATCACTTGTCGCACGAAGCGGCGTCACAGCGTACCGAGTACGCAACGTAAAGCAGACGAGTAAAACGTTTGTGGCTGTCGACGGCGGCATGTCTGAGCAAATGAATATTGCGCTCACTGACGACCGATACACCGCGATGGTGGCGGATCGAATCACCGACGACCCGCACACGACGGTGCAGATCGTAGGCCGCCAGTGTGAATCAGGCGACCTGCTCGTAGACGCCGCAAGGCTCCCTGACCCGCAGCGGGGCGACACGATCGTATTGGGCGCCACAGGAGCGTATGGATACACCTTTGTAAACAATTACAACGGAGCGCTGCACCCGCCTATTGTGTTTTGTCGCGACGGAACCTCGCGGATCGCGGTGCGCCGACAAACAATGGACGAACTGCTTGCGCCTCATGCACCAGCTCTCGAAACTAACTGGGCTGACCCTCCAGGAATCACTGCCAATAACCACTGAACATCCACGAAACGGTCTCAGAAACGAAGATGTTTCACATCGAAAGGAACACCATGAAGAAGAACAGAATTCCATACCTCCTCGCAGCAACAGCTGCGTTCGCGCTTGCGCTCAGCTCGTGCAGCACTGGCGGTGAGGCTGACGCAGGTGACTCGGGCGGCGACACCGCATCAGAGGGCTCGACGAGCGGGCTCGCCATGAAGCAGACGACCGAGTTCTCAACTGAGCTCGATGAGGCTGCGGCGGCAATGCTCCCAAGCGACGTCACCGATCGTGGCGCAGTACGCGTTGCGATGGGCGTTCCTTACCCGCCCTTTGTTGAGGTGAACGAGAGCGATGAAATTGTTGGCGTAGATGTCGACATGTCGATCGCTTTGAGCCAGAAGCTCGGCATCGATTTCACCGTCGAGCACCAGCCATTCGAGTCAGTCATTCCGTCACTGCAGTCTGATCGTCACGATGTCATCATGATGGGCATGAATGATTCGAAGGAACGCCAGGGCACGCTGAACTTCGTCGAGGAGATCAATGCAGGCTTCGCGATTGTCGTCGAGAAGGACAACCCCGAGGGCATCAACACACTCACTGACCTCTGTGGCCACAGCGCCTCAACTCAGAAGTCGACGCTGCAGGCAGAGCTGCTCGCAGAGCTTTCGGAACAGTGCATCGCTGACGGCAAGGAAGGCATCGACGTTCAAGCACTTCCGGTGGCACAGGATTCACAGACCGCGCTTCGCGCGGGCCGTGCACAGGCATACATTGTTGACGCACCGGTAGCTGCATACACCGCGGCCACTGCGGGTGACGGCGAGTACTTCGAGCTCGTACAGGATCCCGAAAATCCCCAAGGATTCAACCCGGTCTACACCGGCTTCGGTCTCCTCAAGGAGCGCACTGAGCTCACCGACGCTCTCCAGGCAGCGATGCAGTCGCTGATCGACGAAGGCGTCTACCAGTCGATCCTCGACGAGTACGGTATGGGCTCGCTCGCTATCGACTCGGCGCTTGTGAACGCGGCGACTAACTAAAGGACAACACCATGGCAACCAAAACAGCTACGGCTGCACCGAGCCGGGAGTTCGACAACGTC
>JBQEBC010000025.1:0-37052 GCA_052106035.1 Leucobacter sp. | reverse complement strand
CAACGATCTCATCGAGTTCGTGTGGGCCGATGCCACGAAGCTTCCGTTTGACGACAATAGCTTCGACGCGGCGACGATCTCATACGGGCTGCGCAATGTAAACGATCCAAAGCAGGCACTCGCCGAGATGGTGCGTGTGGTGAAACCAGGCGGGCGGATCGTTATTGCTGAATTCTCGCGCCCAACCTCTGACGCGGTGAATTGGGCGTACACCAAGTACAACCGCCACGTGTTGCCTCGCGTCGCTGCCGCGATCAACCGCGACGCGGATGACGCGTATACCTACCTCAACGAGTCAATCGAGGCGTGGCCCGCTCAAGAAGAACTCGCAATTTGGCTTCGTGAGGCCGGCCTCGAGCGCGTCGCCTACCGAAACCTGAGCCTCGGCATTGTCGCGCTGCACCGCGGTTTCGTGCCGCGCACGAAGGTGGTTGCTGAACCGCCGGCTGCGCCAGCGAAGAAAAAGCCTGCTGCGAAGAAACCTGCAGAGCAGAAGCCTGCCGCAAAAAAGCCCGCCACCGTGAAGCCAGCGGCAAAACCGGCTGCAGCGAAGCCAGCTGCTGCGAAGAAGCCAGCTGCTGCGAAGAAGCCCGCAACCACCAAGAAGCCGGCTTCCAGCGCGGCACAATCTGTCACGAAGACACCGACGCCCGCTCAGGCAAGTGAGGGTACTGACTCATGATCCGCCCACTCGCCAACGACACTACGACGCAGGCGCTACCCATGCGTCTGTTTCGCAGCGCAGAAGATCGCCGCCTAGTGAAGCAACTCGAGCAAGAGCTCGAACTCGTCGAGCAGGGCCTCGTCGAACACCTGCGGTTTGCGTCGCCTGTCGCCGACGCCCCGGCACGCTACCTCGTTGAGGCTGGCGGCAAGCGGATCCGACCGCTTCTCACACTTATCGCCAGCCAACTCGGCGAAGGCCCGAACGACCTGGTGCGCCGCGCGGCACAGGCGATCGAGATGACTCATCTCGCTTCGCTTTATCACGACGATGTCATGGACGATGCCGCGCTGCGTCGCGGAGTGCCGTCAGCACAGATGGTGTGGTCGAACTCGGTGGCGATCCTTGCTGGCGATCTCCTCTTCGCGCGTGCGTCATCGCTCGTCTCGGGGATGGGTGAGGATGCGATCCTGCTCCAAGCGCAAACATTTGAGCGCCTCTGCCTTGGCCAACTTCACGAGACTGTCGGCCCCCAGACCGACGAAGAGCCCATCGCACACTACATTCAGGTACTTGCAGACAAAACTGGCGCACTCATTTCGACTGCGGCGCGCATGGGCGTGCTTTTCGGCGGCGGATCAGCCGAGCACGCAGACGCGGTCACTGCGTATGGCGAAAAGATCGGCGTCGCCTTCCAGCTCATCGACGACGTCATAGATCTTTCACCCGATAAGAAGCGCACCGGCAAGCGCGCCGGCACCGACCTGCGCGCCGGCGTGGCAACGCTGCCGCTCTTGCTCCTTCGCGCCCGGGCCGAACGTCGAGACGCCGAGGCGACCTCGCTCCTTACTCGCATCGACGCCGGTGTGCGCGCAATCGCAGAGGGCGCGGATGTATCGGTGATGGACCCCGAGGTCGAAGAGTTGAACGCCCACGACGTTACGCGCGAAACCGAGGCCACAGCCCGCCAATGGGCAGACGACGCTGTCGCGGCGCTCAATACGCTGCCAAAATCTTCCGTCAAACGTGCGCTTGAGCGCCTGGCGGAGTCAATTGTTTCGAGAGAAGGGTAATCCCTAAGGTAATGAGCAAGATGCGACTGGCGATTGTTGGAGCTGGCCCCGCGGGTATATATGCCGCTGATCTGCTGCTCAAAGCGGAGCGAGATTTTGAGGTAGAAATCGACCTCTTCGAACAGCTTCCTGCGCCGTATGGGCTCGTGCGTTACGGTGTCTCTCCAGATCACCCGCGTATCAAGGGCATCATTACGGCGCTTCGAGATGTGCTCGATAACGGCACGATTCGTTTCTTTGGAAATGTTCGGTACGGCCGTGACATCACGCTTGCAGATCTCAAGCAGCACTACAACGCGGTGATTTTCTCGACCGGTGCGATCCGCGATGCTGCGCTCGACGTTCCCGGGATCGACGCCGAAGGTTCGTACGGAGCCGCAGACTTTGTAAGCTGGTTTGACGGCCACCCTGATGTGCCGCGCACCTGGCCGCTCGAGGCAAAATCGGTCGGAGTTATTGGCAACGGCAACGTCGCTCTCGACATTTCGCGCATGCTTATTAAGCACGCAGATGACCTTCTTCCTACAGAGATTCCCCAAAACGTATATGACGGTCTTGCCGCGAACCCAATTGAGGAGCTACACCTCTTTGGCCGCCGTGGCCCGGCCTACGTAAAGTTCACGCCGCTCGAACTGCGCGAGCTCGGCGAGGTGCGCGACGTTGACATGATCGTGAACGAGGCCGACTTCGACATTCCCGACGCATACGCCGATGAAGTACTCGGTAAGAACAAGCAGGTCATCGTGCTCACTCGCATTATGAACAAATGGCGTGATGAGCAGCGCACTCGTGAAGCCGGCGAAACTGCACCTGCATCACGAAAATTGCATATGCACTTCTGGTCGAAGCCGGTCGAGGTCGTTATTGAGGATGGCCGCGTCGCCGGGCTCAAGATTGAACGCACCGCCCCTGACGGTAACGGCGGCGTGATCGATACGGGCGAGTTCGAAGTGATTCCCATGCAGTCTCTATACCGCGCAGTAGGGTACTTCGGCTCACCTCTCGATGAGATCCCCTTCGACGAGTCACGCGGCGTGATCCCAAATGACAAGGGTCGGGTGCTCGACCTCGAGGGCGCACAAATTCCCGGTGTCTATGCAACCGGGTGGATCAAGCGAGGCCCCGTCGGGCTCATCGGCCATACGAAGTCAGACGCGATGGAAACCCTTGAGGGTCTTATCACAGATGCGAATACCTGGTGGGAGCCCGAATTTTCCTCGGCCGACGCGATCCCCGCATTACTCGAAGAACGTGGCGTGCCGTTTACCACGATCGATGGGTGGCACCGGCTGGACGACCATGAGATGCAGCTCGGTGCGGCCTCTGGTAGAACCAGGGTTAAGATTGTCTCGCGTACGGACATGACCCGTATAGCCAGAGGCGAATAGAACGTCGCATAGACTGCAAAAGGCGACACCCGTATAGCCCCTACCGGTAATACCTAATCTGGCCAGCAACCCGGCCACTCAAGGGAGAAACTCGATGACGATGTTTAAGAAAATTTTGGTTGCTAACCGAGGCGAGATTGCGATTCGCGCCTTCCGAGCAGCATCTGAGCTTGGAGCCCGAACAGTCGCAGTTTACCCATTCGAAGACCGAAACTCTCTACATCGTTTGAAGGCTGACGAGGCCTACCTCATCGGCACCGAGGGCCACCCCGTGCGTGCATACCTCGACATTGATGAAATCGTTCGTGTCGCAAAAGAGTCGGGCGCAGACGCAATCTACCCGGGTTACGGATTCCTCTCCGAGAACCCTGAGCTGGCTGCGGCAGCCGATGCCGCTGGCATAACCTTCATTGGCCCGGGCCGACTCGCGCTTGAAATGGCGGGCAATAAGGTTGCCGCGAAGGAACACGCCATCGCTGCCGGCGTTCCCGTGTTGAAGTCGACTCCTCCGTCGACTGACCTCGATGAACTCATCAAGGGTGCTGCCGACATTGGATACCCGCTCTTCGCGAAGGCGGTTGCTGGCGGCGGCGGACGTGGCATGCGTCGTGTCGAACGCGCAGAAGACCTCCGTGAGGCCCTCGAAAGCGCAATGCGCGAGGCCGAGAGCGCCTTCGGTGATCCGACAATGTTCATCGAACAGGCAGTACTCCGCCCCCGTCACATTGAAGTGCAGATCCTCGCTGATCGTGCCGGAAACACCGTGCACCTGTTCGAGCGTGATTGCTCAGTGCAACGCCGCCACCAAAAGGTGGTCGAAATCGCTCCGGCACCGAACCTCACTCAAGAGCAGCGCGACGCGCTTACGAGTGACGCGATCGCATTCGCGAAGTCAATCGGCTACGCAAACGCTGGCACCGTCGAGTTCCTGCTTGACACCGAGGGTGAGCGCGCCGGCCAGCACGTCTTTATCGAGATGAACCCCCGCATCCAGGTCGAGCACACCGTGACCGAAGAGGTGACCGATGTCGACCTCGTGCAGTCTCAGATGCTGATCGCATCAGGGTCCACACTCGAAGAGCTTGGCCTCACGCAAGACAAGATCAAGCTGCACGGCGCTGCGCTCCAGTGCCGCATCACGACCGAGGATCCGGCGAACGGCTTTCGTCCCGATCTTGGGCGCATCACCGCGTATCGTTCACCAGGTGGCAGTGGCGTTCGTCTCGACGGCGGCACGATCAACCCTGGCGCATACATCAGCCCGCACTTCGACTCAATGCTCGCAAAGCTCACGTGCCGCGGGCGCACCTTCGAAGACGCAGTCGTACGCGCACGTCGTGCACTCGCCGAGTTCCGCATCCGTGGCGTCGCAACGAACATCCCGTTCCTCCAGTCAGTGCTCGAAGACGCAGACTTCCGCGCCGGCGACGTATCGACCGCCTTCATCGAAGAGCGCCCCGAGCTACTCACGCTGAACAAGCCGAAGGATCGCGCGACGCGCCTCCTTCAGCACCTCGCAAACGTTACGGTTAACCAGCCAAACGGTGAGCGCCCACAGCAGATCAACCCGCAGGTGAAGCTTCCGAAGGTTGACCTCCTCGCTCCGGCACCTGCAGGCAAGAAGCAGCAACTGGCTGAACTTGGCCCCGAGGGCTTCGCTCAGGCGCTCCGTGAGCAGACTGCACTCGCGGTCACCGAGACAACGTTCCGTGACGCGCACCAGTCGTTGCTCGCCACCCGCGTGCGCTCGCGCGATCTCCTTGCGGTTGCACCGCACGTCGCGCGCCTCACCCCAGAGCTCCTTTCTGTTGAGGCATGGGGCGGCGCGACCTACGACGTCGCTTTGCGTTTCCTCGGCGAGGATCCCTGGGAACGGCTCGCAGGAATGCGTGAAGCGCTGCCAAACATCCCGATCCAGATGCTCCTGCGCGGCCAGAATACCGTCGGCTACACGCCCTACCCGCCGAAGGTCGCTCAGGCATTCGTGCGCGAGGCGGCTGCCACGGGGGTCGATGTCTTCCGCATCTTTGACGCACTGAATGACGTGAACCAGATGCGCGTCGCGATTGACGCCGTGCGCGAGACCGGCACCGCAGTTGCAGAGGTTGCCTTCTGCTATACCGGAGACCTGCTCAACCCCGCCGAAGACAAGTTCACGCTCGACTACTACCTCTCACTCGCTGAGCGGATCGTTGAATCGGGTGCTCATATCATCGGCATCAAGGACATGGCGGGCTTGCTTCGTCCGTCAGCAGCGGCGAAGCTCGTCACCGCACTCCGCGAGCGCTTCGACTTGCCCGTGCACCTGCACACGCATGACACCCCGGGTGGACAGCTCGCAACATTGCTTGCTGCTTCAGCGGCCGGCGTCGACGCGGTCGATGCGGCTTCGGCACCGATGTCTGGCACCACAAGCCAGCCATCACTGTCAGCACTCGTTGCGGCGCTGGCCCATACCGAACGCGACACCGGCATTCAGCCTGACGCCGTGTACGAACTCGAGCCCTACTGGGATGCGGTGCGCACACTCTACAAGCCGTTTGAGTCAGGTCTCACGTCTCCCACCGGCCGCGTGTACACACACGAGATTCCGGGTGGCCAGCTGTCGAACCTTCGCCAGCAGGCGATCGCGCTCGGCCTGTCGGAGAACTTCGAGAAGATCGAGGACATGTACGCGGCAGCAGATCGTATCCTCGGCCGTCTGCCGAAGGTAACTCCGTCGTCGAAGGTGGTTGGAGATCTCGCGCTGCACCTGAGCGCAGTTGATGCTGATCCCGCCGACTTCGAGGCGAACCCTGAGCGCTACGACGTGCCAGACTCGGTCGTCGGCTTCCTCGCTGGTGAGCTCGGAGAAATTCCGGGAGGCTGGCCCGAGCCCTTCCGCTCGAAGGTGCTCGCGGGGCGCAACATCTCAATCGAGATTGCGCCCGTCTCTGACGAAGATTCAGCTCAGCTCGAGGGCACAAGCGCGGAGCGGCGCTCGACACTCAATCGACTCTTGTTCCCCGCGCCGACCAGACAATTTGAATCGGTGCGCGAGCAGTTTGGTGATCTGTCGGTCATCGACACGGCCGACTACCTGTATGGCCTCGAAACAAACTCTGAGCACGCCATTGATCTCGCGAAGGGTGTACGTCTGTACGTCGGGCTCGAGGCGATCGGCGCCGCAGACGACAAGGGTGTACGCACTGTCATGGTGCGCGTGAACGGCCAGCTGCGTCCCGTCTTTGTAAAGGATGAGCAAGTCGCGGTCACCGTCGCGGTCGCGGAGAAGGCGGATCGCACGGTTGCCGGTCAGATTGCTGCACCGTTCTCGGGAACTGTCACCGTGAAGGCAGCCGTAGGCGACGCCGTCGAGGCGGGCCAAGCGATCGGCACGATCGAGGCCATGAAGATGGAAGCTGCAATCACCTCGCCAGTAGCTGGCACGGTGCAGCGCCTCGCATTCGAAGGCACACGCGGCGTCGAAGCAGGCGACCTCATCATCGTTGTTGAGTAACGAAGGCTGACTCACCCGAATCCGCGCAGGAGCGTGTGCTCATCTTTGAAAGATTGAGCACACGCTCCTGCGCGGATTTTGAGTTAGGACCCAAACTCCACAACCGCATCAAGCGAGTCACGAATCGGTACCAGCCCAACGTTGAACAAAACCTATGCATTAGCCTTGAATTTCACACACATTCAACGGGGAAGTAATAGTGATGGTCGAGATTCTGGTGCTCGGTGCTGTGGAGGCGACGGTTGAAGGGGAACCCCGCCCGATCGGTGGAGCAAAGCAACGAGCACTCCTCGCTCGGCTCCTGGTGAGCGAGGGGAAGGCGCTCACTCCCGCCCAGTTATGCGAGGATTTATGGAACACGGAGCCTCCGCGCAACCCAGCGCACGCCCTCCAAGCGCGAATCTCGCGGCTTCGCGCGACGCTTCCGCTCGATATTGAGTTCGTAAATGGGGGCTATCGCCTCGACCCTTCAGCCGTCCCGAGCGATGCTGGCCAGTTCACGTATCTTCAGGAGCAAGCTGCTGCTCACCTTGCCGCAGATGAGCTCGCCCAGGCAGGGGAATGCCTTCACTCCGCACTCTCGCTTTGGCGGGGCCCAGCGTTTGCAGACGTCCCCGATATTCCGGGGCTGCGCGCCGAGTCGGCACGACTCGAACACCACTGGGGGCGGGCCATTGCGGATCGCATTGACGTCGATCTCGCGCTCGGACACGATGCCTCTCTCGTGTCCGAGTTATCGTCGCTTGTTGAGGAGTACCCGTCTCGCGAACGACACTGGGGTCAACTCATGCTCGCGCAGTACGCGGCTGGTCATGTGCAAGATTCACTCAAGACCTTTGAGCAGGCGCGAACCGCATTTACCGAGGCTAGCGGTGCCGCGCCAGGCAAAGCGCTCCGCGAATTGCATGTGGCGATACTTCGTGAGCAGCCAGCAGAGCGCCTACTGCGTATCCCTGGGGGCGTGCGCGAGCAATATTCGGCACCCTCCGAGACTCATGTCAGGCACTCACCGGCAACCGACGCGAAAGCTCCCCGCCTCTCGTCGAATCGCCATACCGACCTGATCGCGCGCCTGGAAAAGAGTCGAGCCGTACTCATCACGGGGCCCCCAGGCATCGGGAAATCGCACGTCCTCCGCAGCGTTCGTTCTGATCTTCTCAGGAGGGGACACACTGTTCCACTGTTGGCTGGCAGCACACTCGGTCTGAAGGTTCCCCTCGGCGTGTTTGCCGGCGCTGTCTTGCAGCCAGAGTCCGCGCAGGAGGGACGTCTGGACTCTGCGTCCTCCCTCATCAACTACTTTGCAAGACACCGGTCGAACATCACTATCCTCGTAGACGATGTCAACCTGATCGATGAGTCATCTCTCTTCGTCATCATGCAGCTCATTCGCTCGACTCACATCAACGTCATTCTCAGCACGCGCAATCTCACCAGCGCTCCCCCAGAAATACAAGCCCTGTATGACAGCGGCGAGCTCACGGAGGCGCCCATCACCGCGCTCAGCGACGCCGAAGCGCACGACCTTGCTACGCGCCTGGTCGACGGTCAATTTGCCCCCGAAACGGGGGCACGCATTCTCGCTGCGGCAGAGGGGAACCCACTCCATCTGCGCGAAATTGTGGAAGGGTCCCGATCTGACAGTCGGCTTGTGGGCACCGATCACGGGTGGGAGTTGCGGGGGGATCCGACGCCAACAGCGCGGCTCGTTCAAGTCGCGGGAGAACGCTTTGCTGGTCTCAAGGGCGCAACCATCGAGGCCGCCATGCGCGTGGCGATCGCCGGTGAACTTGCCCCAGAAGCACTGAACGATACTGATCGTGCAGCCCTTTCCCGCACCGACCTCATCACGATTACAGATAGTGGCTGGCTGCGATTGGCCAGACCATTAGATCGGGAAGTTCTGCGCCACCGCAGTTCAGAGATGTTGTGGATCGAGCTCACGCGCGACGTCGTACGCCTGCTGCGAAGCCCGGTCGCTGCTGGCCGCCCCCAGGCTCACCTTCGGGCGGATCTCCTGGCGCTTGATCTCAGTGATCCCATCGACATTCCGGCGACGCTCGTGCTCGCTGAGCGTGCGCTCGCTGCGTTCGATGAACGACTTGCCCTTCGGGCCGCTCACGCGATTGTCACGCAAGATCCCGCGCATGCTGAGGCGCACAGAGTTCTTGGGCTTGCCGCATCCGCGCTCGGGCAGCTGGAGCTTGCCGACAACCATTTCTCCCTTGCGGGTGAGCATGCCACATCTGACGCCGATCGGACAGCGATCGCCAGAGCACACGCGCAGCACCGCGGCTTGCGTCTGCACGATGCAGCGGGTGCCTTACACATCATTGAGGACGCTTTGGGAAGTGTGACTGGGGAAGACAGCCGCGCTCATCTCGAGCGCGCACAGATGCGGTGGGCAACCATCGCGGGCATGGGGAGTCCCCCGGTCTCCGCTCCTACCCTCACCGCTGACGCGGCTGATGCACTCAGCTTGATTACTGTCGGGATGTCTGGCGTACTCACTGGCCCACTTGCCGAAGCCGTGCGCTCACTCACGCAATTGCGCGAGGTCCCAAGCGATATCATCGATCGCATTCCGGGGGGTCAGACGCTGATCGAGCTCACTGCGGTGATGGCGCTGTCGTACTCGGGTGACGTTGTCGCAACACAACGACGGCTGCGCAGCCGGATCGCCGAGGCTGAGTCAGAGGCGCCCGAGACGGTGGGGACGTGGGAGTACGCCCAGGGGTTCATAGAGCTATTCTCGGGCGACGCGGAACGCGCCTACGAGATCGCATGTTCCGCCGTCAAACACCTGCGCTGGCGCGACGCTTCGGGGCTCATCTCCGCGGCTCGCGCACTCGCGGCTGCGGCCGCACGCGCAACGGGCCGAGCAGAGGAGTCGGAGCAGGGCTTTGCTGCGATTTCTGAGAGCGCTGTGGGAGACCCCAAGGTGGTCATGCTGCGGGCCTGGGCCGACGCCTGGAACGACCACGCTGCGGGCCACTCGGCCGATGCTGCGCACAAACTCTTGGATGCAGCCCGATGGTTGCTCACGGCACAACATACGTTCTTTGCGGGAATGCTCGCGCACTGCGCGATGCGCACGGCACACCTGGACGCGGAGGCACAAGCGCTCATTGAAAGCACCGTCGAGATCGGCGGGGGTGGGTTGCTCGAACTCTTTTCACGTCACGCGGAGGCGCGGCGAACGGACGATGCCTTCGGCCTTGATGTCGTTGCAAGGCACGCACGCGAGCTCGGTCTAGCGTCGACCGCAAGCGACACCTGGAGCGCGCTGTCCGGCGTCTCCGGCGACAGCGCACTCGTGAAGGTTCGTCGCGAAGCCATGGACCAGCTCCGCGCACAATGCCCCGACATGGTGACCTGGGCGCGCTGATCGTTCACACCGACCGAGGCACGATGTGAGTGGTCTGTGAGTGCTCCGTGCTTGGGTGGTCGGTGCGCGCATTCCTTGGTGGGTTGCGCGTAGTCGACGTTGATGAAAGGTCATGCGAATGCGCAAGTTCAGATTGTCCGCGATTGTCAGTACGGCAGCGCTCACGGTTGCACTCGGGGTGATTGGTGGGGGCCCGGCATACGCTGCAGAAATGTCCCCCACTATTGATGGGCTCACCGATGAGGCTGACCTCACTTCGGTGACGTCGCCTCCACCGGTCAGTGCGGCCCCACAGATCAGTGCGGTCGCACCGGACGGGGACACTACGGCCATTCCCATGGCGGACCTTCCTGCTATCGAGATCAGCCAAACGGTAACTGCCAACTACGTGCGTGTGCATGCATGGGATCTAGAGAAAACCGGCGCTGTTGGTGAGATCACGGTAAACGGCGATGCTGCCACTGCAGACATTGACTTCACTGTCACGGCAACTCCCGCGTCCTTCGAGGACAAATACCACTCGCTTGCTGGCGAAATCACCGTGACAAACACAACAGTAGAGACCCTCACCGGCCAGGTGAGTGTCGGCGCTGATATCGACACGGCCTCGGTCTGCAGGGTCACTGATCCCGTGGATGACAGGCCTGTTGTAGACGCCGTCGTGCCTGCCGCCTCCACGGTGACGTATGAGTTCCGCTGCAGCCAATTCGAAAGCACCCCGAGCGTTTATGGCGCAAGCATCGTTGATTTCGTCTGGGCCGGAGGGATAGAAAGCTCCGTTGTTGGGTTCGAGTTCACGCAGATTAGCGAGAGCTTCGGGTCGGTGACGATTGTCGATGACCATGCGGATCCTACGGGATCCTGGGTCGAACTTGGAGCCGCTCGGTGGAACGCGGATAGGCTGCCGTTCGTCTTTGAGTACACGCTGACAGTCGAGGATCTCTCCGTTGGTGAGTGCACGGAGCTCACAAACACCGCGGTGATCGCGGAACGGGAACTGTTTACGGAGACAACAGTCACGGTCTGCCCAGAGGCAGCTGTCACGCCTCCGTCCGCAATTGACCCAGGCCCGACTCCCGTGGAGGCACCGCCGGCAACAGTCACCCCGGAACCGACGGCCGTGGCAAGTCTCGCAGCTACCGGTTCCGACGCGAGCTTACTACCGATGCTCGGCGTCGCCCTCCTTTCCGGTGGCATCGTGCTCGTGACTTGGCGGCGACTTCGGGCAGCCTCCGCCAGCCGCTGACACATGGGCAGGGTCCAGGTGGTCTCGAGTTCAGCGATCTACTTGTGGGCTGCTGACCGATCCAGGTGGTCGGGAAGCTCCGAACACACGGCGATGACGATATCTTGGATTTTCCAATCGAGCTCGTTCACGTCATGGCTGATCTGCTCTGTTTGCTCGGTCGTGATAGTGCCGCTTCGCGGGTTGATGAAGATTTCCACGTGAAACACCTGCCCCTGGTCCCGCATACGGAGTCCAGCCTCTGCAATCCAGTCGAGCGATGCAAGATAGTCGAGAATGGTGTCTGCGAGTGGGTGACGCCCTTTATTGTCGTAGGTGCGCGCCCGCTGATCCATGAGGTCGGATACCGCAGCTCGCGTATTTTTTCCGCCATCCCAGATGATTCCGAGCGAAATGAATACGGCTGCGGCCCCGTCAAGCCACCACAAACCAATGCCCACTCCCAGCACGCCGATGATCGACGCCGCATTTGTTTGCCAGTCCGCCTTTGCCATATCGGCGTCGGCGAAGAGCAGCTTGTTGTGTAAGACAAGTGCGAGTTTCGACTTTGCCGGACCGTACATGAACACCGGCCCGACGACGATGACGGCCATGACCCCGACCATAAGCCAACCGAGCCAGATCGTGTGGCCGAAGAGATTAACGGTGCCGATTGTCGGATGTTCTGCGCGGATCAAACCCATCGCGGATTCGAACGCGAGCGTCGTACCGACGGCGAGCAAAGCGACGCCTCCCACCAGGTGCCCGACGCTCATCGCACGGTGCTGCCCATACGGGTGTTTCTTCGTGGGTCTCCGCTTCACGAGGGGCAGTGCAATAAGAAATGCGATCTGCGGCAGCAGCGAGAGCATGTCTTCAATCCAAGCGGTCTTCATTGCCTGGGAGCTGCCGAGCACAAACGCGACGATGGTGATGGTGACGATCGTGTAACAAATGGTGAAGATCTGCCACCGGACGGCGCTCCTCAGAGCAGCCTGCTCTTTGGCTGGCAGCCGGGTATCGGCCGCGGGACCGTCAGCGACACTCATTTTGATCCCCCGGTGGAATCAATGAACGTTTCAAACTCCGTGAGGAATGCATTCTCTCCCAGTGGCGTGAGCGCGACAATCTCAGTATCCGTCTTCTCTGAGGCGATGAATGGTCGGGAGGGCGCTACGCGATCCGCCCAGGCGGTCTCTGCAGTAAAACGACCGAGTGCGATATCGATCTTGTCTGTTTCGAGCATCTCGACAAGCGACTCTTCCCCAGCGACCACCCACGTCGTGCTCGCGTCGAGGGAGTCGGCGAAATCATTCGCAAGATCGGGTAAAGGCCCCTCGGGCGGATCATCCGCGGTGCTCATTCCCTCTTCGGCGGTCACGCCGACCCGCATTTCACCACCGGTAATCTTCTCGAGAGAGCCTTCGGGGTCAGTCGGGATCGACATTCCACAGCCGGAAAGCAGAAGCACAGCTGCACAGACAGAAAACCAAGAGCGCCTCACTCGTCGATTGGGTCGAGCGATAGGCGCGCCTTGGGCAATCATCGCAAAGGAATCATCGGCACCCATGTTCTGAGTATTGCGCGATTCTGGCCTGGAATTCGATCCCTTGCCAGAGAGCGCTACGCCGTGCTATCTGTGTGCTCAGAAGAGATTCCAGGGCAAAGCTCGGGATGCTACTGTGCTCGTTCGATCGGGAAGATGAGCAGGCTTCCCGACGCTGTTGCAACAACCTTTCCATCTTTGTCGACGACCTCACCTTCAGCGAAGGTAACCCTACGACCAGGCTTCGTGACGCGCCCAACACAGGTGAGCGGCCCGCTATCCGCGGTGACCGGGCGAAGATAGTTCACCTTAATTTCGATGGAGGTGTACCCGATGCCTGCGGGGAGCAACGTTTGCGTGGCGCACCCGAGCGCAGAATCAAGCAGTGTGCAGACCACGCCCCCGTGCACCATGCCGATCGGGTTGTAGTGGGATTCGTTGGGCTGGCAAGTGAAGGTGACAGTACCCTCATTCACTTCAACGAACTCCATGCCGATATGGCTCGCAATTGGCGCACCTGGCAGCTCGCCACTGGCCATCTTCTGCAAGTACTCGAGACCGCTCAGCGCCGGAAGCGCGGCAAGGCCCTCTGCGGGGTCACGCCATCGCACGGTGATTTCGCGTTGTGATGCATCTGCTTGAGATGAGGTGTTGGTCATGAATACATCTCCCCGATCTAACTCTTAGTGCCACAAGCTAGCAGAGGACTTCGTATGATTGACCAGACACTCGCAGCAGACGTCGAAGGAGACCAGATGAACGCCATAACTGGGCTGAGCGCCTTTCCGCTCACGCCGCTTCGCGATGACGCAATCGATGAGCGCGCCTTCGTCAGGCTTGTCGAGCGGTTGACCGATGCGGGCGTGGATTCAATCACCGCGCTTGGATCCACCGGGTCGTACGCCTATCTCACCCCAGATGAGCGCGCCCGCGTTGCCCACCTCGCGGTCGAGCACGCGGGGAGCACGCCCGTATTCGTAGGGGTCGGAGCGCTGCGAACATCACAAGTTCTCTCGCACATCGACAGCGCCGAAGCCGCTGGTGCGGCGGGAGTGCTGCTCGCCCCGATGACCTACCAGCCACTCACCGACAATGACGTGTTCGAGCTCTTCCGTGCGGCCACCGAGCACACGGATCTGCCCGTGATTGTGTACGACAACCCCGGCACCACACACTTCAATTTCAGCACCCAACTTTACGCGCGCATCGCAGAGCTCCCAGGCATCGCGTCAGTTAAAATCCCTCCGGTGCCTGTGGATCCGGAGCAAGCGCGAACCCACGTTGCGGCGATCCGCTCGGCTCTTCCCGCACACGTCACCATTGGCGTCTCGGGTGATGCCGCTGCAGAAGGGGGCCTCATCGCGGGGTGTGACGCCTGGTATTCAGCCATTGGCGGCACCCTGCCTGCCCCAATGGTTGCCATCACTCGCGCAGCCCTCGGGGGCAGGCCTGCAGACGCGCTTGCGGAGTCAGCCAGGCTAGCGCCGATCTGGGAGCTATTCGCAGAGTTCGGTGGCAGCCTGCGGGTAATCGCAGCGATCGCGGAGCACCTCGGTCTCGCCACCGAGCGGTGTCTTCCGAAGCCGATCCAGGGGCTCACCGAGGCACAAAGCGCGCGGGTCGCTGCGGTGATCGGCGATCTCGACCTTTCCTAGGCTCACCCACCTACGGGCGGGAGCTGAGCACTACTCCCGCAAGCTACTCCTTCACGCTCACGTAGCTGATTTGTACCTCTTCATCTTGAATGCCATAGTCGAGGACCGTGATCACCCAGCTGTCCTCGCCGCTGGTGACACCGAACAATCCGGTCTTCATTTCAGCCAGCTCCCCAATTTCGCGTGTCTCGGGTGTGAGCCCAGCCGCGGCAAAGCCGTCGTCGATGGTAGCGACCACCGTCTCGAAATCGTCAGGAGTGGTGAGGTTCATACCTTTGACAGTCCCGCCGGAGCTCTCCATGTTTGTGGAGTTCACCACTGTGTATTCACTCGGCAACGGCAGCTCGCTTGGAAGCCATTCGGGAATCACATCATCAGTACCGACATCGATGTTCACGGACTCGTTGCCATCGCCGTTGAGTGTAATGGAGCCGCCTTCGTCATCAACAGAGACGTCGGGAATACCTGGTATGGGTGGGATGGCACTACAACCAGCGAGCAACCCGAGTGAGGCGGCGAGCGCAAGCGCCACCCAAATCGACTTCGTCGGAGGTTGATTCAATCGTGTTCGCTTCATCATTATCGCCACTCACTTTCTCAGGTTCATTTCGCACGACACTCACACGATGCAGACATAGTCATTCCACTCGAGCCCAACGCTCGTCATAGCGTTGCCAAACACCTCGAAGTCCTCGTCTCTGTCGCCTCCGGCCATCACGATCCATGTATCTGAGGTGGCCACTCGCTGTATCTCTTGACCAGACTCGGCAATCTCACACGCGAGGCCCTGGATTCGATCCAGTTGCGCATCGCGCTCATCGGCATCTTCAAAGTTGCGGACCGTCATGATGACGTAATCATCACCCTCACAGGTGAATTGCTCCACAACCCCGGCGCGGAGGCGATCTTCAGCTACCGGCGTGCACACGAGCCCCTCGCGCACAAACGCATCCGTAAAGACCTGGGCCGAAGCAGCACCATCAGCTTCCGACGCCTCGGTGTTTTCGCTCACGGCGTCGTCATTCGCGGTGCTTTCACCCTCAGCGGATCCCTTCTCGCCGCAGCCAGTCAAGATCAGAGCAAGCACACCGACAACAGCAACGGCCTGCCACAGTCGCCCGAAAATCTGTGGTTTCAGCCCCAGTTGATCACGCGTTGGTGTCATTATTGCCATAGCTTTCCTCATTCCGCGCGCAGTGTGTAGTGGATGCTGCTCACGGCACCCTCGGTGCGGCTCGGTCCGATGGCGACGACGAGGGTGTATTCCGCGTTCCGTGCCTGGGTAATCGCGTTATCACCTTCGACCGCTCGAGCGGTGACTTCCCAGTCAGACGCGTCGAACTGATTCGTGATCGACATCTCGATGATGATCGATTCGTGCGTCGTGTCGTACTCGCCCACGAACGATCGGTCGCTGTTCGTCACCGCAACCATCTCGTGCACGCACGGGTAGAACGGCACCCCGAGATTCGCTAGCTGGTCAGGAATCGTTGCGGCATTCAGAAACGCAGCGTCCTCGCATACCGTGCGCTCGCTGTCCCCCTCCGCAGTTTCCGGTTCTTCCGCCGGCGTCTCAGTGGCTTCCGCAGTGCTGTCGGCGGGATCTTCTGTAGCCGAATTCGACAGTTTCGAGGACGTGGGCTCCGCGTCGACCGCAGGCGTGCACGAAGTCATCCCAACGACAAGCATCACTATGAGTGACACACCAATTCGTTTCTTCACCCGCACAGTGACGCCCCTAGCTTTCGAAGATCTATGAAGACTCTGGCTCTAGAGAATCAGGCTCCACTCACACTCCACTCACACTCGCAAAGCTCGGCGAGAGCGGGGTGAGAAAAGTGTGAGCAGTATGTGAGCCTCGCCTGCTGTACTAGATCGTTCAGCGATCAGCTGTCTGCAACATCGCTTGAAAGGAACCACCATGACCAACCCAACTGTCGCGCCTGCACCCGCACCTCTCAGCACCGCCGAAGATGCGCAGTGGGCGATGCTCGCGCACTACCTCAACATCATCCTGGTGATCCCAGCGATGATCATCTTTCTCATCTTCAAAGACCGTGGTCAGCGCGTTGCCGTTGAGAGCAAGGAAGCTCTGAACTGGTCAATCAACGTAGCAGGCGTGATCATCATTCTGAATGTCGCGAACGTGATCCTAGGGTTCATCCCGGTCATCGGTTTCATTGCTTGGATCCTCATCACCATCGCGATTTGGGCCGTGCTCATCACCAACCTCATCCTCGCGATTACGGGAGGAACGAAAGTCAAGAATGGCGGTTCCTACCGGTACCCGCTAAACCATCGTTGGATTAAATAGTTCGCCATGTCAGACGCCCCGAGCCGTTCAGCCTTGCCTGCAGCACTGCGGGATCAGCTTCGATGGAGCATTGTCGCCGGCGCACTCGCCCTTGCGCTCGCGGGGTGCGGATCACCGCAGGCGCCTGATGGAACGAGTACAAACGGAGCTGCCGATGCATCGGAATCCGCAGCAGAAGCGGCCAAAGGCTCATCTACAGACGACGAAGCTGCCCCGGAACCAGCTAACGAGCAACCCCAAGCAGAGACCTGCGACTGGGATGCGCCGAAAGTAACGACCACTGCCAATGCACCAGAAGGTCAGGAGGGAGAGCTCTCCGAGGCGCTCATAGGCGCGTGGCAACACACCCACACTGATGAGGGAGCAGGCTTCGAAGCGGTGACGAATGATCACCGGTACATCATTCCCTCGCCGGATCGCATGCTGTACTGCCAGCATGTTCCAGGCGCGACCGAGTATGCAGAGAACGCAGCAGACGTCACGTTGAACGGCACGACGATCGAGCTACCCGGTGGCAAATACGGATATACGGTGCTGGCTTGGGACGAAGACTCGATGCTCTGGGACAACCCCGTCGGCGGCGGATACGTCTACTTGCTACAGCGTCGCTGAAGATCCGGGGTTGCGCAGTCTGTGGGCAAAAATGACTTCAGCGACGCCACCGATTAAGCGTGCTCTTCGGCTCGCTCACGTATCTCACGACGCAGATCTTCCAACGAAAGAGTCAGCCAGTGAGGTGGAATAACCAGCGATTCCGGGTCAACATCGTGAATCGAAATTTTACCCAGCCAGGTCAGCGCAGACGTGGTTTCGGTCGTGAGGAGTTCAAGCATCTTCACCACGCCCGGGTACCCGGCAGCCAACAGACCGTACACGTACGCGCGACCGATTGATACTGCCTTCGCGCCCATTGCCATGGCTTTCACAACGTCGGTGCCGTGACGAATTCCTCCGTCGACGACGACATCGATCTCGTCTCCTACCGCTTCGATGATTTCGGGCAGTGCGCGTAGCGTCGGAATCGTGCCATCAAGCATGTTACCGCCGTGGTTTGACACGACAATCCCGGTCGCCCCGTATTCCACGGCCTTGCGCGCGGACTCAACTGAAACGACGCCCTTGACAATAATCGGCGCATCCCAGATCTCACGAATCCACGGAAGATCTTCAAACGTTGGGGTTTGCCCGTAGATGGCACCGGCCGCTTCGAGGAATGGCATCGGCTGCCCATTCGCGCTCTTCGCCGTGGCGACGGGCGGCACCTCGAGGCCACCTCGAAGTATGAGATCCTTCACCCACGCTGGTTTGTTCCAGAACTGAGGCAAGAACCTAATGGCTTCCTTGACGTTAATCTGCATCGGCAACGCGGCACGTCTTGCGGTGGGAATTTCACGCCCGGTGTTGGGCGCAGCACTGTCGGCGATCACCACGATGCCTGCAGCACCCGCGTCACGGGCTCGTTCAATCGTGGGTGCCGTAGCGTCGCGACCGCCGATGTAATAGATCTGTTGGTACACGGGCCCGGTCGCGTGCCTCATGGTCTCTTCAATGGAGGTGTTGCTCCCGCCACTGAGAAACTGAATGGTGCCGAACTTACCTGCGGCCTTCGTTGCAGCCAGCTCACCGTCTTGATGCCCAATTTTGAGGGCACCTACTGACGAAAGAATAATGGGCGTATCAATGTCGTGGCCGAAGACACGGGTGCTGATATCTGGCTTCGGGTGAAACACGCCTGCAAGCGGCTTCAGCAGCACTTCTTTGAACGATTGCTCGTTCAAAGTGCTCGTGACACTCGGGCCGCTGCCCCCGTCAAAATACTGAAATATGGATGCGGGAAGTCGCTTCTTTGCGAAGTATCAAGCATCTTCTACGGAATGAATTTTGTCTGCTGTAGTCACAATTAAACTCCTCCACGAACCGTGCGCTCTCACGCCTCGAACAGATGGAGTTTGCCCCATCAACAGCGTGGCGCCTCTTCCACCAGGGTAGCCGCTGCCCCTGTAGAGTTCACCTAGAAGGACCACAGTGAATGAGGACCACAGTGAATATTGATGACCTGCTGAAGGCTTTGAACGCTGGCGAGACGATAGCTGGCGGTTCCCCCTTGCACGCCGTGATGCATCAAACCAGTCAAGATGCACTGCGCATCACCGGTGAGCTCAACGGTGGGTACCACGAGCCTGAGCGGGTGCGCGAACTGTTGTCGCAGTTGACGGGCACAGCGGTCGACGAGTCAGTGACCGTATTTCCACCGTTCTACTCTGACTTTGGGCGAAACATCACTCTTGGCAAGAACGTCTTCATCAATTCGGGCTGCAAGTTTCAAGATCAGGGTGGTGTCACGATTGGTGACGACAGCTTGATTGGGCATAACACTGTGTTGGCAACGCTCAATCACGACCTCGACCCCACTAAACGTGCAGACATGCATCCCGCCCCCATCGTCATTGGGCGCAATGTGTGGATCGGCGCAAACGTCACCGTGCTCGCGGGTGTCACCATCGGCGAGAATGCGGTCGTCGCTGCCGCCTCGGTGGTTACGAAAGACGTGCCAGCAGACACCGTTGTGCTGGGTTCGCCGGCCAGGGTGGTGCGTACCGTGACCGCCTGAGTGCGACACGCTATGCGCGGCTATTCCTCAGTGAGGTTGATACGGACTCGAGCAACGCCCTCAGAGTTCGTATCGAAATCCAACCCTCCCGCATACGCGACACCGTTCACGGTGCCCTCCGCCATGAGCGATGCAGCATTGGTGAGCTCTCCCAACGGGTGTGAATACGCGTCGAAACCAGCGGCTTTGAGTATCGTCTCGTAGGTTGCAGCCGCGGTTTCTGCATCACCCGGATGCGCATAGACCGCACTCATCGCCGTGTCCTTGCCGATCTTTTCTTCCGTGAATGGCTCGAGTTCGTCCCACCCCTCAGGCACGGGGAATGGGAAGTCTGAGCTGGCGGCAAGTGCACCCTCAGGAATCGTCGTCTCGGCAGCGGCTTCAGGCGCATCCTCGATGTCTTCGACCGAAGCTTCGTCTTCACTCTGAGTGCTCATTGCGGGTTCGTTCGCAGCACCCGTCTCCGTCGGAGTTGACGCGCAGGAGGTCAAGCTCAAGACCCCTGCAAAAACAAGGGCGCAAATTGCTGTTGTGCGTTGCATCGTGTGTTCCTTCGGTAGTCGTCTGACGGTTACACGGGTGTTCCATACCATACCCAAACGTTTCGCCAAAGATCTTCGAACGTTACTCAAAGGTGAGGTTCTGAAATGGCGAATATCAAGTGTTATCTGAGGCTATGCCCCGAGCGCGTCGGCGAGCGCAACCAGAGTTTCGCTCGTGCCACCCTCGATGCGCAGTGAGAGGCTTGACCTCAGGTCGAGCGCGGTGTGCCCGCGGTTGATTGCGGCGAGTGGAATGCCCCGACGCTCGGCACGAAACACGAGCCTGATCCCGGTGTTCACCGCGAGTGAGGATCCGGCAACCAAGAACGCGTCTGCTGTGTTCACGAGTTCGGCGGCTGCGTCGAAAACCGGAATTGGCACGGTCTCGCCGAAGTACACAACGTTCGGCCGAAGCACGCCACCACACACCGGACACTCGGGCACGACGACAGAGTCAACCTCGCGCACATCCGCGTCTCCGTCGGGAGCGATCGTGGCATGTGCGTTGAGCTCGGCGAAGCCGGGGTTGAGTTCGTCGAACCACTCGAGCACTTCGGCCCGCGACCACCTCGTGTCGCATGTCATGCAGCGAATCACGCCGCCTCCGCCGTGCAATTCAACCACGTTTTGTGAGCCCGCACGCTCGTGCAGACCATCAACATTTTGCGTGATGACACCGCTTGTGAAACCTGCCGACTCGAGCTTTGCGAGCGCACGATGCCCGTCGTTCGGCTCGACACCACTCATGCGGTTTTGGCCGATGCGCGCCCCTGCCCAAAAGCGTCGACGGTATTGCAAGTCTTCAGCGAACTGCGCAATATTCATGGGGTTGCGCGGCGGGCTGCCGGCACCGCGATAGTCGGGAATGCCAGAGTCGGTGCTGATACCAGCGCCCGTGAGCACCGCGGTCGTGCCGCGTTCAAACAGAGAGACCAGCGAGGCGAGTTGGTCGAGAGATGCAGCGGGATCAGTCACAGCCGCAATCATACGTCGCCTTCTGCAAGCGATGCTGCGCGCAACTGCAGCCAGGTGGCGAGCAGTGAAGTAGGGTCGCCGAGCACGAGCCCATACCGCTCTTCGGCCCGCCGCAGCCGGTAGCGAATTGTGTTCTCGTGCACTCCAGCATCTACTGCTGCCCGCGTTACGTTGCCAAATGATTCGCACCACCGCAGCACCGCTTCCGCGACCCTGGGTTGCGTCACACGCATCTCTTCAATCCGCGGGTCGAGGAGCACGGCCTCCCGGTTCATGAGCTCACCCACACGCGTGAGCAGCAACTCGGGCCTGAGCGCATCGACGGTGAGCAGGCGATCTTTCGCCACCCAGGTAGCGCGTGCCGCGACCTCAAACAGCCAGTCGGCGCGCTCGCGAAGCTCGGCGACCCCGCCGACGCGGTGTGTGGATCCGGGGGCAGCGACCACCACCCCCGCTCCCTCGCCCGTGCCAAGCAACCGGTCGAGCACAGGAATGAGCGGGTCGATCAGCCTGGCGAGCTCGGCCGGTTGCTCATGAGAGATGAGGGAGTACACGCGACCGCGACGCACCACTGTCGCGGTCTCTGGTCGGTAGAGCGCGAGGTGGCGCTGCACAGTAGTTCGAAGCTGTGCGAGCGTGGTTGGGTGGTCGTCGCTGCCCGGATCGAACGCGAGCAACAGTGCGCCGCGCTCCTCAGGGATGCCGAGCTCTGCAAGCTCGGACCCGACAATCCCGATCCCGGAGAGGAGGGTTCGCAGGCGCTCTTCGCGCGGAGCCTGGCCGGCCTCACGCACGCGAATGTCGTCGAGCATGTGTGCCGCAGCAATGCCCGCGGCACGCTGCATCTGTTCGATTTGGGTTGCGGTGAGCGGGTCTTCTCCCGAAGCATCAATCGCCCAGATGGTGCCGAGTGGGAGCGCGCCCGCTCGCACTGCGCACGCGACGCGGGGAAGTTCGTCGTCGAGCTGCGGGTACTTGATCGGTTCGCCCGTGCGGATCACCGTGCGGTACTGATCTTCGTTGAACGGGGACTCGGGAACTCGCCTCGCAAGGATTCCGCGCGTGCGGAGGGAGTCGATGAGTTGATCAGGCACCGACGAGTACGCAACGATGCGCCGCCCAAGATCCTCAATAGCGACTGATCCGCCGAATTGGCCTGCAAGCTCGTTTGCAAGCGCGAACAGGGGTTCCGCCCCGCGGTCACCATGTGCGTCTTCGGATCTGCGTTGCTCACCAAGCAACCCACCGACCAGTGCTTCAAACAGTCGCCACCCCACACGCTCAACGACGCGCAGAATCGGCACACCGCTCGTCTCAGCGATCGCTGTGAAGGTGGGTACGTGCTCATCGAAACACTTGAGCACGAGCGCCGCGTATCGCAGTTCGGCCGCCTCGGCAGCGAGCGCGGAGAGCTCTGCCGAGTCGAGACGGGCGCCCGAGGGAATAATGAGCAGCATGCCTGCCTGGTCCGGCAGCTCGTCAATTGAGTCGTAGAACTCGGTGCCGAGCACAGGGGCATTTACATCAGCAGTGCCGAGCACGCTCACGGTGCGCGGGCCGAGGTGCTCAATGAGCTCACCAATGCGGAGCGAGCGCGATTCAGTATTTGGTGATTCTCCTGCATTCATTCTCTCAATCTATCTGATTTCTCCATAAAATCAGCGAGATTTTCCTCGTAGGCTGACTTCGCAACGAGGCATGCAATGAAGCGATAGGGGACCCTTTGTCACACGATCTGGCCGCTCACCAACCGGCACCCGAAGGCACACGCCTGGGTGAGTTTTGGAGCATTCTGCCCGAGGAATCATCGCGGGTTGAGGGGCCAGCGGGCGGCGAACTCGCTATCGGCGGTGTCGGGGTGACTGAGCTCGCAGAGCGCTTCGGCACCCCCCTCCATGTCATGGACGAGGTGGGGCTCCGCAGGCAGATCCGCCGCTTCATCGACGGGCTTCGCGAACGCTGGCCAAACTCAGAGGTGCTCTACGCGTCGAAGTCACTCCCCACAGTCGGCATGTACCGCGTCGCGCAAGAAGAGGGGCTCTCGGTCGACGTCGCTGGTGGCGGCGAAATCAAGCTCGCGCTCGCTGCGGGGGTGGATCCGAAACGCCTCTACTTCCACGGCAACGCGAAGACCGACGCCGAATTGCAGCTCGCCATCGATGCGGGTGTTGGCACGATCATCGTTGACAACGAAGACGAGATTGACCGCCTTGAGCGACTCCTCACCAGCCCACAGAAGGTGTTGCTCCGCGTCATCCCTGGCGTTGAGGCAGAAACCCACGCGTCGCAGGCAACCGGCGGTGCGAAGTCAAAGTTCGGGCTGCCGATGGATCAAGCGAAACTGGCAATCAAGCGTATGCAGGCGAGCCCACACATCGCTTTCGAGGGCGTGCACCTACACATTGGCTCGCAGATCTTGAACACTACCCAGTTCGCCCAGGCGGTCGAGAACATCTCGTCGACCGGCACGTTCGCGACCTACGACGTGGGTGGTGGGCTCGGTGTGAAGTACACCTACGACGAGATCGCCCCGAGTGTCGAATCGTTCCTCGACGCAATCGCCGCGGCCGCGAAATCGCACCTCCCCGCAGACGCGAAAATCATGATCGAGCCCGGCCGCTCGGTTGTTGCTCGCGCGGGCGTCACGCTCTACCGCGTCGTCGCGGTGAAGCGCACCGGCGAAGTCTTCGTCGCGGTTGACGGTGGGCTCGCTGACCAGATGGATATTGCCCTCACCCAGCAGCGCTACGAGGCGATCCTTGCGAACCGCCTCGATGAGCCCTGGACTGAAAGTGTGCAACTCGTCGGCCGTCAATGCGAATCGGGCGACCTGCTCGTTGACGACGCACCCATGCCAGCTCCCCGCGTAGGCGACATCGTCGCGATGCCGGTCACCGGTGCCTACGCTTACACGATGTCAAACAACTACAACGGCGCGCTCAAGCCCGCAATCGTATTCGTGCAGGGCGGCGAGGCGCGCCTCGTCACCCGTCGCGAAACCTACGACGATCTCCTCGCGACACACATAACTGAGCCGCACGTTTCCTCAACCGCATCCTGACGCCCACACACAAACTCACTCACCTCCAATGAAGAAGGACTCCATGAAGAAGACTCAACTCACCCTTGCCGCTGCAGCCGCGACCGCTGCCCTAGCTCTCGTGCTCACCGGCTGCTCTGGTGGCGACACCGACAAAGCAGCAGAAGGCGCGAACCTCCCGAAGGGCGATGAGATCAGCACCACCGTAGATGCTGAGCTCACGAAGCTACTTCCCGCGGACATTGTGGAAAAGGGCAATATCGCTATCGCCGTCGACATCCCCTACCCGCCAATGGCAATGTATGACGACACGAACCGTGAGATTGGCTTCGACCCAGAGCTTGGGCGCTTGCTCGGTCAAAAGCTCGGGATAGATGTCGTGATCAATAAGCAGGCCTTTGACTCCGTAATCCCAGCGTTGCAGGCCGGTAAGAGCGACATCATCATGAGCGGTATGAACGACACAACCGAGCGCCAGGAAACGCTCTCGTTCGTCGACTACTCACATGGTGGCTTCGCAATCGCCGTTGAAAAGGGCAACCCAGCAGGGATCAATACGCAGCAAGACCTGTGCGGCCAGACCGTGTCAGTGCAGAAAGCAACTATTCAGGGAGACCTGCTGCGCGCAATGGATTGCGGCGTCGAGGTGATGGAATTGCCGTCTGACCTTGACGCACAGACCGCACTTCGCGCAGGCAAGAGCCAAGCGTATGTCGCCGACGCAGTGGTCGCCGAGTACGTCGTCGCGACGACCAACGACGGTGACACCTTCGAAATCGTGCGCGACCCAGAGAACCCGGCTGGCTTCAACCCGGTCTACTCAGGAATCGGCATCCTCAAGGAGAACACCGAGCTCGTCGAGGCGATCCGCGCGGCACTTCAGGCACTCATCGAGGAGGGCACGTACAAGGAAGTGCTCGACCACAACAACATCGGCGCGTACGCCGTCGAGACCGCTGAGGTCAACCAGGGCAAGGACGCTTGATGACCGATCTTCTTCGCGAGGCCAGGCCGGCGCACGCCCTGGCCTCGAATGATGATGATGTCGTCGCGATCCCGCTCAGGCGCCCCTGGCGGTGGATCGGCGCGATCGCAGTATTCGCTTTCGTCGTGTGGTTCATCACGACAATCGCCACGAACCCGAACCTCGATTTCTCCACTGTCAGCGAGTTCCTCTTCGACCCACGCATCCTAAGCGGAGTCTGGCTCACGATCGTCATCACCGTGGTGTCGATGGTCGTTTCGACGTTGCTCTCAATTGTCATCGCGGCGATGCGGCTCGCGCAGAACCCCGTGATGTCAAGCGTCGCTTGGTTTTATGTGTGGGCGTTTCGAGGAACGCCGCTGCTCGTGCAGATCGTGCTCTGGGGGTACCTCGGCCTTCTGTTTGATCGGCTGCGCATCGGGATCCCATTCACGGGCGTAGAGTTTTGGTCGGCCGACACGAACTCGCTCGTCACCCCGCTCATCGCGGGCCTCCTCGCTCTCACCCTGAACCAGGCCGCATACTCATCTGAAATCGTACGCGCGGGAATGATCTCGGTCGACGAGGGGCAGCGCGAGGCTGCGTACTCACTCGGCATGTCACCGCTGTACACCTTCAGGCGCGTGCTGCTGCCTCAGGCGATGCGCGTGATCATTCCACCGATGGGCAATGAGCTCATTTCGATGCTCAAGAACACCTCACTGCTCTCGGTGATCGCAGTGCTCGAGCTCTACACGCAGGCCTCAATCATTTCGTCATCGAACCTCAAGCAGGTCGAGCTGCTCATCGTGGTTAGCGCCTGGTACCTGCTCATGACGAGCGTGCTCTCGATTCCGCAGTACTACCTCGAGCGGCGCTTCGGTCGCGGAAGCTCACGCAATCTGCCACCGACCCCGTTTCAGCGGCTGCAGGCCGCCCTGAACCGGAGGAAGCCGGGGCCCAAGCCTGCTCCCCCAACAATGATCACGGAGGTGGTCGGAGAATGACCGCTACACAGGATGCCCCAGTGACAGACGCGACACCGCATGATTCCAGTGCGCTCGTGCAGATTCGCCGCGTACGTAAAAGCTTTGGCGCGCACGAGGTGCTTCGCGACATCTCGCTCTCGGTGCCAGCCGGGTCAGTGACGGTGCTGCTCGGGCCGTCTGGCTCCGGTAAGTCGACGCTCTTGCGGTGCGTTAACCACCTTGAGACGATCGACGGCGGCCGCATCATCGTTGATGGTGACCTCATCGGGTACCGTCAGGCGGGCAACAAGATCCACGAGATGACGCCGCGCCAGATCGCGAAACAACGCGAAAACATTGGCATGGTGTTTCAGAAGTTCAACCTGTTTCCGCACTGGACTGCGATCGAGAACATCATCGAGGCACCGGTTGGTGTCACGAAGCGTAGTCGGTCGGCCGCGAAGCAGCGCGCGCTCGAGCTGCTCGACCGTGTCGGGCTTTCAGATTTCGCCGGTCACTACCCAGCTCAGCTCTCTGGCGGCCAACAACAGCGGGTCGCGATTGCCCGGGCGCTCGCGATGGATCCGAAACTCATGCTGTTTGACGAGCCAACGAGCGCGCTTGACCCCGAACTCGTCGGTGACGTGCTCGACGTGATGCGTGAGCTCGCGAACGACGGTATGACCATGATCGTTGTCACGCATGAGATTGGCTTCGCGCGAAGCGTCGCAGATCAGGTGGTGTTCATGGACGGTGGCGTCGTCGTCGAGGCAGGCCCGCCGAGCGAGGTGCTCGATAACCCGCAGCGTCAGCGCACGAGAAATTTCCTCGAAAGCGTGCAGTAGCGACAAGCAACCTTGCAACCGGCGGCGGAGGAGATCACGTGATCTCCTCCGCCGTTCGCGGCTACACTCTCACACTCGGGAGCGCGAGGAACATCTCGCGTCGGAGCGAGTCCACGTGGCTGCGCGTGACTTCGATCGCAGCGACGGGGTCGTTCGTGCGAAATGCGGCGACGAGCGCTCGATGTTCGTCGCGGCCATCTTCGAGCTGATCCATCGGGTACGGAACAAAGTACTTGAGCAGCGCCTCGTACACCGCGAGATACGCGGCCACCTCGGGGAGCCCGCTCATCTCCGCAACTAAGTGGTGAAACCGACTGTCAGGCACGTGGTGCTCCATCCAGTTCTGTGCGCTCTGCGATTCGGCGATAAGCGCATCAAGCTCGTCACACCGTGCAGGGGTTGCGGCGAGCGCTGCCGCGTACACGATTGCGCTCTCCATAAGCATGCGTTCATCAATAAGGTTGTGGATCGCCTGCTCATCTGCCCTGAACGCAGAGACGGAGCTATCGTGCAGTTCGAGTGGCGGATCCGCGACAAAGGTGCCCCCGCCTCGGCCTGGTCGCCTCACGAGCACTCCGTTTTCAACGAGGCTTTCAAGGCCTCTGCGGGCGGTTATCGTGCTGACTTCGAGCCCTGCAGCGATGTGATCCACGCGGGGAAGCTTGCTGCCGGGGGCGAGCAAGCCGTGCTCGATTGAAAGCAAGATACGCGCGCGCACGGTCTCGACCGCCGAGAGCCGGGTGAGCGCTGCCGAACCCGGTGCGACGAATAGCGCTCGATTGACCTCGGTCGCGTGATGCTTCTTTGTCGCGGCCATAGCTTGAGCCTAGCCACTTTGCGGCGTATAGTGATCAAAATGAACATGATCAAAGTGATCAGTTCACGTACATTGCCGGACAAGGGGGTCACATGACCAAGACTGCGCTCACCGTCGCGCTCGCTCAGCGCTCACCACTGCCAATTGACGGCTCACTCGACGCCTTCGCAGCCGATATCGCCACGACGCTTAAGGCCCACCCCAGCACTCAGTTGCTCGTGTACCCCGAACTCCATCTCAATGGCACCGAACAACTCCCCGAATCAGAGCGCGAGGCAGCGCTCCGCGCGGGCGCCGTCGCACTCGACAGCGACTACGTTCGCGGCATCGGCGACCTCGCACAGCAGCATGGCATCTGGCTCTGCCCCGGAAGCCTCGGGGAAACCGGAGCAGACGGGGAGTTCTACAACACCCAGCTTCTCTTCGATCCGAGTGGCACCCTCCGCGGGAGCTACCGGAAAATGTTCCCCTGGCGGCCATACGAACCACACACTCCCGGAACCGAGTTCGTCGTGACCGACCTCGATGGCGCAGGGGTAGCCGGCTATTCCATCTGCTACGACTCCTGGTTCCCAGAGCACGCCCGTCAGATCGGCTGGCTCGGTGCAGATCTCGTACTGAACATAGTTAAGACCACCACGCCAGATCGTGAGCAGGAGCTTGTGCTCGCCCGCGCGAACGCGATCACCAACCAAAATGTGTTCGCGAGCGTCAATTGCGCGGGGCCCGTCGGTCGCGGCCGTAGCATCGTCGTTGACCCCGAGGGCTTCGTGGTAACCGAGGCCGGAATCGGCGAGGAGACGCTCGTGTTCGACTTCGACCCGGCGAGCGTGGCCAACGTGCGCGAGCGGGGCACGATGTTCAGCAACCGCATGTGGGCACAGTTCCAGGAGAACGACACACCGATTCCGCTCCCGATGTATGAGGGCAGAATCGATCCGCGCACCTGGACTCCCCGCACACCGAACGCCTAACCCGTTCGCTCACCCACTAGTCCGAGCTAAACCCCACCGCCTGCGACCCAACGACATAGGAGTCACCGTGTCCACCACCGAATCTCAGCCAACACTTACACGCACGCTTAAACTGCCGTCGCTTGTGCTCTTTGGGCTCGCATACCTCACGCCACTCATCGTGCTCGGCATCTTCGGCGTGATCGCCTCAGAAACCGGCGGCGCAAGCGCGAGCGCGTACCTTGTCGCACTCATCGCGATGCTCTTCACTGCAAACAGTTATAGCCGCATGGCGAAGGCGTACCCGGTTGCCGGCTCCGCATACACCTACGTACGCCGCACCATCGATGGCCGAGTCGGGTTCCTGGTGGGCTGGGCAATCATGCTCGACTACCTTTTCCTCCCGATGGTGATCTGGCTGATCGGTGGATCATACTTGCAGGCGCAGTTCCCCGGCATCCCCATGCCCGTGTGGATCCTCGGCTTCATCGTCATCACGAGCGTGCTTAACATCATCGGCATCAAGGTCGCCGACCGCATCAACCTTGTGCTCATGAGTTTCCAGATTCTTATCATCGCCTTCTTTGTCGCGCTGTCGATCGCTTCTGTGGTGCGCAGCGACGGTGCGAGTGGGCTCATCAACGCTTCGCCATTCGTGGGAATCGATGCAGGGATTGCCGGCATCGCCGGTGGCGCCGCGATCGCCGCCTACTCCTTTCTAGGCTTTGACGCAGTCACGACGCTCACCGAGGAGACCATCGAACCTCGCCGCACTGTGCCGCGCGCGATCATGCTCGTGGCACTCATCGGTGGCGGTATCTTCGTCGTCGTTGCCTACTTCACGCAGCTTGTGCACCCGGGTGGCGTCTTTGAGAACCCAGACACTGCCGCATTCGAGATCGCAACCACTATTGGGGGCAACCTCTTCGGCGCCGTGTTCTTGGCGGCACTTGTGATCGCCCAATTCACCTCTGGTCTTGCGGCTCAGGCTTCGGGAAGTCGTCTACTGTTCGCAATGGGTCGCGATGGTGTGCTCCCGAAGCGCGTCTTCGGCTCGCTGAGCACCCGCACCCACACCCCGGTATTCAGCATTCTCGCGATCTCGGTCGTCGGCCTGATCGCAATGTTCATGGATGTCGCAACGTCGACCTCGTTCATCAACTTCGGTGCGTTCATCGCCTTCATCATGGTAAACGTCTCAGTCGTTGTCTACTGGGTCAGAGAACGCCGTGACGGCCACTCACACAACGCGCTGTTCTACGTCGTTGCACCGATCATTGGCATGATCGTGATCGCCTACCTGCTCGCGCAGCTCGACGTCCATGCGATCACGCTCGGCTCGATCTGGCTCGGAATCGGCATCGTCATACTCGCGTTCACGACGCGCGGTTTCCGCAAGCAACCGTCAGACCTCGCCGTCGATAACGTCGAATAGCGGAGAGGCCGGTCGCGAAGCCCGGTCGCGCTCCTCAGAAGTGCATTGTGGAGAACGCTAGAATCTTCATCATGACCACCGCGCGCGAACAGCTCATCGAACTCATCAAGAACGAAGCTGTGTTCCACGGCGATTTCACCCTCACCAGCGGGAAGAAGGCGACGTACTACATCGACCTTCGTAAGCTCTCGCTCGACCACCGTGCGGCTCCGCTCATCGGTCAGGTGATGCTCGATCTCATCGATGATGTCGATGGCGTCGTTGCGGTCGGCGGCCTCACGATGGGAGCCGACCCGGTCGCTTCGGCGATCATGCATCAGGGTGTTGCGCGCGGCAAGAACCTCGACTCCTTTGTCGTGCGCAAGGAACCGAAGGATCACGGCCGTGGCCGCCAGGTCGAGGGACCTGACTTGAATGGCAAACGCGTCATCGTCGTTGAAGATACGTCGACGACAGGCGGGTCGCCACTCAAAGCAATCGAGGCGCTTAAGAAGGTCGGCGCCGAGATTGCTGGCGTCGCTGTCGTGGTTGACCGCCAGGCCCCAGCCCAAGCACGCATTGAAGAAGCTGGCTACGAGTACCGCTTCGCGATTGGGCTTGAGGATCTCGGGCTCGATCCGCAGTAGTCGAGCTTTGAGCGTCGCACCTCATCCAGCGCAGACAACGCCTTACACCCGTCCACTCCTATCTAGTTAGCGAGTCAATGCACGATTCGGTCCGTCCCAGTGTCATCTCGCTTTTGCTCGTTGGCGTTGCCGGCGGCCTGCTTTCAGGGCTTTTTGGCATCGGTGGCGGCACGATCATCGTGCCGGCGCTCGCGCTCTGGCTCGCGATGCCGCAGAAGATTTCAGCGGGCACATCGGTCGCTGCGATTCTTCCGACTGCAATCGTCGGGTCGATCAGCTACGCAGTGCAAGGAAATGTCGACTGGGTGGCCGCGCTTCTCCTCGCAATGGGCATCGTCGCAGGTGCGCAGCTGGGAACGTACTTGCTCGCCCGCATACCCGTCGGCGCAGTCCAGTGGTCGTTCATGGGCTTCCTGGCTGTCGTCATCGTGAGCCTCTGGTTCGTGGTGCCAAGCCGAGAGGCCGAAATCACGATCAACCTCGTACTTGGAGCGTTGCTCATTGTCACCGGGTTCATTACAGGCATCCTCTCCGGCGTGCTCGGAGTCGGAGGCGGCGTAGTCGTCGTGCCAGTGCTCATGTTCTTCTTTGGGTCAAGCGACCTCATCGCGAAGGGAACATCGCTCCTCATGATGATCCCTGGTTCGATCTCGGCGACACTCGGAAACCTTCGCCGCCACAACGTCGACTTCCGCGCCGCAACACTCGTGGGTCTCGCGGCGTGCATCTGCGTGCCGTTTGGTTCCATTCTCGCGGGGTGGATCGACCCCTTCTGGGGCAACGTCGCGTTCTCGGCCTACCTTGCGTTCGTACTCATTCAGATGCTTGTACGCAAGCTGCGTGCGTAGCTCAAATCCCTCTAGCGCGAGCGATCCGCACATGTGAGCATTTAGAGATGACATCAATAAAGCTGGCCATGTTCACCATCGACTGCGCGAACCCGCGCACGCTCGGCGCGTTTTACCGCGACCTCCTCGGGTGGGAGGCGACCTACGAATCAGACGACGCAGTGATGCTCTCTGGCGGCGAAGGCGCGGCACTCGGCCTCGGCCGCATCGAGGATTACACAGCGCCCCAGTGGCCCGACTCGGGCACCAAGCAGTTTCACCTCGACTTCGACACCAATGACATCGAGGCGGCCGAGAAGCGCGCAGTCGAGCTCGGAGCGACGGTGCCCGAGTTCCAACCGGGCGAAACCTGGCGCGTATTGCTCGACCCCGAGGGGCATCCGTTCTGCTTCGCAAACTGGTCGAAAAGCTAAGCGAAACTTCACATCCCGCTCAGATCCACGGCTTTCTAGCCGAGGAGATCTGCGACCGAGTTCAGCACCTCATCGGGGCGGAACGGGAACTTTTCGATCTCCGCGGGGTCTGAGATTCCCGTCATCACGAGAATCGTGTGCAGCCCGGCCTCCATGCCCGCGATGATGTCGGTGTCCATGCGGTCACCGATCATCGCGGTGTTCGTCGAGTGCGCGCCGATCTGATTCATTGCCGAGCGGAACATCATAGGATTCGGCTTGCCCACGATGTACGGCTCTTTGCCCGTCACCTTCGTGATGAGCGCGTTGATCGCACCGGTTGCGGGCAAGAGGCCCTCGGGGCTCGGGCCGGTCGCATCGGGGTTCGTGGAGATGAAGCGGGCACCGCCGTTGATGAGACGAATCGCCTTCGTAATGGCGTCGAATGAATAGTTCCGAGTCTCCCCGACGACGACGAAGTCGGGGTTTGACTCGGTCATGACGTATCCGGCGCCGTGGAGCGCGGTGAGAATGCCAGCCTCGCCGAGCACGAACGCTGATCCCCCGGGCTTCTGCTGCTTCAAAAAGGCCGCGGTCGCGAGCGCACTCGTCCAAATGCGATCCTCTGGCACGTTGATGCCTCCTGCGGCGAGCCTCGCCGAGAGATCGCGCGCGGTGAAAATCGAATTGTTCGTGAGCACGAGGTAGGGCATCTCGTTGTCAGTCCAGAATTTGAGCAGCTCGGCCGCACCGGGAATCGCCCGATTCTCGTGCACGAGCACGCCATCCATGTCGGTGAGCCAGCATTCGATATTGGCGCGCGCGGGGTGGATCTTCGTCTCGGTCATACGCTCAGCGTACCGCTGCCGCGTGAACGCTTGGTCTCAATGCAACGCAGCCCTAATCCGACCGCGTGAGTGTTGACATCGAACACGGGCATTGTTTGACTGACAGTGGCGCGATATTAAAGCGACACATGTTCTCATTTGAAATGTGCCCATCGCTCTGTGAATATTTCAGCAGAAAGGAAGTCGACATGTCAGCCACGCCAACCCAACGGTCAACGAAGCGGCGCCTATTCGCAACATTGCTAGCAGGGTTCACACTCGCAGCAGGCATTGGAATAGCGGCACCCTCAACCCCTGCCCAAGCAGCAAATTCACACAAGTATGTTGGCTTCTTCAGCGATCAGAGGACCTGCCACATCAATATGAATCGAGTTTCCAAGAAGGCGGTGCAGGCGGGATACGACCGACTCGTTTCCCACAAGAACTGTCAGAGGTCAGGCAATTTCTTTACCGGATACCGGTACAACTTCAGTTTCACCGCATACAAGTAAACTCGGTTGATTCCGCGAGTACCCCGGAAAAACCTGGCACACTGGCAAGATGGATACTCGTGCCGGCCAGCTGCCACGCCCTGAAGACCTTGTTGATATCGAGGCACTGCTCGGTGCGTATTCCAGGGTCCTGCCCGACGTCGAAGACCCGGCACAACGTGTGGTGTTTGGGACTTCGGGGCACCGCGGCACTGCGATGGACGGCTCGTTTAACGAGGCGCACATTGTCGCGATGAGCGCGGCAATCGCCGAGTATCGCGCGGCTGCTGGCATCCGAGGCCCGCTCTTCATTGGTGCGGACACGCACGCACTGTCGGGCCCAGCCGAGCGCACCGCGATTGAGACGCTCGTCTCTCTCGGCGTACACGTGATGACGAACGCGGGCTCAGGGGACGAGGCATTCGTGCCAACGCCTGCGATCAGTCACGCGATCCTTACCCACAATCGTGACCGCGAGGTGAGCGACCCTGATTTCGCCGATGGGATCGTAGTCACGCCGAGCCACAACCCGCCGGGTGACGGTGGGTTTAAGTACAACCCCCCGCACGGCGGCCCGGCAGATTCAGACGCCACGAGTCGTATCGCTGCGCGCGCGAATGAACTTCTCGAGAGCGGCGTGTGGCGCGAGATCGCGGAGCTGCAGGGTCAACCGCGACAGGGCGCACACGGCGGCGGGCTCGGCGAAGCGACCGGCTCACAGGGCAGCTACGACTTTCTTGGCGGCTACGTGGAGAGCCTGGGCGAGGCGATCAATATGCAGGCGATTCGTGAGTCGGGCGTGCGCATCGCGGCGCATCCACTCGGGGGCGCGAGCGTCGCCTACTGGTCTGCGATTCGCGATCGGTACGACCTCGATCTCACGGTGCTCGGATCGGGGGTGGACCCTCAGTTCGCATTCCTCCGTCTCGATTGGGACGGCAAGATCCGCATGGATCCGTCATCTTCACACGTCATGTCGACAATCGATTCGTATCGCGACGAGTTTTTGATTGTCACCGGCAACGATGCTGACGCCGATCGACATGGCATCGTGACGCGCGACGCAGGGCTCATGAATCCGAATCACTTTCTGGCGGCCGCAATCGACTACCTGCTTGAGCACCGGCCCGAGTGGCCAGCCGAAGCCGGTATCGGGAAGACGCTCGTCTCATCGGCGATGATCGACCGCGTGGTGGCCTCGCACAAACGCACGCTCTCCGAAGTGCCCGTGGGGTTCAAATGGTTCGTGCCTGGGCTCTCCTCGGGTGAGCTCGTATTTGGCGGCGAAGAGAGCGCGGGCGCATCGTTCCAGCGCCTCGACGGGTCAGCGTGGAGCACAGACAAAGACGGTATTCTGCTGTGCCTACTCGCGGCCGAAATTCAGGCGGTCACGGGCAAGTCGCCTTCTCAGCGGTACCGAGGTCTTGTGGAACGCTTCGGCGAACCCGCCTATGCGCGCATCGACGCACCGGCGACCACCGAACAGAGGGCCAAGCTTGCTGCGCTCACTGCGGCTGATGTCACCGCCACCGAGCTTGCAGGCGATCCCATCACCGCGGTGCTGACGGAAGCCGCAAACGGCGCTGCCATTGGCGGGCTCAAGGTTTCGACCGAGCACGCCTGGTTCGCCGCACGGCCGAGCGGCACCGAGGCCGTCATGAAGATTTATGCCGAATCTTTCAAGGGTGCTGAGCATCTCGTTGAAGTGCAGGCTGCAGCCCAGGCACTTGTGTCGCGCGTGCTCGAATAGCGCTTTGGTCTGAAGCAGGAGATTATGAAGCGCGCTCAACCGCCGCGATGATCGCTGTGAGTTCATCGCGGAGCGCCATAAGACGTTCGACTGGAAGCCCGAGCCGCTCGAGCACCGCCGGTGGCACCCCAAGCGCCTGCTCGCGCAGCGCTTGACCGCTCTCGGTCGGCGCAAGGTTAAAGGTCCGGTCGTCGCCATCCACGGAGATGCGCTCGATGTGCCCGAGCTTTTCCAATCGCTTGACGATTGGCGAAAGAGTCGCTGGATCCATTCGCAGCATACCGGCGAGCTCGCCGAAGCGAATCGGCGCATCACCCCAGAGTGCGAGCATGACGAGGTACTGCGGGTGCGTCAGTCCTAAGGGCTCGAGGATCGGACGGTAGATCCCAATGACGCTTCGACTCGCGACCGCAAGCCCAAAGCACACCTGTCGATCAAGCTCAAGGGCATCTTCCGGAAGATCCTGCATACGACTCACTTTACACCGTTAGTGCACAAACGAAATGTGTTACCATTTTGTTTGTGCGCGAACGAAAGAGACGCCTGTGGCATGCCACGCCGTGGGACGGGAAGCCCGGTTTTTGGGCCGCGTGGCGGCGGCTCGTCTATCAATTTGAGGGCGCCTCGCAGCTCGGAGATCGAAATGAGCCCGCATACATTCAACCGGCAAACCCGAAGTGCCCGGTGTGCAACGCACCCATGAAGGATCACCACATTGCTCGCGGTGGCCCGGGCAAGCCCACGCACCTCAAATGCCCTCCACCTCAGAACAAGACAGCGTCTCGCACTGATACAGAGGGCACCGCGGCGGAATCAACCGATTAGCCGACGGCGTGGACCGCACTGCCAATGATCACGGCGAGGAGCGTCGTCCAGCCAACAATCGCGAGCGCCTGCCAGAAGAGAATTCGGGCCTTCCCCACACCCGCCGCGGCGAGCATCGTTGCCGTGAACTGCGTCGGAAGCAACAGGGGGCCGAGCAGACTCACCCCGGGCACCCCGTAGCGTGAGAGCGCCCGCTGAAACTTTTCTCGGCGAGGGCTCTGGTCCACTGGCTGCTCGGCGGCCATGACTTCAGCGCTGCTCCCCACAAGAGCGGCGTTACGCGCCCGGTCGCGACGAGTAACAATTGCCTGCCTCGCGCCCGCGCTCCCGATGACGAGCACCGCGACGCAGAGGAAGTTGCCGACGATCGCCGCAACGGCCGCAACAACAGGGTTGATGCCACCAATGATGCCAATCGATGCAGCACCCTCACCTTCGATAAACGGAACGGCGCCGGCGAGCGCAACCACGAGTGGTTGTATGAGCTCTGGGACCTGGGCGACGAGATCTTGAAAAGTTTCGATGAGGTTCATGATGCTCCTGTGTGCTTGGGATGTGCGTGAAGTGATGGCTTCCATCGCGGTAACACCAGTCAATCGTGCACCGCCTTGCCCCGACAGTGTCGACCTGTCACTACACTTCGGGCAGATCCCACGGAGCATCCGTGACATCTGTCATGGCGATATCGTGGATGTAATGAGCGACCCTATGACCTTGCCCGTACCTGCAACGGCTGCGGCTGCAACACCCGCATCCGTATGGCTCGCCCGCGGCGTCAGCGTTGCCTGGTGGTACACGCTCAGCGCGGTTCTATTTTTCGAGGTCATTCTCGTGCTTGTGCTGGCTGCAACACTTCTCGCCACTCACCTCGCACCGTTCGTAGGCATCACCGTCGGTGTTGGTGGGCTCAGCTGGATTGCGTCCACGTACCTATTACTCGCCGATTATCGCCATCGCGCAGACGTCCAGCCCGGGCTGCACTGGATGCGCCTGCTCGCCCCCATGCTTGTCGCGGTGGCATTCGGCATCACCGCTGGAGTTCTCACGGGCAGTTGGTTGTTCGCGCTGTTCCCCGTCGCGCAGTCGCTCACGCTGCTGAACTGGCAGTCAGGGGTGAGGCTGCGCGTGATCCTGGGGCTCACACTTGTCATGGCCTGCGTGTGGATCGTTGATAGCCGACTGGCTTTCGCTGCCGAGGGCACCCTCGTTGGTGCCCAGTGGTGGCTGCCAGCCTTCTACATGACATTCCTCCCGATCATGACGGTGACCACGCTGTGGTGGTGGGACGTGCTCACCACCCTTGATCGCGCACGCACGTCTGAGGCGAAGCTTGCCGCCGCCCAAGAGCGGTTGCGTGTCGCCACCGACGTGCATGACCTCCAGGGGCACCA
>JBQEBC010000024.1:0-37318 GCA_052106035.1 Leucobacter sp. | reverse complement strand
TGAGGCATGCTGCTGTGCCCGCGAGCACGATGAGAATGCGAATGAGCAAGGACCACGGACGAACGGCACGGTGCCCAACAAGCAAACCACCTACGAGAGATCCCGCAGCAAATAAAGCGAGCACAATCCCTGATTCCATGCTTCCGTGTGAGTCCCCGGAACCTACCGGAGCGAACGCGCGCACTACGCCAGCTTCGAGCGAGGCAAATGACGCAACAAAGAAAAACCCGATGACAGTGGTAATGATGACGGTAGGGCGCCGAAGCACAGCACCAAGACTTGCCCGAGATTTTGGCACTTTGACCTGCCCGAGCGCGGGGCTTGAGATGAACCACGCCCCGCCAGCGAGCATGATGATGGCGGCAAGGCACAATCCGGCCGTGGTTCCAAACTGGGCAGACACAAATACAGCCACGACCGGGCCCGCTACCCAAATGATCTCCTGAGCTGCAGCGTCAAGTGAGAAGAGCGCCGAAAGCTGATTGCCTGGCACAAGTCTCGGGTTACAGCAGGGGTGATTGGGGGGAACGAGAGACCTGCGGCGAACGCAATCACCGAGATCACGATGAGCGGAAGTTGCGCAAACGCAATAACCGCGAACAGCGCCGCACAAATGATTGATGTGACCGAGAGCACACGGCGCATGCCGAGAAGCCCAATGAGTCGGCTGGTGAGGGGGCCTGCGATTGCTTGCCCAACGCTCAGAGCCGCAAGCACTACACCGGCAGACGTGTAGTCGCCGTAAAGATGCTGCATGTGAAGCAGCACAATGATGGAAATCATTCCATGTGGAAACCTTGCAGTGACCTGCGAAAACAGTATGCGAAAGACGCCCGCATTGCGGCCAAGATCCCGATAGATTCCCACCAGCATGAGTCTATAGAGAACTCAGCACATTAGGCATATGTTGGGTTCCCTGTCGCGAGCATTTTTTGAATTCGTTTGAGCGATACCGGCTCCGCCGTCCGCAGCGACTGCGCGAAAAGGCTCACACGCAGCTCCTCAATGAGCCATCGCGTACGCACGATGGAGGCGGGTGTCTCTGGTCCATCCCCAGTATGTGTCTCGGGAAGCGGAATTGTGCCGCCAGCATCCGCGTACAAGACCAGCGCACGATCCACCTCGTTTTGCCACACTCGATCTCGGCCGGCATTCTCTGAAAGCCCGCTCATGCGGAGCCGGATTGCTTCAAGATAGACCGGGATTCGCTCGAGTTGTTCGAGCCCTGTGCGCGAGACGAAGCGATCGAACACGAGACCGTCTATCTGCTTTGAGGCATCGGCAACCTGGCCGAGCACCTGGATTGATTTCGCCTGGTCAATCGCCTTTCGGGCAAGACGCGCACCGTCGAGCACCCTCGCAGTGAGCGCAATGGCGGCGTAAATTTCATCAATGAGGCTTCTCGCGTAACCATCTGCGATCGCTTCAAAGACGGTTGCTTCCCACACGAGACCGTCAGGGGCGTGGCGGTGGATCATGCGGTCTGCGACCGCGAGTGATACATCCGCAATCGCGACGTCAAGCGAGCGGTATGGACCTGCTCCGAGCAGGATCTTTTCCTGGTTTGACAGGTGATCCCGAATATAGCTCGCTGGAGATGGGCTCGAGAGCGAGATTAAGCGCCTGATGCCGCGCCGCGACAAGCGTAGCTGTTCAGCCTCGCTCGCGACCAGCACGAGATCGACGCTGGTGCGCCGATCCACAATCGCGGGATACGCGCGCACGACACCAGCGCTCCCTGTGCGGCCCTTTGCGAATGCGGAGTCAACGTGGCGGGGAAGGTCGCCAAATGTCCACGTGGTGACACCGGTGCGCTCAACGTCACTCTTCGGGAGAGCAGCCTGGGCGACCTTAGCTACTCCCTCAGTTGCTTGCGTCTTGTGATTTCTCTGGAGCTCTGCGAGGTTCTTGCCAGAACCAATTGTGCGACCGCGCGTATCAATGACGCGAAAGGTCGGGGTGAGGTGGTTGGGGAGCCGCTCAGCGTCGAAATCCTCAGCTGTGACCTGAACACTGGTGCGTCTGCGGATCTCGGTGGCAAGCAACTGCGTGAGCCTGCCGTCTCCCAAATGGGCTTCAACGGTGCCGAGGAGCGATCGCGCCCAATCGCCAGCGGGCACCACATGTTTCCTGATGGCCTTTGGCAGGGTCTTGATGAGCGCAGTGACGAGCTCTTCGCGCATGCCTGGCACGAGCTTTTCAAAGTCATCAGCCGTGAGCCTGGGAAGCAGGGGGAGCGGCACGTTGACAGTGACCCCGTCGTCTTCGGCGGTCGGGTCAAACCGATAGCGAAGCCTGAGTGTCTGGTCTCCGTGCATCCACTTACGGGGGTACACGCGCTCATCGACTTGGTCGTCATCGCTTTCAAGCAGTTCCTCGCGTCGCAGGTGCAGAAAGTGGGGGTCAGCGGATCGCTTCTCTTTCCACCAACCTTCGAAATCACGTGTGCTCGCGACATTCTTCGGGATTTTTGAGTCGTAGAACTCGAAGATGGTCTCATCATCGCTGATGATGTCACGCCTGCGAGTGCGCTCTTCAAGCTGCTCGAGTTCGCGTCTCAACTGGATGTTTGCGCGATCGAAGGCGTGTGGTGAATGCTGGGAACCGGTATACCAGTCTCCCTCAACGAGCGCGTGCCTGATAAAGAGTTCTCGAGCTTGCTCGAGGTCAAAACGGGCAAGTTGAACGCGGCGTCCGGTAATAATGGGGACGCCGTATAGCGTCACTCGTTCAACGGCGACCGCGGCTCCCTGCTTTCGCTCCCAGTGAGGCTCAGAGAGTTGGCGCTTTGCGAGAGGGCCTGCGAGTTCCTCGGCCCACGCCGGATCCACCACAGCGTTCGACCGAGCAAACAGTCTGCTGGTCTCGACAAGCTCGACGCTCATCACCACTTCCGGTGGTTTCTTCGCAAGAACAGACCCTGGGTACAACACAAAACGTGTGCCACGTGAGCCGAGGTACTCCTGCGCAGGCTTGCGCCTGTGCGACTCAGCGGGGCGGCTTGGCCCCGAACGCGCGGGATTCGTTTGCTGTGTTCGGTCGTCGCGTGCTCCGAGCTGCGAGAGCAGCCCAGCGAGTACCGACCGGTGAATCGCGTCGGCGGATCCACCGGTCTCAGAATTCTGGCCTCGGTCACCCATTGACCGCTTGATCCCTGCGGCCCGAGAGAGCTGTCGCACGAGATCCATCCACTCGCGGATGCGCAGAAAGTTGAGAAACTCGGCCTTGCATAGCCTGCGAAATGCGCTCGAGGAAAGCTCGTGCTGCTTTTCCTGGAGATAGTTCCAAAGGTTGAGCAGAGTGAGGAGGTCACCAAGCGGATCATGGAATCGCGCATGAAATTGGTCGGCCTTCGCGCGTTCTGCCTGAGGGCGCTCGCGCACGTCTTGAATGGTGAGGCCCGCGACGATCGCGAGTACCGCGGGCACAACGTTGTGCCGCTTCGCTTCGATCACCATTCGAGCAAATCTAGGTTCAATGGGGAGACGCGCAAGGTCGCGACCCGTTTTCGTAATCTGATGCTTCGCGCGTGCGCCCTTTCCGTCGGTACGTACGGCACCGAGCTCACTGAGAAGGCCGATGCCGTCAGCGATTCCGCGCTGATCTGGGGGAGTGAGGAAAGGGAACCCCGCAATGTCACCAAGGCCCAGTGAGAGCATCTGCAGGATGACACTCGCGAGCCCCGTACGGCGAACTTCTGGCTCAGTAAATTCGGGCCGTGAATTGAAATCTTCTTCGCTGTATAACCGGATCGCAATACCTGCGCTCGTGCGCCCAGAGCGCCCGGAACGCTGCTGAGCGCTCGCCTGGGCGATCGCCTCGATGGGGAGGCGCTGCACCTTGCTTCGAGCCGAATAGCGGGAGATGCGAGCGGTACCGGCATCGATGACGTACCGAATTCCCGGAACTGTGAGCGAAGTCTCCGCAACGTTCGTTGCAAGCACGATGCGGCGAACTCCGGATCGTTTCGAACGCTCGAACACTCGGTGCTGCTCAGCGGAAGATAGGCGACCGTAGAGCGGAAGAATTTCAGTGGACTGCGAAGATCCGCGACTACTTTTCGATTGCCTCCCACCGAGTGCGTCTGCCGCATCGCGAATCTCGGCCTCACCAGAGAGGAAAACAAGCACGTCCCCGTGCGCCTCCCGTGCAAGCTCATCGACGGCCTCGCCGATGGCGTCGAAGAGGTCTCGCTCGACCGTGCGAACTTTCGGTACACCGGTCTTTGGGTCAGGTCTTGAGACCTGTTCGACGAGTGGGCGGTACCGAATCTCAACAGGGTAGTTGCGGCCCGAAACCTCGATAATCGGCGCTGACTTCCCGGAAACGGGATCAGCGAAATGCTCGGCAAATGATTCGGGATCGATTGTCGCACTCGTGATGATGACTTTGAGATCGGGTCGACGCGGGAGAAGAGTCTTTAAATACCCGATCAAGAAATCGATATTAAGGGAGCGTTCGTGCGCCTCATCGATGATGATGGTGTCGTATGCGCGGAGGTCACGGTCACGGTGGATCGCGTTGAGAAGAATGCCGTCAGTCATGAGGCGAATCTTTGTGTCTCGGCTCACCTGGTCGGTGAACCTCACCTGGTATCCCACAAGCCCACCGAGCTCGGTTCCGAGCTCTTCGGCAATGCGCTCGGCGATTGTGCGCGCCGCAATACGTCGCGGCTGTGTATGCGCGATGGCTTCTCGGCCTAGCTCGAGGGCGATCTTTGGGATCTGGGTGGTCTTTCCTGATCCCGTTTCACCCGCGACGATCACCACCTGATGCTCACGAATCGCCGCAGCAATTTCGTCGCGCATCTGGGAGACCGGAAGTTCTTCCGGAAAGGTGATGTGGGGTTGTCCCTGGCCATTCGACATAACTCCACCATTATCCTGGACGAGTGCGAGTAACGCGCACCGATCTGAGGGGAAGCAATGAAGCAGCTAGAGATTCCGACCATTCTGCTGAACGATGGCACTGAAATTCCGCAGCTCGGGCTCGGGGTGTTTAAGGTTGATCCGGGCGAAGCTGAACGGGTAGTTACGGAGGCGCTCGCCGCTGGGTACCGACATATTGACACGGCCGCCATCTACCGGAATGAGGCCGAGGTTGGCGCGGCAATTAAGCGGAGTGGGATCGCCCGCGAAGACCTCTATGTGACAACGAAACTTTGGAACTCCGATCAAACTCGCGGACATGAGGCATTCCAGGAGAGTCTCGACAAGCTCGGACTTGACCGGGTCGATCTGTACCTTGTTCACTGGCCACAGGCTATGTACGGAGAGGCGCTCGGTGCATGGAAGTCACTCATTGAGATCGCTGAATCAGGCCGCGCAACCTCGATCGGCGTTTCAAACTTCGAAATTGAAGACCTCGAGCAGATCATTGCTGAGACGGGGATCACCCCAGCGGTAAATCAGGTCGAGCTGCATCCGCTACACCAGCGCCGTGAACTCGCGGCGTACTGTGCCGCACACGGCATCAAGCTTGAAGCTTGGGGGCCGCTGGCCCAGGGCAAATCCGATCTGTTTGAGCGCCCAGTCATTGCAGAAGCCGCCCTCGCACATGGAAAAACCCCAGCGCAGATAATTCTGCGGTGGCACGTGCAAGAGGGGCGCATTATTTTTCCGAAGACGACGCGCACCGAACGCATGATCGAAAATGCCCAACTGTTCGACTTCGAGCTCACCGCGAGTGAGATCGATGCGATCGATGCGCTCGACGAGCAAAGAAACTTTGGGTCCAACCCACGCGAGATGGACGCACGCTAAGCGGTACGAGAGCCCCTGTTTCTGCCCGTAGGATAGAGGTATGTCCAAGGTTCTATCTTCCCTTCCAGTGGGCGAGCGCGTCGGCATCGCCTTTTCCGGAGGTCTTGACACCTCCTGTGCAGTCGCGTGGATGCGCGAAAAGGGTGCAGTGCCATGCACCTACACCGCTGATATTGGTCAGTACGACGAACCAGATATTGATGGTGTGGTCGGTCGTGCGAAAGAGTACGGGGCTGAGATCGCTCGCTTCGTAGACGCGAAGCTTCCGCTTGTCGAAGAAGGCTTTGTCGCGCTTCAGACCGGTGCCTTCAATGTGCGCTCTGGCGGTAAAACCTACTTCAACACCACACCACTGGGCCGCGCAGTCACGGGAACATTGCTTGTGCGTGCGATGAAGGAGGATGGCGTTGATATCTGGGGCGATGGCTCCACCTATAAAGGCAATGATATTGAGAGATTCTACCGTTACGGTCTCATGGCGAACCCGGCATTACGTATCTACAAGCCGTGGCTTGACAGCCAGTTCGTTGAAGAGCTTGGCGGACGCCAGGAGATGAGTGAGTGGCTCGTGGAACGCGGTTACCCGTACCGTGATTCAGCCGAGAAGGCGTACTCCACTGACGCAAATATTTGGGGTGCGACGCACGAAGCAAAGACTCTTGAGTTTCTGGATGCGGGACTCGATATCGTGACTCCGATCATGGGTGTTGCAGCTTGGCGCGACGACGTTGAAGTGAAGACCGAAGAAGTATCTGTTCGCTTCGAGGCAGGTCGCCCGGTCGCGATCAACGGAGTTGAATTTGATGACCCAGTAGCACTCGTTTACGAGGCAAACGCGATTGGTGGCCGCCACGGTCTCGGTGTTTCTGACCAGATCGAGAACCGGATCATCGAGGCGAAGTCACGTGGAATCTATGAGGCACCTGGCATGGCGCTTTTGCACATCACGTATGAACGTCTCGTGAACGCGATCCATAACGAGGACACTCTTGCGAGCTATCACAACGAGGGCCGCAAGCTCGGTCGTCTCATGTATGAGGGTCGCTGGCTTGACCCTCAGTCACTCATGTTGCGTGAGTCGCTGCAGCGCTGGGTGGGTTCTGCGATCACCGGTGAAGTGACGCTTCGCCTGCGTCGCGGCGATGACTACACGATCTTGAACACCACAGGCCCGAACCTCAGCTACCACCCCGAGAAGCTCTCAATGGAGCGAACAGTCGGTGCCGCATTCGGGCCAGAAGATCGTATCGGACAGCTCACCATGCGCAACCTTGACATTGCTGATTCGCGTGCTCGTCTCGAGCAGTACGCGCAGCTTGGTCTCGTTGGGGGAGCAGTCGCGGATCTCGTTGGCAAGCTTGAGCAGGGCGGTGCGGCTCAGATTGCTGAGGCCGTTGAGGGTATCAGCGAAGATGCAGACGAGCTGGGGCTTTCCGCAGCGTTTGATTCGGGAACTGACTAAACACCCCGACGAAGTACGCAGCAAAATGCCCCGGAGGTTTTCCTCCGGGGCATTTTGCTGCGTACTTAGGAAGCGCGGCGCGCGCGAGCTGCGCGACGCTTCAGGGCGCGACGCTCGTCTTCGCTCAAGCCACCCCAGACGCCAGAATCCTGGCCGGTGTCCATTGCGTACTGTAGGCACATCTCAGTAACTGGGCAACGGGCACAAACTGCCTTTGCTCGGTCAATCTGATCCACTGCTGGCCCGGTGTTTCCCACTGGGAAAAACAACTCGGGATCTACTGTGAGGCATGCTGCCTGTTCACGCCAATCCATGATTCCTCCTCTGCGTCGCAACGCGCGATGCTTTCAATGTCAACGCGTGATTCAGCGAGGCTGGATAGCCTTGAGGTCGCGCGGTGTAATTTCCTACGTGATAGAGATTGCTCACACCGGCGTGCGCGAACTCGATGAATATATGGTTCCACGGAAGTGAACGAAAGACAATAGTCTTTTTGTAGTTGTTTTGAGAAAGGATTCAGGATTATGCCCAATATGCGGCAAAATTTGGCGCGGAGGGTGCTTTCTGCGGTCCTTTTCATTGAACTCATCGGTGGCATTATCGTGCTTGTTGGAATGTTGCCTACATTCCCCGCGAGCGGCCCTGACAGTGAAGTTTTGCTTCCGCTTTGGATAAGTTTGCTGGCCAGTGTTGTACTCGGCCTCGTGTGGGTAGGTGCCACACTGTACGGCGTGGTGCGAAATCGAGGCAATTGGGTGCGCGCCTCGTCTGTCGTGATTCACATTCTTATGTTCGCCGCAGGAACCGGGGTGCTTCAGGGCATTCTTGGCACCGAGTTGGTCGGCTGGATGCTGGTCATCCTCGCGTTCGTAGGATTTATTTCGGCGCTGTTGCTGCGTCCCAGTGAGCCTGTGTCCGACGCTGAGTCAGCGATCCGGTAAGTCCGCGAACCCGCTTCACTTAGACGTTGAGCAGTTTTCTGACCCGAGCAACGTGTCCTGTCGCTTTCACGTTGTAAAGTGCATGCTCGATCTTTCCACTCTCGTCAATAACAAAGGTGGAACGAATCACGCCCTCAATGATTCGGCCATAGCTATTCTTCATGCCGAATGCACCATATGCGCGGTGAACTTCAGACTCGGGGTCGCTGAGCAACGGGAATTCGAGCCCGTCGCGCTCGGCGAATCGCTTGAGGCGCTCTGTAGCATCGCGTGAGATTCCAAAAACTTGGTATCCAGCGGTCGCGAGCGGCGCGGTTGATTCTTGAAAGTCGCATGCTTCCTTGGTGCACCCCGGCGTCATTGCCGCTGGGTAGAAGAACACTATTGCTTTCTTCCCTCGAAGTATCTCGAGAGAGTGGACCTCATTATTCTGGTCAGGGAGCACCCAAGCAGGAGCGTGCATTCCGGGTTCGAGGATAACGCGTTCAGTCATAGCTTTCACCCTACTGAGTGCGAGCTTGATGTTGCATGGGTGCCAGATACACATTTCTCTCGATGTCAAGATACTTTTCTGGGGATGGGCTAAGCTAGCTATGCAAAACTTTGCCCAAATTCTTGAATGGGAGAACAACCTGACGTGACTGACTCCACCATCATCTACACGCACACTGATGAGGCACCCGCACTCGCGACTGCCTCATTCCTTCCGATCGTCGAAGCATTTGGCGGGGTCGCTGACGTGACCTTTGACACACGCGATATTTCACTCGCTGGCCGCATTCTCTCTGTGTTTCCCGAACGCCTTACTCCTGAACAGCAGGTGAGTGACGCTCTTGCTGAACTCGGTGAGCTTGCGAAGTCACCCGAAGCAAACATCATCAAGCTTCCGAATGTCTCGGCTTCGATCCCACAGCTCAAAGCGGCAATTGGCGAACTCCAGTCGCAGGGCTTCGATGTTCCCGATTATCCGGATGACGCGGAAACCGATGAAGAGCTTGAAGTGCAAGCGCGCTACGACCGCATTAAAGGCTCGGCGGTGAACCCGGTTCTGCGTCAGGGCAATAGTGACCGGCGTGCGCCACTTGCGGTAAAGGGTTATGCGCGTAAGCACCCACACGTGAATAAGGCCTTTGCTGCGGGTTCGAAAACCCGAGTCGCAACCATGGGGCATGATGATTTCTTCTCGAATGAGAAGTCGGTCACCGTCGCTGCTGCAGATACGCTTTCGATTCGCCTCGTGTCTGATGACGGCACTGAAACCGTCCTCAAGAAGAGCCTGCCGGTTCTCGAAGGTGAAGTCGTTGACGCAACCTTCATGTCGGCCCGTGCGCTCGACGCGTTTTTGGCCGAAACGATTGAACAGGCAAAGGCTGACGACGTTCTCTACTCGTTGCACCTCAAGGCAACAATGATGAAGGTCAGCGACCCGATTCTGTTCGGGCATGCGGTGAAGGCGTTTTTCAAGGATGTCTTTGATTCGCACGGTGCGGCTATTGAGGCTGCTGGGCTCACTCCCAACAACGGTCTCGGATCTATCCTTTCGGGCCTCGACGCGGTTCCTGGCGGCCAGGCGATTGCTGACGCAATTGATGCTGATATTGCACGCGGACCGCGCCTCTCGTATGTGAACAGCGATAAGGGAATCACCAACCTTCACGTTCCATCAGACATCATTGTTGATGCGTCGATGCCTGCGTTAATCCGCAACGGCGGAAAACTTTGGGGCGTCGATGGCGGCGAAGCAGACACGCTCGCTGTCATTCCTGACTCCTCCTATGCGAGCGTCTATCAGGCAGCAATTGAAGACACAATTGCGAATGGCCCGCTCGATCCAGCCACGATCGGCACTGTGCCGAACGTTGGTCTCATGGCACAGGCGGCCGAAGAATACGGCAGCCACGATAAGACCTTTGAAATCTCCGTACCTGGCCGTGTAGAGGTTGTAAACGCTGCGGGTGAGGTGCTTCTAGCTCACGAGGTGCAGGTCGGCGACATCTGGCGTGCCACTCAGACGAAGGACACTCCTATTCGCGACTGGGTGAAGCTCGCAGTAACTCGCGCGCGTGCAACAGGCGCACCTGCGGTGTTCTGGCTCGATAAGACGCGCGCGCACGATGCCCAGCTCATCGCGAAGGTTGAGCAGTACCTCGGCGAACACGATACCGCTGGTCTTGATATCCAGATCCTCGCTCCAGCAGAAGCGACGCGTTTCTCGCTCGAACGGATCCGCCGCGGTGAAGAGACCATCTCGGTGACCGGTAACGTGCTGCGCGACTACCTCACCGACCTCTTCCCGATTCTTGAGGTCGGCACTAGCGCCAAGATGCTCTCAATCGTTCCGCTGCTCGCTGGTGGTGGTCTTTTTGAGACCGGCGCGGGTGGATCAGCGCCGAAGCACGTGCAGCAGCTGCTTGAAGAGGATTACCTGCGCTGGGATTCGCTTGGTGAGTTCTTCGCCCTGGCTGCCTCGCTGGAGCACTTCTCGGAGTTTGCGCAGAACCCGCAGGCAAAGGTGCTGGCTGACACGCTTGATCGTGCCACAGGTACGTTCCTCGAGCTTGATCGCTCACCAGGGCGAAAGCTCGGCACCACTGACAACCGTGGCAGCCACTACTACCTCGCGCAGTATTGGGCTCAGGAGCTTGCACAGCAGAGCGATGACGCGGAACTCGCATTGAAGTTTACCCCGATTGCTGAAGCGCTCGTCGCACAGGAGGACCAGATTGTTTCTGAGCTTCTCGCAGTGCAAGGCAAACCGGTCGATATAGGTGGTTACTACCGCCCGAACGCCGAACTCGTTGCTCAGGTAATGCGTCCGTCAGTAACGCTGAATCAGATTATCGACAACATCGCATAGGTTTAGGTAACGCTGAACAAAGATGGGGCTTCTCGCATGTGCGAGAAGCCCCATCTTTGTTCAGGACAGCAACCGGCGGAGCGACTCAACACGGCCAGCGCCGATTTCGTTCAACCGACCGTCTGCGACGGCGATGTCGAGCTCACAGTCGGGTGCATTGGCCTCGTGCGTGCACCCGCGCGGACACTTATCTAAGAGCGGTGCAAGGTCTATAAACCCGCGCAATACTCCATCGTTCGTCACGTGCCCAAGGCCGAATGAACGAACACCGGGCGTATCGATCACCCAGCCGAATTCACCTTCGGCGGCTCCTGGCGTTGCCACGCGAAGTGCGGCTGATGAAGATGAGGTATGACGCCCGCGCCCAGTCACTTCGTTCACGTGCCCCACCGCGCGATCCGCCTCAGGCACCAGCGCGTTGATCAATGTCGACTTTCCGACGCCCGAATGCCCGACAAAAACGGTTGTTTTGCCTGCGAGGGTTTCACGAATGTGTGCAAGCACGCCGTCCTGAGACTCGTCTTCCCAAGCTCCCGGAGCAGAACGGAACACAGGCACGTCGAGAGCCGCGAAGTTTTCGAGGAATGGCTCTGGATCTTCCAAATCGGTCTTTGTGATGCAGAGAATGGGCTGGATGCCTGCGTCGTATGCTGCAACCAGGTACCGGTCAACGAGCCGTACACGCGGTTCAGGGTTTGCAGCAGCGACAACGATGAGCATTTGCTCTGCGTTCGCCACCATCACTCGCTCCACGCGGTCACTATCATCGGCGCTTCGGCGGAGAAGTGTTGTGCGTTCCTCAAGCCCAACGATGCGGGCAAGCGACCCCTCATTCCCGCTCACGTCACCGACAAGTTGCACTCGGTCACCGATGACGATGGCGGTTTTGCGGAGCTCGCGTGCGCGCGCGGCGAGCACAGTGCGTTCGGGAGAATCGTGACTTCTGGGAACCAGCGCCGTGTACCTCCCACGATCTACGGCGGTTACCATTCCGATCACCGCATCAGCGTGTTCGGGGCGTCGTTTGGTGCGTGGTCGGTTCGCTTTGGGGTTTGGCCGTTGACGAACTTCGTGGTCGGCATACTCGCCATAGGGCGCGTCGTCATCATCGTCGACGGTGAACCAGCTCACGCGGTCAGATCCCCTCGATAAAGCCACGGGCAAATGCGCCGAGATCATTCGTGTCAGTCGCTGAGGTAGCGACTGCAGCTGGACGAAGCAAGCTTGTCCACAGCTCAGGGAACTCGGGCAGCGTTTTTGACGTTGAAGCGATGTCGTCGACTTCTACCTCAGCGATTGCGAGACCAATAACCGCGCCGGTTGTGGCGATTCGGTGGTCGGCGTATGCATGCCAGAGCCCACCATGCAATGTTGCCGGGTGGATAGCTATGCCGTCTTCCAACTCCTCAGCGTGGCCGCCGAGCGCGTTGATCTCGGTCACTAACGCTGCGATACGATCGGTCTCATGATGGCGGGTGTGGCCGATGCCGGTAATGATGCTCGGCTCGCCAGGGGTGCCGTCGGATCGTGGGTGCGCTGCAAGGGCTGCGAGCCCCACAAGTGTCGGCGAGAGCTCGCCAGCGTCGGGCATGTGCAGCGTTACGCCGTGGAGGGTGCCGGTGCTCGTCACGGTAAGCGTTCCTTCGTCAAGCACTGCAGTTGCGCCGAACTCGGGAAGTAACGTGCGAAGCTGATCGCCCACCTGAGTCGTGGCGTCCGGCCAATTTTCGATTGACACCGAGCCGCCGGTAGCGAGTGCTGCCGCGAGGAATGGCGCGGCGTTTGAGAGATCGGGTTCAAGTGCGAGATCTCGCGCAGCGATTGGGCCCGGGATGACACGCCACTCACCGACCGCCGGCGTCTCTGCACGCACACCACGCGCGCGAAGTGCCTCGAGGGTCATCTCAATGTGTGGCACGCTCGGCAAGCGATCACCCGTGTGAACAACATGCACGCCCTCATCGAAGCGGGGTGCGGATAGAAGCAGCGCCGACACAAACTGGCTCGAGAGCGACGCATCGACTTCAACACGACCGCCCTTGAGCGATCCTGAGCCGTGCACCGTGAAGGGGAGCGCACCGCGGCCCTCATCTGAGATATCGGCCCCGAGCACGCGAAGCGCATCGAGTACGGGCCGCATCGGCCGCTTGCGAGCATAGGGGTCACCGTCGAATGCGACAGGACCAAGTGCGAGTGCTGCAACGGCGGGTACGAATCGCATGACAGTGCCCGCGAGCCCGCACTCAATTGAGGTTGAGCCAGTGAGTTCATTGCTCGGAGTGATGCGGAGATCTGGACCAAAGGGGTTTCGGCCCGGAAGAGGTTCAATCTTCGTGCCCAGGGACTTCAACGCGTCGACCATTAGATCGGTGTCCCGTGAGTGCAAGGGGAATCTCAGCGTGCCTGGTGCTCCAGCAAGGGCTGACAGGATGAGTTCTCGGCCGGTGAGTGACTTGGATCCCGGAATGGACACTTTCGCGTCAATGGGTTGGATCGCTGTGGGCGCGCTCCAGGATGCGACCTCGTCGCCGATGATCTCGCCGGATCCTGCCTGGTCGCCGTCTTTGTCCCGGTTCATTTTTGCTGCAAACATTACTCTTGAGCTTACCCGGTGGGAGGACCACCTAGGTTTCAAGGGTTAGGATCGAAGGGTGAACAGCACTCCGAGAGACGTCACCCCTGCGCATCTTCAGGCCAGATTCACTGAGGAAGCTCTGCCGCTACTCGACCAGCTTTTTGGTGCGGCTATGAAGATGACACGCAATCCGCAGGATGCGCAGGATCTGGTCCAGGAGACCTTCCTTAAGGCTTTTTCCGCATTTGCCTCGTTTGAAGAGGGCACAAACCTCAAGGCCTGGCTGTATCGCATCATGACGAACAGCTATATCAACACCTATCGAAAGAAGCAGCGTCAGCCTTTTCTTGGAGCGGTTGAGGAGCTTGAAGACTGGCAGATGGGTGGCGCGGAGTCGACGACCGCGATGTCCTCCCGGTCGGCCGAAGCCGAGGCAATTGATCGCACTCCTGATTCAATAGTCACTCGGGCGCTCAACGATCTCGCTGAGGATTTTCGGATGGCAGTGTATCTTGCTGACGTTGAAGGCTTCAGTTATCAGGAGATCGCCGACATCCAGGAGGTGCCGATTGGCACCGTGATGAGTCGTTTGCACCGCGGCAGGGCAAAGCTTCGACAGGTGCTTGGGGAATACGCACGCGAGCAGGGCGTTGGACTGAGTGCGGGAAAGAACGAAAGTGCCGAAAAGGCGAAAGGAGCCGCGCGATGAGTGATTGCGGATGTGACAAAGCGCAAGACAATATTTATGAGTTGTTGCGCGGTGAGCTATGCGCTGAGGAGTCGGCCCCAATTCGGGAACATCTCGCGCACTGTGCCTCTTGCCAGGACGAGGAGACTGTCTGCGTCCGACTTACCGACGTCGTGCGCCGCGCGTGTGAAGAAGAACGTGAAGGTTGCGCCCCTGAGGACCTTCGAGATGCCATTCTTCGTGGCCTGAACGTGTAGCGGAGCAGCACAATCCGCTGTAAGCGCACGATGCACTTACGGCATGGGGGATTCAAGACTATTCCTCGCGCCATCCCGCGCAGACATCAACCCAACCAAGTGCGCCACTCAATCGTTCCAATACATCGAGCGTAAGTTCGACCGCAGAGTTTGCTGTCCCCGCGGCAGGAAAAACGGTGGAAAACCGTCGCAGAGACTCGTCAAGGTACACCTGTGCACTGTCGGGGTTCGCAAACGGGCAGACGCCGCCAACTGGGTGACCAGTGAGCGGCTCTACCTCGTCAAACTTCAGCATCTTGGGTTTACCCGAAAAGGCGCGTTTAAACATCCCGCCATTCACCTTCGCATCGCCGGCAGCGACGATCAAGATTGCTCCCAGATCTTGAGCGTTTGTGCTCGAGAATGCCAGTGTCTTCGCGATGCGCCTCGCTTCAGTGCCAGCCTGTTCGGCTGCGAGTTCTACGGTTGCGCTCGACTCAGCGAACTCTAGAATCTCACCCGTCCAGCCTTGAGTGAGAAGCGCTTTGCGTACATTGTCGGTGCTCACTGAGATGATTCACCTTTCCACGTAGAAGAGGGGAGCGTGAGCCGGGAGGCGACAAGCTCTTGGGTATACGGGTGCTTAGGCGACGCCAGCAGGTTCACCGTGAGGCCGTCTTCGACGACCCGCCCGCCCTGTATCACGATCGTGCGTTCGGCGAGTTTGGGAACGATCCCCAGGTCATGGGTGATCGTCACGAGTGTGAGCCCGAACTCCTGACGCAGCTCAGCGAGCAGCGCGAGCACTTTTTGACGCACGAGCACATCGAGCGCGCTCACTGGCTCATCTCCCACGAGCAGTTCGGGGCCATGCACAATGGCGCGCGCCACAGCGATTCTCTGGCGCTGGCCACCCGAGAACTCGCTGGGGTAGCGTGACGCGGCATCAGTTGGCAGCCCAACACGCTCAAGCACGGTGTGGACCATCTCTTGATGGTCGCCCCCAATATTGCTTCCTTCGAGCGGTTCAGCAACTGATTGACCGATTGTGCGGCGCGGATTGAATGAGGAGTACGGGTCTTGAAACACGAGGCCCGTGCGCTTACGCAGCCAGTCGAGTGAATCGGTCTTGGGCGACACCAAACGGCCATCGAAGTACACGCGCCCTGCGGTTGGAGTGCTCAGCCCGAGCATCTGGCGAATGAGCGTTGTCTTTCCAGATCCTGATTCACCTACGATTGCAATGCTCTCACCACGCTCAATCGTAAGGGTGGCGTTCTGCAGACCAACGACCTCCCCGCCGCGCTCAAAAAGACGTTTCGGGGGTGTGCGGAACGTCTTCGTGACAGAGTCGAGTTGCACGAGGGGTACGACGTTCTGCAACAAAGACGCTGTGTCAGAGGAGCGCTCCGTCATCAGGCCTCACCTCCTGCCGCAGAAATAAGCGCTCTCGTGACCTCATGCTGTGGCGCTTCAAGAATCTCGCGGACGGTGCCCTGCTCAACGATTCGCCCATCTGCAAAGACCAGCACCCGTTCGGCAACGTGGTTAATCACCGTGATGTCGTGGGTAATGCACACGAGTGAGCACTCGTCGCGTTCAGTTATTTCAGTGAACAAGTCAAGAATGCCACGCTGCACCGTGACATCGAGCGCGGTGGTCGGCTCATCAGCAAGCAGTAGCCCTGGTGACGCGCACATTGCTGCGGCGATCGCAGCACGCTGTCGCTGTCCGCCGGAGACCTCGTGTGGGTAGGCGCGCACCATGCGCTCGGGTTCTTTGAGCCCCACCTGTCGTGCAAGCCTTATTGCCGCGTCCCATCGTTCTTTCCGGGTCAATCGATAGTGGATCGCAAGGGCGCCAGTCATCTGCTTGCCCAAGCGTCGGAATGGGCTGAGAGCAGTCTTCGGCTCCTGAAACACAAAGCCGATCTGCTCGCCGCGGATATGCGCGAGCTCCCGCTCTGATAGGCCAAGAAGTTCGTGTCCATTCATCCGGACCGATCCTGACACATGGGAACCGGGGGGGAGGAGCCCTGCGATCGCGAGGGCGGTGATGGTTTTTCCTGAACCGGACCCACCAATAATGCCGAGGCGATCTCCCGGAGCAAGCTCAAAACTCACGCCGTGGATAATTTCCTTACGGCCAATAGACACGGTGAGATCTGACACCTCGAGTGAGACTGCGCCAGCTGTGTGCACTGTTGGTGCTACGCGTGAAGTCATCGTTGCACCTCCGTGGTTTCGTCGACGGGATCGCGCATATCGAGTGCGTCGCGCAACGCGTCCCCAAAGAGGAAGAACGCCAACACAATGAGGGTGATCGCGAGCCCGGGCCAGAGCACAGTTTCTGGGTAGATCGAGATATAGCGCTGTGTTTCTGACAACATCACACCCCAGGACGGCACGTCCTTTGGCGCGCCAAACCCGAGGTAGCTCAGACTCGCTTCGGCGAGCACTGCGGTGCCCATCGAGAGCGTGAGCTGCACGACAAATACCGGGCGTACGCTCGGGATGAGGTGTCGCACGAGAATACGAAACGGTGAGAGCCCTGCGACTCGAGCTGCGAGTACAAAATCCGCCTCCGACACTTGGCGTAGTTCAGCACGCAGCACACGACCGATTGACACCCCAAATGCGACGCCGAGCGAGAAAATAACAATTGGAATGCCGCTCCCAAAGACCGCTGTGAGCATGATGGCGAGCAGGATTGTGGGAAAGGCCACAAGCACATCAATGAATACTGCAACGACTTCCCGCACAGGCCGTTTACTCAGGCCGCCGGGAAGCGCAAGAGCGAATCCAATGATGCTTGCGAGCGCACCAGTGCCGAGGGCCACCCCGAGCGATACTCTGCTTCCCGCGATGAGTCGCGAAGCGATGTCTCGCCCACTTCCATCGGTGCCGAGCCAGTGTGCAGAACTCGGCGGGAGCCAGAGTCTGGAAGCGCTCGCAAGGTTCGGGTCTTGCGGAAGCCAGAAAAAGGAAATGAGCGCGATGAGTGCGATGAGCGCGAGCACGCACACTGCGAACAGGCCGATGGGGGCGCGTAGGACGCGTTGAAGTGTTTTCATTCTTCACCGCCGCCTTTGAGACGTGGGTCGATGAGCCTGTGAACCACATCAACAAGTGCGCCGAGTGCGAGAATCACACCAGTGAACACGAGAAGCGTCGATTGCACTTTCGTGAGGTCTCGATTACCAACGTCTGAGATGAGCATTCTTCCGAGCCCGGGCAAGCTGAAGAGCTGTTCGATGACAACCGCTCCAACGAGCAGCGCTGCCGCCTGCAATCCGAGTATGGAGACGATGGAGAGACCCACGCCCGGGAGACCCTGGGTGAGGAGTGCCCTCAGACGAGTGTTTCCTTGCGCCATCGCCGTGCGAACGTGGTCAGCATCAAGCGCGCGAAGTGTGGAGCTTCTCACGAAGCGGAACAATATCGCTCCCTCGATAGCGCCAATGGTGAGTGCGGGGAGGAGGAGCGCTTTGAAAGCGAGCCAGGGCTGGTCCCACCCGTCTCGGGGAAAACCCTGAGACGGCAACCAATTCAGCCAGGTCGAGAACACGATAATTCCGAGCAGGCCTGACCAGACGACAGGGACTGCCGATACGAGCACGCTTGACGCCGAGGCAAATTGACCGACCGCGGTGTTTCGGCGGTACGCGGCAAACACTCCCAAAGGGATCGCGATAAGTAACACTATGGCGAGTGAGATGAGTGTCAGCGGGATTGTGACTTCGGCCTTCTCCGCGAGTTCCGCGGAGATGGATGCGCCAGTGAGTACCGAGGTGCCGAGGTCGAACCGAAGTACCCCACCGATCCACTCGACGTACTGCGAAAGAATTGACTGGTTTAGACCTAGTGCCTCGCGCAACTCAGCGATGCGCTCGGGGGAGGCCTTCGTACCGCCAATTACCTGTGCAACGTCTCCAGGAAGAATGCGCAGTGTCGCGAAAATGAGCACACTTGCGAGCAGCCAAGCAACCACTAGCAGGCCCGCGCGGCCGAGTATGAATCGCGTCACAGTTCGAGACTACTGCCTCGCCGGGTGCCCGTTATCCGACGCTCACGCCCGAGAGATTGACTCGCGAGTTCGTGTTCACCTCAGGGAAGCCGCTCACATTCGAGCTCACGACGTTCGTCGGAGTGTAGTTGAACAGCCACTTGGCCGGGGCATCTTCTGCAACGAGCGTAGCCGCTTGCTGCAGGAGGGCATCCTCCTGCGCGGGGTCTGTGCTTCTGAGGGCATCAGCGTAAAGCTCATTTACCTCTGGGTTGCTGTACCCAAAGTAGTAGCCATCGCGCGTGTAGTTGCCGAAGTCACGGGCCTCCGCGTGATCCACATAGCTCAGATCAAAATCATGGTTTGTGTACACCTCGCTCAGCCAGGTCGGAAATTCAACTGGGTTGACCTTTGCCGACACGCCAATCTCTGCAAATTGGCTGGTAACGAGATCGAGCGAGGTGGAATCGTAGAAGTTGGGCACTGTGATGGTCAGGCTCAGGTTTTGCTGCCCAGCATCGGCAAGAAGCTGACGGGCAGCCTCAGGGTCGTAGGCATTCACAGAGGTGAGGTCGGTGTACCCAGGCTCACCCTCGGTGATGGGGCTTCCGAGCGCTTTCGCGTCACCGTTTTGCGTAGCGACAAGGGCGTCACCGTCAATTGCCATGCTGAGTGCTTTGCGCACACGCACATCGTCAAACGGCGCCTTTGCGTTGTTGTAACCGAGGGTGAATACGTCGGTACCCGACGCGCGCACCATCTCGAAGTCAGCGTTACCTTCGAACTCTGCGCGCAGCGGCGAGAGCAACGCCGTGTGCACGTCGATGTCGCCGTCCTTCAGCGCATTGACTGCGGCGCGGCCCTCAGGGAAGAAGCGAAATGTTGCGCTGTCGATGCTTGCTGCGTCGCCCCAGTAGCCGGCAAACTTGTCGAGGGTAATGCTGTCGCCTTGCTTCCACTGTGAGAAGACAAACGGGCCAGTGCCGTTTGCTGTGTTCTGCAAATCGTTCGTCGCGGCAGTCTCGAGAATCAAGCCAGGGGTATTTGCGAGGTGCCAGAGCAACATCGAGTTGGGCTCTGTAAGCGTAACCGTCACCTGGTTATCACCGGCCTCTGCAACCTCTGCGTCAAAACCTACGTTTTCGGTAATGAGCGTGGTGGAGAGAGAGTCAACGACGTCGGTGGTCGTGAGGTCTGATCCACTATGGAACGAAACGCCGTCTCGCACCGTGAACGTGTACACGAGGCCGTCGTCACTCACTTCAGGCATCCCATCAGCGAGAACCGGAACGATATCGGCGACGGTGCCCGGTTCGATGCCGACGAGACCCTGATAGACGTTGTCGATCAGAATCTGGCCGGTTGCGACGCCCGCGTTCGTGCGCACGTCAAGGCTCGTTGGTTCGAGAACGAGGCCCACGGAAATGTCTTTGCTTGTCTCTGCTGGTGCAGTCTGCCGACCAAGCGTGAAGTACAGTACGGCCGCAATAACCAGGGCAAAAACGACAATGATCGAGACGACGAGCGGCGTCTTCGAACGGCTGCGCTTCTCATACGTCGGTGCTTGGGTGGGTGACTCGCTCACGGGGACTCCTCGGGTGCGCTGCGGTTGCAGTGGAAAATGAGAGTCTGCGATGACGCAAGGCAATCGCAGACAGAACAGTGAAAATCAGAAACTGAACGGCTGCGCCTCGCTGCGCGGTTGTTGAAAGATGACACTACGCGCACGGAACTCACGTGTCACGAAATTTCACCTTCTTGTTGCAATCTTGTTACGTGGTCGCAATCAAAACGTGCAAACATAATCATCGACCGGTGCGGATCGCGACTAGCGAATGTAACCGCCATCTTTGAGACCGGCTTCGATTTCGAAGCGATTCTTGAGAGGGTTGCGTCCTGCAATCGCGTAGAGGAACGGCAAAGCAAGGCCCAAACGACGCCATTGGGTGCGGTGCACCTGCTCATGCCTGAGTATCCTCGGCGATACATTGTTGCGAGTGAGATAGCAGGCGCCGACGCAGCTTCCACCGCGACCAAATGTCCATTTCGGCATGCCGCGAAATACCCACAACCCATCGATGCGTTCGACTTTTCCGGTGCTCCAGATCGATCCCCATACGAACCCGACAACAGTCGCATACGCGTACCCAAACCAGGCGAGCGGCAAGTTGCGCCTCGGCGCGCTCAATCGCGTCCTCCTGCCGTGAGGGCTGCAAGGATGCGCAATACTGTTGGAGCGTCATCGTTCGCCATCGTCTCGTTGGCAGGCGCAAACTCACAGATTGCGGCTCCCGCAAGTGGCACCGTGGTGACTGCAGCACGGATGGTCTGGGTGAGCGTGCTCATGCTCATACCGAAGGGGACTGGCACGTGCACCGATGTGAATTCCGCCGGATCGAGCACATCAAGATCGATATGTACATACACACTCGTGGCACCTGAGGCATGAAGCCACTTGCTGACTCGGTCCGCCTGGATCTCGGCTTCGGCGATCTCGTGCCGATGAATTCCAAGCTCATCAATTGCTTCTTGTTCTTCCGGGTCTATTTCGCGAGCACCTACGAGGAGCACTTGGTGCGGCGAGAGGGGAGTGTCTGAGGCGAGTTCTGGAACCCCGTCACCGAGCGCATGTCTTAGCGTCATTCCTGACGCGGATCCAGATGGGGACGTGCTTGGGTGCTGCAAATCAGCGTGCGCATCAAACCAGAGCACAGCGAGCCCTGGGTCACGCTCGGCTGCGCGCTCGAGCCCGGCAAGTGTTGATGCGCAATCTCCGCCCATTGTGATCGCTGTTTCGGAACGAGCTTTGAGGAGTTCGCGTGCGGAACTTCTTGCTGAGAGTAGGGAACTGAGGCGCGCGACAGGAGTGCCCAGGGAGTCACCGGCATGTGCAGGCACGGCAACTTCGACACTTGCTGATTGCGGAAGGTCGCCGCGAAGGTGGGTTGCCCCGTCCATGAGCAGCATGGCTCGAGAAGCTGCGGATCCCTGCCACTGCGGCATAAGAAGAAATATTGGTTGTATCTGTGCGCTCATTGCACCACCTACGTCGGGAATGCTTCACCTTCAGGATACTTCGTTCACGCTGAAAGTTATCTGCTCTTAGCGAGTTGATCCGGATTCTTGCTTGACCGTAACAAAATCGATGAGGTGTTCAACCCTGCCTACGAGTTGGGGTTCAAGGTCACGGAAACTGCGCACCCGACCGCGAATCCGTGCCCAGGCGTCAGCGATGTCATACATGTCTTCAGCTGGCCAACCGAGCGCACGACAAATGCCAGTTTTCCAGTCAGTTCCACGGGGAATCTTCGGCCACACTTCGAGACCGAGGCGTGCAGGCTTCACTGCCTCCCAAATGTCGATGTATGGGTGGCCGACGATGAGGGTGTGCTTGCCGTAAGGTCCGCGCGCAACTGCCTCTGCGATACGCGTTTCCTTGCTCCCCGCGACGAGGTGGTCGAGCAACACACCTGCTCTTCGTTCGGGGGATGGACCAAACGAAGCAAGTACTTCGTCCAACCGATCCGCACCCTCGAGGAGCTCAACCACCACGCCCTCAAGGCGCAGATCGTCACCCCACACCTGCTCGACAAGCTCAGCATCATGCTTGCCCTCGACAAAGATGCGACTCGGCATGGCGACCCTCGCGCGAGCCTCCGGAGCTGCGAACGACCCTGAGGCAGTGCGCCGTCTCGGCTGGTGCTCACGTTTTGGTGCCACAAATTTCACGGGCAGACCATCGACGAGAAAGCCGTCAGAAAGAGGAAACGCGCGTACTGCGCCATCAAAATCTTCGAGCGAGAGCACACCGTCTCGGGCGTCAATCACTGCTCCGCAAAACTCTGTCAGGCTGTGCTCGACGACAAGCCCGAACGCAAGCGGAACTTCCTTGCGTTCGACCGGGCCTCGCCTCGGTTTCATTCGGGCAATTGGGTCGTTGTCATACCGGTCATCAAGCACGCTTGGAGCCTAGCCGCTCTGGTACGGTTCACAAGTGAGCACTCCGGGCAATGGTGAGAAACGTGGCTTTCGCCGCCTGCTCGTCGACACCACCCCACTTAAAGTAAGCCCCGCTTTTGCGCGGTTGTGGATCGGTAACTCGATCTCACAGATCGGCTCACAGATGACCGTTGTCGCGGTCGGTCTGCACATTTACGCCCTCACCGGGTCAACACTAGCTGTCGCGTTTGTTGCGCTGTGGGCGCTCGGCCCGATGATTCTTGCTGGTTTCGTGGGCGGCGCGCTTTCCGACATGTTCGACCGGCGCAAAGTCGCCCTCGTGACTTCGATTATTGCCTGGCTCAGTATTAGTGCGATGACCGTCATCGCCTTCGTTGGTGTGTCAGAGACCTGGCCGTACTACGCGCTCGCCGCATTGAACGCTGCGTCCGCGACGATCATGGGCACCGCGCGCGGATCCATCTACCCCAGGCTCATCGCGCCGCAGCTGCTCCCAGCGGCGGCAGCGCTCAACGGCATCACCATGGGCGTTGCCGTGACCGTGGGTCCTGCACTTGCCGGTGTGCTCGTCGCATTCGTTGGCGTTCCGTGGACGTTTCTCGTGGATGTGCTGTTGTTCACCGCCGGGTTCCTCGGCATCGTCAGTCTTCCGCAGATATTGCCGAGTCGTGAGCAGGGTGCTCCGTCGAAGAATCCTCTTCGAGCAGCACTTACGTCTGCCGCGGAGAGTATCCACTTTCTGCGGCACGCTCCGAACGTGCGCGCGACATTTGTGTGGGACATCATTGCGATGACCCTCGGGCAGCCACGCGTCGTATTTCCCGCAGCCGGTGTGCTGGTGCTTGGCGGGGGAGCCGTGACCGTAGGGCTGCTCACCGCTGCCTTCGCGATCGGGTCGCTGCTCAGCAGTCTGTTTTCTGGTCCACTCGGGGGCGTGCGCAGGCAGGGTCGGGCCGTGACAATCTCGATCGCTGCGTATGGTGTGGCAACTTTGCTATTTGGGGTTGTGCTGCTGATCAGTGGGATGCTCGTCGGAACGCCGTTACTCTCACCGTTGCCGACCGAAACGGGCCTCTTCAGTGCGCCTCCGATGATCCCGGCTATCGTGCTCGCCTGCCTTGCGCTCGCCGGTGCAGGCGCAGCAGACAATGTGAGTGCGGTGTTCCGATCCACCATTCTGCAATCAGCGGCGCCAGACCACGTGATCGGCCGCATGCAGGGGCTGTTCTACGTAGTGGTCACGGGCGGCCCACGCGTCGGCGACCTCTTCGCCGGTGTACTTGCCACCGTAATCGCGATTTGGGCGCCGGCATTCTTCGGAGGCATCCTTATCGTCGTGCTCATGCTCGTTTTGTTGCGCACCGCACGCGGGTTTCAAGCCTACGATGGGCGCCACCCGCAGCCATAGTAATGAGCGCCCATCTCGAATTGGCTGACGCGGGCTGCTAGCGTGGCCGCATGGACGATTCGCTCATTTCTGTGAGACGCGAGGGTGCGCTCACTCACATCACGCTCAACCGCCCACGCGCGATCAACGCGCTGAATACAGAAATGTTTCGAATGCTGCTCGATGTGTTCGAAGCTGATCACCAGTCGGCGCTGTTTTATCTCGACGGAGCGGGCGAGCGCGGGTTCTGCGGCGGGGGCGACATTAAGCAGATCGCGTCAACGGAGGATCCGCACGGCCTCTTCCGGCTTGAGTACACACTTGATCACGCGGTACACACGTCAGAGGTGCCAGTCGTCGCCATCATGGACGGCATTACGATGGGCGGCGGCATCGGGTTAGGCGCACACGCTGCGTTTCGCGTTGTCACTGAGCGGAGCAGGCTTGCGATGCCTGAGGCACGCATCGGACTGATGCCCGATGTTGGGGGGCACTTGCTGCTTGCGCGGGCACCGGGGAGACTTGGTGAGTATCTTGCACTCACAGCGGGCGAGATGACACCGGGGGACGCGATAGCGCTGGGGTTCGCTGATTACTTCATCATGAGCGACAAGCTCGACGCACTGCGCGAGGCGCTCGCCGCCGGTGGAGCGCCAGCGGAAACGCTCGCGTCTTTGGGGAGCACGCCGCCCGATGCGCCGCTCATGCAGGTTCGTGAGTGGTTCGACGAGATCGCTGAGGCTGCACTGGGTGAGGCAGGAGAAGTTGTCGCAGATCCGGGGGGAGCCGCTCAGCGTCTCATTAGTGCGCTCGAAGCAAGCGACCTGGGTCAGGGAAATGACACTGCGAAGACTATTCGCGAAATGAGCCCAGTCTCGATCGCGATCACCCTCGCTCAAATCTCCCGCACACGAGAGCGTGAACTCGACTTAGCTGGCGTACTCGAAGACGATTTCCGCATTGTTCCGAGGCTCGCGACACTTCCCAATTTCACTGAGGGTGTGCGTGCCCAACTCATCGATAAGGATCGCAACCCAAAGTGGGTGCCCGCTTCGATCGAGGAAATTGACAAGGCTGATCTTGCCGCTGTGCTTGCTCCGCTCGGCGGTACGGAACCGCGGCTCGACCTCGCCGCACATGTCTAATTCCGCTGGTCTGAGTTCCTCTCATCTGAATTCTTCGGGCCCGAGGATAGCTGCACGTGAATTTCCCGTGCAGCTCGATCGCGCCGCAGACGCACCGTTGCCAATGCAGCTCGCGGCCGCGCTTCGAGATGCGATTGACGCAGGAACGTTGCGAGCAGGTGAATCGGTGCCCGCCACGCGTTTGCTTGCTGGGCGGATCGGGGTTGCGCGCGGAGTCGTCGTCGCCGCCTATGAACAGCTCATAGCCGAGGGGTATCTCAGAGCGCGACATGGGAGAGGTACTGAAGTACATCCGGAGCTCGGAAAGACCGCAACAACTCCGACTATTCCAGCGCACTCAGAGACTGAGATCGCGGTAGATCCGGTGGATCTACTGACGTCCGCGGTCTCATACGGGCCGCTTCGCCCGGGTGTTCCAATACCAAGTGCGATTGATAGCGCAGCCTGGCGGGCTGCGTGGCGAGCTGCCGCCACGCGCGCGCACCTCGTCGCTCCGGCGCTTGGTGACCCCCACTTGCGGAATGAAATCGCAGACCACCTCAGGCGTATGCGTGCGACAGTGCGCACCGCCCGGGACGTCATTGTCACCGCTGGCACACGCGATGGCCTGGGCCTGCTGCTGACCGCACTCGGGACAACGCGGGGTAGAGCGCTCGTCGTGGGGGTGGAGGACCCCGGTCTGCCGTCACTCCGTGGCGTCGCGGCGAGGCACGGTGCACACATCGTCGCATTGCCCACCGACTCCGAAGGGCTCGATACTTCAAGACTTCCTGACGGTTTGCTCGATGTTGTTATTGTGACGCCGAGTCATCAGTATCCGCTCGGCGGTTCGTTACCGCTCGTGCGGCGGCGCGAGCTCCTCGCTTGGGCGCACAGCTCGGGAGTCATCGTTGTTGAAGATGATTTCGACTCTGAGTTGCGGTACACCGGAAACCCGCTTCCCACCCTCGCGGCACTCGACGATGAGATGACCGGATCCGTAGTGCTCCTCGGCACATTTTCGCGAACCGTCGCTCCTGCGCTGTCGGCAGGATACATGCTCGTGCCGCGGGCGATCCGTGCGCTCGTTGAGCCTGCGAGGCACGAACTGGGCGGGCCTGTGTCTTCGGTTGTGCAGTCTGCGCTCGCACAGTACCTCAAGAGCGGAGAGCTGCGCCGGCACACGAACAGGCTACTCAAACGATACGCCGAACGCCGTGACCTCGTATCCGATCGCTTCGCCGGAGTGCAAGAGGTGCTCGTGCGCCCCATGGATGGGGGATTGCACGCAGTGCTCGAGTTCGTGGGCGGATCACCGGATGCGCTGAGATCTCGCGAGGCGCGTGCGGTTGGACGTGCGCAAGAGGCGAATCTGGGTGCGCAACCACTTGGCGGGTATTGGCATCGACAGGGCGATGGCATGTCGGGGATTGTGATTGGGCTAGGCGGCACGGATGACGCCGAATTCGATCGGGCGCTTCGTGAGCTCGCGCTGTTGCTGATGCAAGATCATGCTAACTGACTGAGCGCGACCGAATCATTAGCGTGATCGAAGCGCGTCTGTGAGCGCGGCAAGAAACACCGGTACATGGCTGATATCGGGGGTCTTTGTGGCAGTGAGCAACAATATGCGAGAAGCGTCTGCCACTTCGCTTACGAGATCTGAGAGTGCCGATCGTGCAGGTTCGTTCGCGAGCTCTTCCCGGTAGGCATCCTGAAACGCGCCAAACTGTGCGGGATCTTGGCCGTGCGGATCTGCATGCCAACTCTTGCGCAGGTCCGCGCTCGGGGTGGCCACTTTTGGCCACAGATCAATAGCTGCTTCATCACGGCTCACTCCGCGAGGCCACAGACGATCCACCAAGACTCGCACCGACGAGTCGTCTGCGTCGCCGGAAGACTCAGCGGTGAGGGAATCATAGATTCGGGCAACGTGTATTTCAGGTACCGAAATAGTCATGAGTTTAGTGTCGTACCGCGTGGCCGCTGAGGCAAGCATCGTACCCGGTACGCTTGGTGACGTGAGCGTCGAAAGCATCACTGCGAGCATGCAGAACTATCTCAAGGTCATCTGGAGTCTTGAGGAATGGTCGGACCTGCCCATCACGAACTCGGCAATTGCTGAGGCTGCGGGGGTGCGTTTGTCTACGGTTTCCGATGCACTGCGTAAGCTTTCAGACAACGAACTGATTGAACACGTTCGCTATGGCGCCGTGACGCTCACCGCTGAGGGGCGTGAACTTGCCGTCCTCATGACGCGTAGACACCGATTGCTCGAAACCTTTCTCGTGCGGCAGCTTGAGTACTCCTGGGACGAGGTACACGACGTGGCCGATCGCTTGGAACACGCCGTCACAGACGACCTGGTGAATCGCATAGATCGTGTCCTCGGCTACCCAACACGAGATCCGCACGGTGACCCAATTCCCAGCGCCGACGGACGCGTACATCGACCGGAGGCGGTGCTGCTTACAGAGGCGGCCGCCCCGTGCAGTGTGCGCGTGGAGCGGATCTCTGATTCAGACGCGGGGATGCTGCAATATTTCGCACAGCGTGGAATCGTGGTTGACGCAGAGTTGCAGGTGCTTTCGAGCGAGCCGTACTCAGAGACAGTCACGGTGATTGTCCAGGGGAATCCTGAAGCCTCACGGACAATTCTTGGAACAACGGCGTCAAATTCTGTGTGGGTATCTACGCTCAGCGAATGACAGTGGGTTAATTCTCGCCGGTGAACCGCAAGCCAACGACGCACGCGACGATGCCTCCGAGGAATACAATTTTGAGGAGCGATACAGATTCCGTGCCGGTCATCATTGCAATTGAGACAGTGAGTGCTGCGCCGATGCCGGTCCAAATTGCATAGGCAATACTGATCGGAATCCCTTTCATCGCGAAGCCAAGACCCAGCATGCTCAACGTTGCTGTGACGAGAAAGACTCCCGTCCAGAGCGGTACTGAAAACCCCTGAGACGCGCTGAGCGCAAGTGCCCACGCGGCTTCGAGGCCAGCGCTCGCGAACAAGGCAATCCAATGGCGGGTGTGAGCGACCTTTTTGGGAACGGAAGACGTTCCAGTTGCAGAAGTCTCAGCCTGCTGAACTGAGATGGCGTGCTCGATGGACTCGGTCAACTAGCTCACCACTTTCAGGCCCACCACGCAGCCAATGAGGCCGAGGAGTAGAAGCACCCGAATTACCGATGGTCTCTCGGCGCCCGAAAGCATCGCCCAAGCCGCGGTGAGTACGGCACCAATTCCCACCCACACGGCATACGCGGTGCCGACGGGAATAGTGTGCATGGCGTACGAGAGCCCCACCATGCTTGTGCTCATCGACACAATGAAGAGTGTTGAAGGCCAGAGCTTTTTGAACCCTTTCGATGCCTCGAGTGAGGTGGCCCACACTGCTTCGAGGAGGCCACTGCCAATAAGAACGATCCAGGCGAAGGTCATCGTTGCTTCCTGGCAGTCGTCGATTGCGGGTACTGCTCCCTCGTCCGCATTCCAAGATTTCGGAATCAGCATCATTATCTCACCGGACTCTGTGCAAGTTCTGCTCACGACCAAACTATGCGAGATAATAAGAAGTACAAATGATTGGAGGCCCAATTTGGGTTGGTTTTCGAGGCGCAAATCTCGCGCTGCGGCGCCCCGGCGCCTTCCTAAGCGTGTCCTTGCTCCGGTGGAGGAAATCGTTGAGCAGGGGCTCTTGGTTGCCGATGTTGCAGTGCGTATGACAGTGAAGAACGCAATCATTATGAATGCCCTGAAGGAACATGCCGACTACGACGCAGAGCAAATCATTGAGATGGTCCGGGACTCACTGAACGAGCTTGCGGTCGAACGCGAGCGCGACGCCCGGCATATAGCTCGCGTGCGAGGCGAGATTCGAGACCGCGGAAGAAGCGCTTGGAGCGAATCCGAATACGGAAGCGGTGACAACCGCACCCTCCGCCACCGCCAAGAAGTGTATGAGCAGGTGGCGACTGAATTGCGTGAACGTACCGAGAACGACACCTACCTGAGCGAGACCGCCGAGAGGGCTCGAAAGCTTGCTTGGGAAGAAATCGGCAATTCTCTCAAAGAGCGTGCAAGCCACCCCTATTACAGCGGTGGCCACGACGAGGAGTATCGCAGCGAACGTGAGGGGCGTATTCAGCAACTCATCGAACGCGACCTGACCTCGTTGATTCAGCAGCAGAACCCAAAAAATGAGTCAAAGGTTCTGAACAAGTTTAAAATCTCGAAAAAAGCCTAGGGGCTTGCTTTGCTAGTGTGCGAGGTTCGGATGCTTCGCGAGGTACCCCTCGATAAACCAGCATGAGGCTGTGATGGTGTGTGTGCTCGCGATTTCTGAGGTGAGTGCGCGCTGAGCAAGCAAGCCTGACAGTCCAGTTCCGCGAAATGGTGGACTCACAACCGTGTGGTCAAAATCGATGACCCCGGGTTTCGGGAATGAATAATGCGCCTCGCCAATGAGCGATCGTGCGTCATCGCGTTGCGCATATATGGCAAATCTATTCGCCTCTGGTTCGTGCGTAATCTCGATCCCGTCGTCGTCTGCGGCAGCTTCATCCAGGTATCTCGTCATGACCCAAGCGTAGCTCTCGAGATTCACTGGATGTTATTGCTAGAGAGAAACCCATAAGTATCACTATGATGATCCTGAGATGCCGACAGAGCCCACGCAGCCAGAACAAAACGACCCCGAAGAGTCGGTGTCATTGCCCGTGCCGGGGAGCGAGTTCGGTCCAAGTGAAAAGCTAGCGATCTGGCTGCTCCTCGGGTCTGCATTCGTTGTCATCCTCAACGAAACAGTCATGGGGGTTGCCACTGCGGTGCTCATGCGAGAACTCGCCATTACAGCGGCTGCGGCGCAGTGGCTGACCACGGCTTATATGCTCACGATGAGCATCGTTATTCCGATGACGGGGCTCCTCATTCAGCGGTTTTCAACCCGCGCCCTGTTCATCGCAGCAATGACGGTGTTTCTGATCGGAACGGTGATCGGTGCGGTTGCCCCAGGCTTCGGAGTACTGCTCATCGGTCGCGTTGTGCAAGCAGCGGGCACAGCCGTGATGATGCCGCTGCTGATGACGACCATCACCACGGTTGCGCCTTCGGGTAAGCGCGGGCAATTCATGGGGTACGTGTCGATACTGTTCTCGGTTGCCCCTGCCTGCGGGCCGGTGCTCTCGGGCTTCGTTCTTGAGTGGCTCAGTTGGCGCTGGCTCTTCATCATCATGTTGCCGATTGTTGTTTTCGCACTTGTCGCCGGCACACTTCGCATGCCCAACGTGGGAGTGCACAAGCGCGCACGCATCGACGCACTGTCCATAGTGCTCTCTGGCTTCGCATTTGGCGGCATCGTTTACGGGCTGAGTGCGGCAGGCTCTGCGGCGGTAGGGGCACCAACGCTTGCTCCCTGGATTCCACTGAGCGTCGGGATTGTGGGGCTCGCGCTTTTTGTGTGGCGTCAACTCGTGCTGCAACGCACAGACAGAGCGCTGCTTGATCTTCGGGTCTTATCCATTCGTCCGTACCTGTTCTCGGTCGTCTTGTTCGTGGTCAGTGGTATCGCACTCTTTGGAGCGCTTTTCCTCATACCGCTGTATGCGCAAACCGTGCTTCACTTCGGCCCTGCCGTCACGGGACTCATCGTGCTGCCAGGAAGCCTTATCTCTGGAATACTCGCTCCCATCGTCGGACGTCTGGTAGATCGAGGTGCTGGCCACAGGCTCCTCATTATTGGGGCGACTGTTACCGCAATTTCGATCTGGTCGATGATGCTGTTCGACACCGATACACACATTTGGCAGTTGTTCGCGACGAACATTGTGATGAATATCGGCTTGTCGGGCATATTTACCCCCATGAACACGATTGCGCTCGGGTCGCTCCCATCGCGTCTTGCATCGCACGGCAGTGCGATGATCACGACGACGCAGCAGCTTGCCGGCGCCGCTGGTACAGCATTGCTTGTGACGGTGATGACGCTCGTGGCCGTGAATCACGGGGGTATTGCCGCGGCTGATACTCCTGAATCAATCGTTGCCGGGTTGCGGATCGCGTTCTTGGTGAGCGCGATTATTGCGACGTGCGGCATTGTCGTCGCCTGGTTTATTCGTGAAGAACCGGCAGAGGCACCGCGCTAATCGAGTGAAGCAATCGATCGACGTACGGCCTCGGCCAATTGCCTCACGGCGGTGCTTGGCCCACTCGGGCCGGCAGGGGCAGCGAGGAGGAGTTCTCGCGTGAAGCGCTCGTCTGCGATTGGGCGAAGTACGACACCCTCTGGGGCGATGCCTTGGAGCAAACTCGGTACGAGCGCGACTCCCATGTTGGCAGCAATGAGCCCGAGCACCACCGCATAGTCGTCCGTGCGGATCGCGACACTTGGCTCAATTCCAGAAGATTGGAACATCTCACGCACGAGGTCGTCGAGAGTGTCGCCCGGCGTGGATCCCATCACCCAGCTCTCGTCGCCGAGCGCAAGCATTGACGCGATATCGAAGCGTTCGATGCTTGCGAGTTTGTGATGTGAGGGGAGAGCAAGCAGCATGGGGTCTGTGAAGACGTGTGTTGTGTGCACGCCCGAGCGTAATGGGAGCTCGTAACCTCCTGCAGCGTAAATAAGGGCAGCATCGAGGGTGTGCTGATTCACTCCACCAACAAGTGGCATGACCTCCTCGAGCGTTGCGTCGAGCTCGATACCGAGTTCTCCGAGACGCGCAACAATACCTGGAAGGAGGCGTGCGGCCGCAGTCGGAAAGATGCCGAAGCGCAATCGCACATGACCGAGCTGAGCAAGATCTCGAACGTCAGTGAGCGTGCGGTCGGCGAGGCCGAGAATCTCGTCGCCTCTTTCGAGCATGAGCTGGCCTGCTGTTGTCAGTCGACTGCCACGCGTGCTGCGAATAGTGAGTTCTGTGCCGACAAGCCTGTCGAGATTCTTTAGATGGTAATCGACCGTGGGCTGGCTCCAGCCCAGTCGTACTGCGGCGCGGGCCACCGAGCCCTCCGCCGCAACTGCGCTCAGTGCTTGTAGCTGCCTGAGGTCGATCATATTGCTCCCGGAATTGCTGAGGGTGCGAAGTAACCCACCGCACCGTGTTCCATAGAGTATATGTTGCCAATGAGTGGATTGTGGGGTTTACCCAGCATGGTCGACCAGGCCAGCATGGATCTATGCTTACTGACACCCAGGTAACCCAGCGAGACGCCCCGTACGCCTCGGCCCTCGAGCGGTTTGCAGACGCACACCCACAGAGCCTTATGGTTCCTGGGCACGGATGCACGCCTGACGCGGGTGGTGCTCATCTGGCGCAACTGTTTGGTGATCGGCTGGTGCAGCTTGATGTGCCACTCATGCTTGACGGAATTGACCTCGGATCAGATTCTCCTCTTGTGCACGCGCAGCGGCTTGCCGCGGAAGCGTGGGGTGCGCGACGCACCTGGTTTCTTACGAATGGTGCGTCACAGGGTAACCGCACTGCAGCGTTTGCGGTGCGAGGCCTGGGCGAGCGAGTACTGATGCAACGCAGCTCGCACTCAAGCTTTACTGACGGTGTGCTGCTCGCCGGCCTCATTCCCGCGTTTGTTGCGCCGAGCGTCGATCATGATCACGGTATTGCGCATGGTCTCACTCCTGAGGTGCTCGCCGATGCGCTCGCGGCTGAGGTCGAGGGTGGGCGAGCGGTGCAGAGCGTGTACGTGGTGTCACCCAGTTATTTCGGATCCACTGCCGACGTCGCGGGACTCGCACGAGTTGCTCATTCGCACGGGGCAGCCCTCATTGTTGATGGTGCCTGGGGCGCACATTTCGGGTTCCATGATGACCTCCCCGAGTCACCGGCGAGGCTCGGAGCCGACCTTGTCATCTCGAGCACGCACAAGCTCGCCGGTTCACTCACACAATCGGCGATGCTCCACCTCGGGGACACTGAGTTCGCCGACCAGCTCGAACCGCTGGTGGCGCGGTCGTACACGATGACATCATCCACTTCCGCGAGCGCGATCCTCATGGGGTCGCTTGACGCTGCCCGCCACGCGCTCATGAACAATCACGGAGAGATTGAGCAGGCGATCCGTCTCTCTGATGAATTCCGCGACCGGCTCAGGGCAAGCGATTATTACTCGGTTATCAGTGACGATTTCGACAGGTTCCCCGACATTGTCGCAACCGACCCTTTGCGCGTACCGATTGACGTTTCGAAGCTTGGACAAAGTGGCCACTGGGTTCGTGATCGTGTGATTGCAGAGCACGGCGTCTACTTTGAGATGTCGACGGCCACGACGATTGTCGCTGTGATCGGAGCACTCGCAGCTCCAAGTCTCGACCGAGTTATGGCTGCGCTCGAAGAAGTTGCCGCAGAGGCCACATCGCTCCGGGAAGCCGCTGAGCTTGCGGGATCTGGAGCAGTCTCTGTTCCCGCGTTCCCGGAGCTCCCAGAAGCAGGCACGCTGCGTATGCTGCCCCGTTCTGCCTACTTCGCTGAGAGCATTCTTGTGACGGCACATCAGGCCATCGGGCAGATCTCCGCTGACACGCTTGCTGCGTACCCTCCTGGCATACCGAATCTTGTGCCGGGTGAGGAGATCACTGAGGAAACCGTGAGCTTTCTGCAGGCAGTCGCCTCATCGCCAACAGGGTTCGTGCGCGGAGCCGCAGATCCTCTCGTCGCGACGTTTCGGGTTGTGCGGGATCCGCTCACGGCGAGCGCAAACTAGCCCGGAGAGCTTCCGCTCCGGAGTTTAGTTCTTCTTTTCGAAGAGGTTGCCGACCAAGGTCGAGCCGATGAGTACGACAGCGAGCAATACAACACCGACGATCGAAATTGCGACCACATCAACTGGCTGGCCAGCCGACGAGAATTCCGCAAGCGTGTCGATCTTTTCGCCTCCCTCGGAAGCGAAAGCTGGCGCGCCAACGAATACCGTTGCGAGTGCGACGGTCACGGCGGCGTAGATGCGAGTGCTGATCTTCACAGTGTCTCCTCGGAAGTCTGGGGAATGTGACTCAGATGCCACAGATACTTCTATTCTGCCCTATTCTCAGTGACTCGGAGTTCTGCCGCGCGTTTCAGGTAGGTTCACGATCGAAATTGGTTGACGAATCCGCGATATTTTGCGAACTGTGCAGTTCTTCCTCTCATTGACTAGGCGCATTCTGCGAAGATGTCACTAAGGATGACTCCAAGAGGGAGTTCACACTGCGCCACGGAGGCCGAAGTGTCTAACCAAGTACCAACGTCGTTGCTCATTGAGAAGACTGGCATCGAGATCGTGCAGGAAGATGCGCGAACCGCGAAACCGAGTGATCTGTTCTGGCCATGGTTTGCCGCGAATGTCTCAGTATTTGGGATGTCGTACGGTTCGTTCGTGCTCGGCTTTGGTATTTCGTTCTGGCAAGCGACGATCGTCTCGGTCATCGGTATTGTCGTCTCGTTCGCCCTCTGCGGACTGATCGCAATTGCCGGGAAGCGCGGCTCAGCTCCCACGATGGTGCTATCGCGCGCGGCCTTTGGCGTGCACGGACAAAAGGTGCCTGGTGTTGTCTCCTGGCTCACCTCAATCGGCTGGGAGACATTCCTCGCGATTATGGCTGTACTTGCGACTGCCACGGTCATTACTCAACTTGGCGGAGATGGCGGCGTCGCGGTGAAGCTCATTGCGACGGTCGTAGTTGCAGCGCTAATCGTGGTGGCATCTGTACTCGGCTATCACACCATCATGAAATTGCAGTCGGTGCTTACTTGGATTACCGGTGCCGTCACAATTCTGTACATTATTCTCACCGTGCCGCACATCGACTTTGCCGCGGTACTTGCACAGCCGGCAGGTGGCACGGGTCAGGTCATCGGGGCACTTGTCATGGTGATGACAGGATTCGGTCTTGGCTGGATCAACATTGCAGCAGACTGGTCCCGATATCAAAAGCGCGATGCCTCAGACGGTTCGATTGTCTTTTGGAATACGTTCGGCGGCGCAGTGGCGCCATCGTTACTCGTCATCTTCGGCCTGTTGCTCGCTGGGTCCGATGCAGAGCTTATGAACGCAGTGGGGGCTGATCCAATCGGGGCACTTGCCACGATCTTGCCCGTCTGGGTGCTGGTGCCCTTCCTTATTACCGCGGTACTTGCCCTCGTCTCGGGCGCCGTCCTCGGCATCTATTCTTCAGGGCTTACGCTTCTCAGTCTCGGTATCCGAATCCCGCGGCCTGCCGCGGCTGGCATTGACGGAGTGATCCTCACGCTCGGCACGATCTGGGTCGTCTTCTTTGCGGAGGGGTTCCTAGGCCCGTTCCAAAGCTTTCTTATTACGCTCGGTGTTCCGCTTGCGGCGTGGGCCGGCATTCTCATCGCCGACATTCTGAGGCGTAAGAAGGATTACGACGAAGCAGCACTCTTCGACCCAAAGGGCAGGTACGGTGCTTGGGATTGGACTTCGATCGGCACACTCGTTGTTGCGTCCGTGATCGGGTGGGGGTTCGTTGTGAATCTCTTCGCCGACGATGCTGGTTGGAATAACTGGCAGGGCTACCTACTCGGGCTCATTGGCGGCAAAGAGGGGGACTGGGCATACGCGAACCTCGGAGTATTCTTCGCCCTCCTGCTCAGCTTCCTTGTCACCTGGTTTGCGCGTGCGGGCAAGATCCGCGCGCAAGAGGGAAGGTAATAAGCCCTTCGTACGTAGTCGGCCCCGAAGCCTTCTTACCAACGTGTGGTGAAGCGCTTCGGGGCCGACGGTTCAAGCGGTGCGCTGGTTAGCGCTGTCCCTGGCCACCACGAGGCCTACCTTGGCCACCTTGCGAGCGGCGCTGGCCGCCGGCCTGTGAGCCGCGGCTCTGACCGCCACCCTGTGAACTACGGGGCTGTCCGCCACCTTGGCCGCCCTGGCCCGATCCACCGCGACCCTGGCCGCCTCGTGAACGCTTGCGCTTCGCGTTGGCGCCGGTCGATTTGCCTGCGCCAGAGGGGTTGTGGCCAGCGGCACGCTGCTGCGCAGCCTGAGCTTCGTTGCGACGCTGCTCAATAAGCTTTGGGTCCAGCCGGGGTGCTACTTCGCCGATGAGATCAAGAACTTCGCGCGAGACATTCTTCGACATTGGGTCGACCTGGAGCGGCGTCACGCGAATCTTCGCGGCACGCATAAGCTGCTTCATCTCGCCACGCTGTTCGGGCAACACGATGGTGACAACGTCACCCTCATTGCCTGCACGAGCTGTCCGGCCTGAGCGGTGCAGATACGCCTTATGCTCGACGGGCGGATCAATGTGCACAACGAGATCCACGCCATCAACGTGCACGCCGCGAGCAGCGACGTCGGTCGCGACGAGCACACGAGCATCACCAGACACAAACTCTGCGAGGTTGCGATCACGCGCGTTCTGCGAGAGATTGCCTTGGAGCTCAACGGCAGGAATACCAGCAGCGGTGAGCTGCTTCGCAAGCTTCTTCGCCTGGTGCTTCATGCGAGTGAACATGATGCGGCGGGCCGATCCGCTCGCCAGTGCTTCAATGAGCGCATCCTTGTGGCCCTTGCCTGACACCTCAAATACGTGGTGTGTGAGTTGGGGAACAGGAGACTCAGCAGAATCGACCGAGTGAAGAATCGGATCGTGCAGGTACTTCTTTACGATGTTGTCAACGCCGTTATCGAGTGTTGCGCTAAAGAGGAGACGCTGGCCCCGCTGAGGGGTCTTGTTCATGATGCGCGTGACAACGGGAAGGAATCCCATGTCGGCCATGTGATCGGCTTCGTCAAGAACGGTGATTTCGACGCTGTCGAGACTGAGGACGCCCTGCTTGAGTAGATCATCGAGACGGCCGGGAGCAGCCACAACAATGTCGACACCAGCTTCGAGCGCAACTTCTTGGCGACGCTGCGGTACGCCACCAAAGATGGTCGTGACCTTGATGCCAGCTGGATCGGCAAGCATTTTGATGGACTCTGCGAGCTGTGTGACGAGCTCACGAGTTGGTGCAAGCACGATGCCGCGCGGGCGGCTGGGGCGGCGCTTCTTGGCAGCGGAGCCCGAAGCGATACCAGCTTCGCCACCCGCGAGGTTAGAGACGAGGGGGATGCCGAAGGCGATTGACTTGCCTGAGCCAGTGCGGCCGCGGCCAAGTACGTCGCGTCCTTTGAGCGTGTCAGGGAGGGTGTCGCGTTGAATTGGGAACGGCGAGGTCTTGCCATTCTTCTCAAGTGCGTGTGCAATTGGGGCAGGTACGCCGAGGTCGGCGAAGGATTGCTTGGATTCTGGGTTCTGCTCGGTCACGTGGACCTTTCATGATGGCGGCAGGCACACACCAATTTCGCCGG
>JBQEBC010000023.1:0-37996 GCA_052106035.1 Leucobacter sp. | reverse complement strand
AGGTTATCACCACTGCGGCCGTCAACCTATTGAGTGCCGCCGCAATCAAGTGTGGACTGGCAGATGACCCCGAAAGCCAGACCGACCTTGCCGAGGCGCGCAAGCTCATTAATGCGCTCGCCGGCCTCATCACCGCAGGTGCGCCCGAGATCAGCGATTCCCATGCACGCCCGCTCCGTGACGGATTGCGTTCGGTGCAGCTCGCGTTCCGCGAAGCGTCGCCGATCCCTGATGAGATTGGCAAGGGCCCAGGCGAGAAATACACCGGCCCGGTGAACTAGCGCTTTCATTGCGGCGGCATTCATACGCCGCCGCAATCAGCGACTATTCCAGCTAGTCCCGCACAGCAATCGGCGACGCACCGCGTGCCGACATAGCCGGAAGAGCTCCTCCGAGGCGCGGATCCGCCCAGAGATCGATATTCGCATCAATCGCGAGCGCATCGATCTCAGAAAGCTCAGCGGGGGTGAAGTCAGTTTGAGCGACAGCGGCGAGGTTCTCCTCGAACTGCGCCGAGCTGCTCGCGCCAGCGACAAGACTCGTGACCCGCTCATCACGAAGCGCCCACGCGATCGCAAGCTGCGCAAGAGACTGCCCGCGCTTCGCTGCGATCTCAGCGAGCGCACGCAACCGGTCCACGAACTCACGGGTGAGCGCCTGGCTGGTGAATGATCCTTCAGCGTCAGCGGCCCGGCTTCCCTCAGGAATACCCTTGATGTATTTATCCGTGAGCATGCCCTGCGCGAGCGGGGTAAACCCGATCACACCAAACCCTTCATCTTCGGCAACGTCGAGCAGCCCATCGGTCTCGATCCACCGGTTCACCATCGAATATGACGGTTGGTGGATCGCGAGCGGGGTGCCGAGTTCGCGCAGCAGCTTCGCCATTGTGCGACTCGAATCTGCAGAGTACGACGAGATGCCGATGTAGTGTGCGCGCCCCGAGCGCACGATGTAATCAAGCGCGGCAGCGGTCTCTTCGAGCGGCGTACCGGGGTCTGGCCGGTGATGGTAGAACAGGTCGACCCGGTCGAGACCGAGCCGTGCAAGTGAACGGTCAAGGCTTTCTACGAGATATTTACGACTCCCGCCAGACCCGAAGGGGCCCGGGTGCATGTCCCATCCCGCCTTCGTCGAGATGATGAGTTCGTCGCGGTACGCAGCGAGGTCGTCGCGCAAGATCCGGCCGAAATTCACCTCTGCCTGCCCAAATGGTGGCCCGTAGTTGTTTGCGAGGTCAAAGTGGAACACCCCGCGGTCGAATGCGTTCAGCACCGTCTCCCGCTGCGTCGCAAATTCGCGGTCACTTCCAAAGTTCTGCCAAAGCCCGAGCGAGAGCGCCGGAAGCTGGAGCCCGCTCCTTCCGGAACGTCGGATCGGAGTGAGGTCATATCGGTCTGCGGAAGCGTCATAGCTCATGAAGCCACCATACCGAGTCTTTGATGAGTGAGGCCATACCGGCGAACGGTGATTCCATGAGCACAGATGCGATTGAATAGTCGTATGCCCGCATCCTCGACATCATCACGACAAGCGGTGTTACTCGGGGTGAAGGACTCACTCGGCGTCGGTATCGCGATCTTTCCGCTCGGTATTGCGCTCGGTATTCTTGTGCTGCAGGCGGGGCTCCCCTGGTGGGTGGCGCCGGCCCTCTCAATTGGAATCTTTGCGGGGTCAGTTGAGCTGTTACTCGTGAGCATGCTCGCGGCGACAATGCCACTCATCACGATCGCGGTCACCGTGTTCGCCCTGAATTTCAGGCACGCGTTCTACGCGTTTTCGTTTCCGCTTTCGCACGTCACCAAGGGCGTGCCCCGCGCATACTCCGTCTACGCCCTCATCGATGAGGCGTACGTGACGTATTCGCTCATGGCGCGCGAGAAGCTTTCTTCGAAGCGCATCCTCGCCGGCCAGATCATGATGCAGCTCTACTGGGTCGGCGGAGGTGCCATCGGGCTGCTCATTGCATCATCGCTTTCGGAGCCTATTCACGGGTTTGAGTTCGCTCTTGCCGCCACATTTATCGTGATGACAATGGATGCGATCCGCTCGAAACGAGAACTTCCCTCTGCGGTGATTGCAGGACTGTCAGTGTCTGTCGCACTCGTCGCGTTTCCCGAGAATGCGATGCTTGCCGGGCTCGTGCTCTTCGCCGCTCTGCTCGCGCTGCGGTACGCACTCACGGGCGCACGCCGCCATGGTGGCGATTCTACAGACAACACCGATGCGGCGGATCACTCATGACCGGCTACCTCATCACCGCAATCGTGATCGGCGGCCTCATTACGTTCGGGCTTCGCGCCCTTCCGTTCGCCGTCCTGTCGCAACTGCGTAAGTCAAAGTTCGTACAGGTGCTCGGTGAGTGGATGCCCGCTGGCATTATCCTCATTCTCGCGGCCGTGGTGCTTCGCGGTGAGATCGTTGCGAGAGGGCCCGACTGGTGGATGGTGCTCGTCGCCACAGGAGTCACCATTGGGGTGCACCTGGTGTTTAAACGCAGGGTGCTGCTCAGTGTCGCAGCGGGTACAGCGTGCTACGTGGCGCTCATCAACCTGTTCTGAACGAGCTGAACGCTTAATCTCCAAAGGCGTCTTTCCCGCCGTCTGGGTACGAGTCGACCTCGCCCTTACGACTGAGGAAGATAATGCTCGCGATGAGCCCGCCCCAGATGATCACGAGAGCGATCACGAGGAAGAGGATTGCGATAGGTGTCATCGTGCGCCTTCCTTCTTGGCCTGCGTCTCAATGGGCGGCCACGGTTCGAAGTTATCGGGGTTGTGTCGCCAGCGCATGCTCGTGAGGATTACCGATCCGACAATCATGAGTGCGACCGAGCCCCACCCCACGATGAGGAGATACCCCTGAGAGTATCCGGCGTATGGCTCCATCACGAGGTTCACAATGGTAGCGACGAGCATGTACCCCAACACGACGGGGCCAAGCAGCGTCACAAAGAACAGCCAGATTTTGCCCACCTTGAACGTCGAGAGCACACTTAGATGGCTCGCGAGCATCGTGCCCGAGCGGCGGATCCACAACACAGTTATCGTCATCACAACTGCCGATGCGACAATGCCAATGTTGTTTGCCCAGTTGTCAATAGTGTCAAGCGCGGTGAGACCAGAGGTGGTGCCGAACAGAATCACTGAAACGACGGCAAGCACCCCGCCAATGCCATAGACCGCCTGCAATCTGGTCAGCCCAAATTTGTCCATGACTCCCGCAAGAATCACTTCCATGATCGAAATCAACGAGGTGAGCCCAGCAAGCGTGAGCGAGCCAAAGAAGAGCATGCCAAATATCGGGCCGCCCGGCATCTCCGCCACAATCGCCGGGAAGGTCATGAACGCGAGCCCCACGCCAGTGAGCCCTTCGAGTTCGCCGACAGCTACGCCCTGCTGGTGAGCAAAGAACCCGAGCGTCGCGAACACCCCGATGCCGGCCAAGATCTCGAATGACGAGTTTCCGAAAGCCACTACGAGCCCAGGGGTGGTGAGGTTTGACTTGCGGCGACGATAAGACGAATACGTGAGCATGATGCCGAATGCGACCGAAAGCGAGAAGAAGATTTGACTGTACGCGGCGACCCACACGCTCGGGTTCGCGAGGGCTGCAAAGTCTGGGGTGAACAAAGCGTTCAAACCGTCTACTGCGCCAGGCAAGAACAAAGCACGCACCACGAGAATGAGGAAACCAACGACCAGCAACGGGATCGCAATAACGTTCAGGCGCTGCACGCCTTTGACCACGCCTGCTCCCAATACGATGAGTGTCACGAGCCACATGATGACCAACGGAATCAATACCGAGGGAACGAACTGCATCGTGAACGGTTCGCCCGCGAGCTGCAGGTACTCACCGGTGAAGAAGCCCGTCGCGTCTTCACCCCACTTCACATCGAAGGAGAAAACGAAGTAGCTTGAGGCCCAGGCGAGAACTGCCGTGTAGTAAATCGCGATGAATACGCAGATCATGACCTGGAACCAGCCAATCCCCTCCCCAAGCTTCCCCGCAAGACGACGAAGGGCAAGAGGGGCAGATCCACGGAACCGGTGCCCAATGGCGTAATCGAGAAATAAGATTGGGATGCCCGCGGTGAGCAACGCAACAATGTACGGGATGAGAAACGCACCGCCACCGTTTTCATATGCGACACCAGGAAACCGCCAAATGTTTCCGAGTCCCACGGCTGAACCGATCGCCGAAAGGATAAAACCGACCTGGCCAGTCCATTCAGCGCGAGCCGGAGGCGCGCCCTTCGTCACTGTGCTCACAAGCAGCCCCTCTCAACAACGGTGTCTCGATCCACACAGAATAGCAGCGGACAGGCCGTCAGCGGAGCCTCCCTGGTATCGGTGGCTGATCGTCGCCGTGCGATATCGTTGATGCATGCCGGAAGAGACCAAAGTAATGAGTGAACCGCAACCAGGTCTCCCGGCAGCTATCCGGTGGAAGCGACCGGTCTACGTCGTTGTCGTCGTGGCCGCGCTCACAATGGTAATGTTCGCCTGGTTTCACACACCCGAAGTTCGGGTCGCCTCGGAGACCGCTGAGGAAGGGTATACGACGGCCCGATGCGCGAACGCCGGTCCGTCGAGATGGAAGGCACCGCTCGTATCTCGGGGTCAAGAACTCTCTGCTGACGCGAATAGGCAATCGTTCAATCAGCAAGTCCTGAAAAACGACATCGAGTCACTTCGCATGAACCTCGCGTGCGGACAAGCCCGCGATGCGCACACGAACACATTGATCGTGACGACTTTCGCCGCAGGGCTGATCCTCTTCTTCGGATATACCGCGCTTTGGACGCGCCCCACCGAGGCGAACTCGCTGTCCTGACATCACCCTAACTGCACACAGCCGTGTCTTGCTCGCCCCGGGCACTTGTTACCCTGTGCGCGGAATGACACGCATCGAGTCGACGCGTTCGGCGATCAGCGCGTCAGTCGTCCAGCGACCCTGCAATCGGGTAAGCAGTTCAGTGAGTGCCTCTCTGCCGAGCCCCGGTTCGATCATGAGGTGCACTTCAGTTTCTGGTGCGGTGAGATCTCCGTTAGGGTCACCCGGCAACAATGCGAGTGCTTGCAGCAGAGATTCGCCTGCTGCCCCTGAGAGGAACGCCTCGCGAACCTGCGGGTCTGCCCAGGCAGGAACACTGGGTTCACCGAGTGCGACGGCGTGCAACTCAGGGCGGCGTATACCGAACTGCGTATCGACTGATCCCGGATCCACAATGATGAGATCGGTACCCTCTTGCGCAGCCGCAACCGCGACCTGAGGCGCTGGCACCGGGATAGGCCTCGATTCAGGGTTCCATGTTCTCATTGCGTCTGCCGACGTAAATATCGGCATCACTTTGCGTCCGTCTGGCCCCTCGACCGTCACAATCGAGAGCTCTTGCGACTTCTCAACGATCTTGCCCTCAGGTGTCTCACCATATTCCCCGGCCTCCGCAAGTAACGGCACAAGTACGCGGGACTGCGAGAACGCTACGAGAAGGTCAGATCGTCGCTCAGCAAGGCGCGTGAGCGTCGTCTGATCTGCCGCAGCACGATATGCTGCGCCGGCTTCGTGCATCGCCAATACTGCAGCAGTCACGTGCAAAGGTGTCGTGCCATCATCCTCAGCAAATGCGGTTTCGTGATGGTTAAAGTCACGCCCTTCCCAGGGGAAGCCCGCCGAATCAGCCTCGCCGCCAGCCTGGAGGCTTTCCGGCACTCCTGTCGAACGAGGCGTATCCCCCGTCGACGGAAGTTTTTTAATGGCCATGAAGCGTTCGCGCTCTACCTACCCGCGACATCGAGAGCCGCGGCGAGCGTGAATGCTCCGTCATAGAGCGCTTTACCAATAATGGCGCCTTCAACGCCGTCAGACACGACCCCGCGCAACGCGGCAAGGTCGTCAAGGCTCGAAATTCCGCCCGAAGCGACTACTGGGCGGTCGGTGCGGCCGGCAACCTTCGTGAGGAGATCGATGTTCGGCCCGCGCATTGTGCCATCTTTGGTGACATCAGTCACGACGTACCTCGGGCAGCCAGCAGCCTCAAGCCGCTCGAATACATCCCACAGGTTGCCGCCCTCCTCAGTCCAGCCGCGCGCTGCGAGTGTCTCTCCACGCACATCAAGCCCAACCGCGATCTGCTCACCGAACCGTGCGATGACGGCTTCGGTCCACTCTGGGTTCTCTAGCGCCGCAGTGCCGAGGTTTACGCGCTTCGCCCCCATTTCAAGAGCTGCTTCGAGGCTGGCATCGTCGCGAATGCCACCAGAAAACTCGATGTTCACACGCTTCCCCGCACGAGAGATAATTTTCTTCGCAACACTGACGTTACTTCCACGACCAAACGCCGCGTCGAGATCGACGAGATGGATCCACTCGGCTCCCTGCTCGATCCAGTCCATTGCGGCGTCGACCGGGCTCCCATAGTTCGTTTCGGTTCCGGCTTCACCCTGGGTGAGACGCACGGCTTTTCCGTCCACCATGTCGATTGCGGGAAGCAGCTGCAGCTTAGGGTGTGAGGCGAGCTCAGTCATCGGATCTCCTTGGGTGTGGCGTGCTAGAGCGATGCGATCCAGTTACGGAGCAACTGGATTCCGGCTTCGCCTGATTTCTCTGGATGAAACTGTGTTGCGCAGAGCGGGCCATTTTCGACTGCGGCGATAAAGGGCTCACCATACTCCGCCCAGGTCACACGGGGCCGTGTTGCTTCTGTGCGTCCTTCGAGTGTCCATTCGGTCGCGGCATTGCTGTGCACGAAATAAAAGCGCTCTGCCTCGACACCGTTGAAGAGCACCGAATCTTGCGGCGCCTGCACCGTGTTCCACCCCATGTGGGGCAACACCGTGGCGTTGAGTTCTCGTACCGTGCCCGGCCATTCTCCGAGCCCCTCAGTATCAACACCGCGCTCGATGCCACGTTCGAACATGACCTGCTGCCCGACACAGATTCCGAACACCGGTCGGCCACCTGCGAGGCGACGATCAATGAGCTGGTCACCATGAATTGCCTGCAGTTGACGCATCACTGCGTCAAAAGCGCCGACGCCCGGCACAAAAAGTCCGTGTGCTTCCATCGCGCGTTCGCGATCGCCCGTCACTTCAACATCTGCGCCGGCGCGTGCGAGCGCTTTCGCCGCCGAATGAATGTTTCCAGAGCCGTAGTCGAGCACCACCACACGTGGGACGCCGACTGCGCTCACAGGGCTCCCTTGGTTGACGGGACTCCTGTGACCAGTGGATCGAGCGCCTTGGCTTGGCGGAATGCACGCGCAAATGCTTTGAACTCGGCCTCAGCGATGTGGTGTGGGTCACGGCCCTCAATGAGACGCACGTGCGCCGTGAGTCGAGCGTTCAGGATGAGCGCTTCAAAAAAGTGGCGCACCATCGAGCCGGTGTAGTGACCCCCGATGAGGTGGAACTCAAACCCAGCGGGTTCTCCCGAGTGCACCAGGTATGGACGACCTGAGATGTCGACGACGGCCTGCGCGAGTGATTCGTCGAGTGGCACAAGTGCGTCGCCGTAGCGAGAAATGCCTCGTTTATCACCCAGTGCCTCAAGAATTGCCTGACCGAGCAGGATTCCCGTGTCCTCAACAGTGTGGTGCACGTCGATTTCAACGTCGCCCTTGGCTCGCACTGTGAGGTCAGTGAGTGAGTGCCTCGCGAACGCAGTCAGCATGTGATCGAAGAACGGCACACCAGTTTCGATGTCGGCCTCGCCTGTTCCATCAAGGTTGAGGCTCAGGCTGATGGACGATTCACTGGTGGCGCGTTCAAGCGACGCCATGCGCACTGCTGCAGTCATAGTATCGATCCTACCGGTCTCGGCAGAGCCCCGAGGTTACCGGCGGTGAGGTGCGCCCAGAGCTGCGATCGCTTCAATGACGGTCGTCGTCTCCGACTCGGTTCCAGCAGTAATTCGCAGGTGCCCCTCAATGCCGAGGTTTCGAATGAGGATGCCCTGCGCTCTGAGTGTTTCAAACACAGCGTCTGGGTCTGCAAAGCCACCAACAAGCAAGAAGTTCGCACCCGATTCGTGCACGAGGTACCCAAGGTCTTTCAAAGCAGCTGCAAGCCGATCGCGCTGCACACGGATCTCTGTCACCGTGCCGAGCATTGCATCCGCATGCCGCACCGCGGTGACTGCGGCAGTCTGAGTGAGCGCGGAGAGGTGATACGGGAGCCGCACCAGACGGAGCGCATCCACGACTGCACGATCTGCCGCGAGGTACCCCACGCGCACCCCGGCAAACGCAAATGCCTTGCTCATCGTACGACTCACGACGAGACGGTGACGCCCCTCTAGCAATGTCACAGCGCTCGGCGCATCAGCGTTGAACTCCTGGTACGCCTCATCGACAATGAGAATCCCGTCGAACGCGTCATAGGCCGCAAGAATCGTTTCGCTACTCAACGTCGTCCCCGTTGGGTTATTTGGGTTGCACAGCACGACAATGTCGGGGGCGTGCTCCCGAAGCGCTGCGACCACGAGCTCCGGTGTCACCGTGAAATCGGGGTTACGAGAAACCCCAATCCATTCAGTATCAGTTCCATCGGCAAGCAACGGATACATCGAATACGTTGGCGTAAAGCTCAGGAGCGTACGCCCAGGTCCGCCAAATGCTTGGAGCAGTTGCTGCAGCACTTCGTTTGACCCGTTTGCTGCCCACACCTGCTCGGGAGAAAGCCCGCACCCGAGGTAGCCCGCGAGCATTTCTCGGAGCTCCATGAACTCGCGGTCTGGGTACCGGTTTACCCCGCGGAGCGCTTCGCCCAGCGCCGCAGTAGCGTCTGCGATAAACGCCTCGGGAAGTGGGTGGGTGTTCTCGTTCACATTCAACGAGACCGGCACTGCCGCCTGCGGCGCACCATAAGGAGTCTTGCCAATGAGATTGGCGCGGAGGGGAAGATCGCTCAGTTCAGCCACCATACAAGTCTAGCGAGCGATTCAAGTCTCAAAACGCGTGCTAGCCCTCGAGCTCAGATGCGGGGAATGTCAGCTCTGTATCTGCATAACGGACGGGTACCGCGAATGCTTCACCAGCTTGCACTCCAGATTCGGTCATCTGGTTGAGGCGAACGATCTCGTCCACTACATCACGTGGGTCAGCTGCAGGATCAAGCGCCGCCGCGATCGTCCACAGGGAGTCACCGGGCAACGCGAGCACGTATGGAAACTCTTGAACGCTCTGCTCCTGACTCGCGACAGCCCCGGTTGCACCAACCATCGCTGCAAATGCGAGTGCACCAGCAACACACGCCGTAGCGAGCCCGCCAAACACGAGGCGGCCTCGACGCGTCAGGCGCAACTTCGCCGAACTCGCCTGGGGAAGCGCGTGAGGGAGCAGCGTGCGCGAACGCTGGGTGCCAGGAAGCAGGGTGACGTGTGCAGTCATGAGGGGTTCCTCTCGTTGCGTGTATTCGAGCAATTTCCATAAGCTCGAACACTTGTTTCGAATATATCTTCGATTGATCGATTCCGCAACCTCAGTATTCGAACGAGTTTCGATCAATTCCACGCGACACTCGAACAAATGTTTGCCTCTACCTGAATACTGAGGCTAGGGTTTCGAACAACACCGTCACCCAATCAGCAACCTCCGACATTCACGTTTTGGGAGCCCTCTCCCGCGAAATGACGCGGTTGCTCTACGCACGAGAGGACGAGCGATGAGCGACACAGCAGGGCGCCCCGCAAAGCCGTTGACTGAGAAGCAGCAGGCAATTCTTGAGTTCATCGCTCGCTCGGTTGAGTCACGTGGCTACCCGCCAAGCATGCGTGAGATTGGCGACGCTGTCGGATTGTCCTCGTTGTCGAGCGTGACGCACCAACTCTCGAGGCTCGAGCTCGGCGGGTATATTCGCCGAGATCCGAACCGGCCCCGCGCACTCGAGATCCTTGTCGAGCTTGCTGTCACGAGTAGTGCAATCGCCGATGCTCCGAGCACCACTGCCCAAGAGACTGCGTATGTGCCGCTTGTAGGTCAGATCGCTGCGGGCGTCCCCATTACCGCGGAACAACAGGTAGAAGAGATTGTGCCACTCCCCCGTCAGCTCGTGGGTGATGGTCAACTCTTCATGCTGAAGGTAGTCGGGGAATCAATGGTTGACGCGGCGATTTGCGACGGAGACTTCGTGGTTGTGCGTCAGCAACGAGAAGCCGACAACGGCGATATCGTTGCCGCGATGCTCGACGGTGAAGCCACAGTGAAGGTGTTCCGTCGTCGCGACGGCCACACCTGGCTGCTCCCCCGAAACAGCGCATTCGAGCCGATTCTTGGCGATCACGCTGAGGTCCTCGGCAAGGTTGTCGCGGTGTTCCGCTCGGTCTAGTTTGCTGCAGGAATTGCTTGCGAGTTTGGCGCAAGCAATTTGAGTTCTTCAAGCACCGCGAGCACTCGTTCGTGTCGGTTGAACGTGTAGAGGTGAATCGACGGCGCTCCGCCCAAAAGAAGTTCGCGCGCAAGTTCGGTCGTATGCTCGATACCTAGTTCCGGCGCAAAGCCACCGGCTCGATCCATTGCTGTCACGAGCGCGGCTGGCGCATCGCGGCCAGCCAATGACACGACTTTTCGGAGCTGCGCACTGGTCGACACCGGCATGAGCCCAGGCAAGATTGGAATCGTCAGTCCAGCCTGTTGCGCATCCGCAACGAACGAAAGATACTCCTCTGCGAGAAAGAACAGCTGGGTAATCGCGAACTGCGCTCCGGCTTCTTGCTTACTGATCAACCAGTCAATATCGGCAGAACGCCCTCGTGAGAGCGGATGTCCGTTCGGATACGCTGCGACCACCGTGCGACCCACGCTCGTGAACGCTGGCCGCTCGGCACGCACCTCTGAGATGAGTTCGGTGAGGTCACGCGCGCTCAGTGAGTCTGCGACCTCCGGGCTTTCTTCGCTGAGTCCGTGCGGTGGATCTCCACGGAGTGCAAGGAAGTCGTGCACGCCAGAATCCATAATGCGGTGAATCTGAGCTCGAACGGTGTCGCGGCTTTCACCGACCGTGGTGAGGTGGGCAAGCGGCAACGCCTCAGTGTGATTGCGCAAATAGGCCAAGAGATCCACCGACGCATCTCGGTTCGATCCGTTCGCGCCGTATGTCACTGAGATAAAGTCTGGGCCAGATGCCGATAGGTGCTGCACCGAATTCCCGAGCGCGAGCGCAGCAGCGCCCGAACGCGCAGGGAAGACCTCGAATGAGAACCGTGCGCGCGTGGGCGTGCTTCCCGTGAGCAGTGTGGCACTCATACGGCACTCCCGGAAAGTACTGCTGATGCAAGGTCTGTACCTCGCACTCTGGCGGCGACCTTGGCAAATGCAACGTCGCGGGCGAAGTCAGGTGAGCCGTGTCTGGGTTTGTCGTCGATGAGATACGGCGAGAAGCCGCAATCGTCAGTGGATCCTAGGAATTCAGCGGGAATAAACCGTGCGGCACGCACGAGCTGATCACGCACCTGTGCAGCGGTTTCCAGTTTCGGGTTTGTCGGGTTTGTCACCCCGATCAACACACGCGGCACAGTGCGTCCCGCCTCACGTAGAGCGGTAAGCTCTCCGCCAATAAGCCGTGCGACGCGATCAGGGTCCCGCTCACTCGCAGCTTGGACGAGGAAATACCCGGCCTCGATTTGGAACAGCTCCGGGATGAGTTCGGCGTAGTCGACATCGGCGCTGTGCGCTGAATCATTGTCGTTTCCTGGGCAGGTATGTACCCCCACCACTTGACGCTCGGCATCGGTCAGTCGATCAAGCACACGATTAAGTAAATCAATAAACCCGGCGAGCGCCTCAGGCCCGGCCCACGGAGCGCGGAGGTCTCGGCGCAACGCTAGCCGCCCTTCGGTGAAGTCAATCGATACGCGCGAGGCACCAGCGCTCAAGCATCGGCGAATATCTTCCGCACATCCCGCAACAACGTCCTCAAGAAATTCGGTGCGAGAGTATTCACCAAGTCCCCCGGCCGGCACCATGAGCGAGAGCATCGACGGTGAGATGACCGCCTGTTTGAGTGGAAGGTCGATATATGCGCGTGCGGCATGCACATCATCCGATGCCCAGGCATGAAACCGAAATGGAGCGTGCGCAAGGCTCGGCACTACCCGGTGGTGTCCATCAGCGAAGACCGCGAACACGGGGCCCTCTTCAACGCTGTCGCTCGCAAGCGGGTAGCTCGCGAAACTCTGGCGCCGTTGCTCCCCATCGCTCACGATCGGTGAACCCGTCTCCACAAGACGTTCCACAGTGTCTCGCACAGCGCGCTCCTGCTCGGTGGCGAGTTCTGCAGCCGTGACAACGCCGATCTCTGCGTCGAGCACCGTTCGTTGCAAGCTGGCGGGCCGTGGGAGCGACCCAACCTGCTCGGTCGGAAGCACCCCCACGGGCCAAGCGTGATGCGTCATAAGGATCCTTACGCGCTCGCGCGCACAGCCTTCGCGGCCTGTACGAGATTCGTAAGGCTCGCAACAGTTTCTTCATAGCCTCTGGTCTTCAACCCACAATCGGGGTTCACCCAAAGTTGCTCGCCAGGAATGCTCCCTGCGGCAATACGAAGCAACTCCGTCTGTTCTTCAACACTTGGCACGCGTGGCGAGTGAATGTCGTACACGCCAGGACCGATCCCGCGCGAGTATCCATGCGAACCGAGAGGCTCGACAACGTCCATGCGGCTGCGCGCGGCCTCGATCGACGTGACATCGGCGTCTAGGCCGTCGACGGCATCAATAATCTCGCCAAACTCTGAGTAGCAGAGATGGGTGTGGATCTGCACCTCAGGCGCGGCTCCACCGGTCGCCAACCTGAACGCCCCGACTGACCAATCAAGGTACTCAGCCTGGCGGTCACGATCGAGTGGTAAGAGCTCGCGAAGCGCTGGCTCATCTACCTGCACGATATGGATTCCCGCGTCGACCAGATCATCAATCTCGTCCCGGAGCGCGAGGGCAACCTGTGATGCAGTGTCACCGAGCGGCTGATCATCGCGCACAAATGACCACGCGAGAATCGTCACGGGGCCCGTGAGCATGCCCTTGACCGGCAGGCTCGTCAGCGACTGGGCATACGACGACCAGCGCACCGTCATCGGCGCTGGCCTCGACACATCACCCCAAAGAATTGATGGGCGAGTGGCACGGGTGCCGTACGACTGCACCCAGCCGTTCTCGGTCACCGCAAAGCCGTCAAGCAGTTCTGCGAAGTACTGCACCATGTCGTTACGCTCGGCCTCGCCGTGGACGAGCACATCAAGTCCGATTTCTTCTTGCAGACGGATCACACGCTCGATTTCTGCACGCAGGAACCCGTCGTATGCATCCGCATCGATCTCGTGCTTCACAAACGCAGAGCGCGCCTGACGAATCTCTTTCGTTTGAGGGAACGACCCGATCGTGGTCGTTGCGAGCTGCGGAATGCCCAGCGCGCGCTGCGACTCACGTCGGTCTTCCTCGAATGCACGGGTGCGGTCAGCATCACCCGCACCGTTCACGCGATCGCGGATCGCATGAATCTCGACACCGGGAGCCGCCGCACGGTCGAGAAGCACGCGATCCACCTCGGAAAGGTCAACCTCGATCGCCTGTGCGCCTGACGCCAGCCCCTTGGCCAGGAGCGCTACCTGTTCAACTTTCTGATCAGCGAATGCGAGCCAAGATTGCAGGCGCGCGTTCAACTTCGATTCATCGTTCACATCGTGCGGAACATGCTGCAGGTTGTTCGACGTACCAATTACGGTCTCGATACCCGCGTGCTGCAGCGCCTCGGCCTGTGCAAGTGCCTTGCGGAGATCTGTGCGCCAGATGTTTCGCCCGTCGACCACGCCCGCAACCAGCTGTGTGTCAGCAAACGCCGAGGTGAGCGATCCATCGGCGAGAGCAGCTTCGGGCAGTCTGCCTCGTACCAGGTCCGCGTGTACCGCCTCAACAGGAAGCGTGCCAAGCCGCACGAGCGACGTAGATGAGTCACCGTAGGGTGCGGTAAGCAGAATCTGCGGGCGCTCAGTCTGTTCGCCGAGCGCACTGTAGGCCTGCTCGATCAGCGCGGTGATCTCCTCGCGCGATACCGAGAGCGAATCCGACACCAATGCAGGCTCATCAAGCTGCACCCAGCTCGCTCCGCCTGCGGCGAGCTCACGCAGAAGCTCACTGTACGCCTCTACCGCGTCGTTCAGCCTACTGATGGGCGCAAAGCCCGGGGCTGCACCATCTGACGCCTTAGCGAGGAGCAAGTACGTGACCGGGCCAACGAGCACGGGACGGGACTCGATGCCCTGCTCACGTGCCTCGACAAGCTGCGCGACGAGCGATGCCGGGTTCGCAACGAACGGGGTCACTTCATCGATCTCGGGAACGCTGTAGTGGTAGTTCGTGTCAAACCACTTCGTCATTTCGAGTGGTTGGTGATCGGCTGTTCCACGTGCCAGTGCAAAGTACTTTGTGAGTTCCGAACCGGTGACTGTATTGAACCGGGCAGGTATTGCGCCGAGCGCAAGCGTCGCATCAAGCACCTGATCGTAGAAACTGAAGCTCTCGGGAACCGCGCTACCTGATGCGGAAAGCCCGAGCTCTACAAGCCGCGCCCGAGTACTGCTTCGCAAGTCGCGCGCGGTAGCGATGAGTTCAGACTCAGAAATCGAGCCCTTCCAAAATGACTCGACCGCACGTTTCAGCTCCCGCCTGCGGCCAATGCGAGGGTAACCGAGGATGGTGGCGTTTGGCAGCTTCGATGCAGGCATGTGTGGAACCCTTCGTCAGTGCACCCTGGGACGTACATCCAGGAACGATGCAGTTCGGTGCAATTGCTTAGATCGTCTGAGCAGACCTAATGCTGCAAAACTACATACGTCGTGTGGAATTCCACACGTGCATTGCGGATTATTACCGCAGTTTGCGAAGTGTTACACGAGATACGCGTCGAGCTTGGCAAACATTTCTGCTGTCACCAATGCGTGCACGCGCGTGCCCGCTTCTTCATATTCGGTGCCAAGCACTCGGTTACGTTCGTGGAGCTCGGCCACAAGCTCACCACGGTCGTACGGAACGACCACGGTCACTTCGCGGTCGGGCGTGGGGAGCGCTGCAGCGACCCTCTGTTTGAGTTCAACGATGCCTTCGCCTGTGCGGGCCGACACAAACACTGCGTCTGGCACAAGGCCGTGGAGCAGCATACGTCGCGAATCGTCAATGAGATCTGACTTATTAAATGCGACAATCTCAGGGATCGCCTGCGCATCAACCTCTGCAATTACTTCACGCACGGTGTGCAGCTGGGCCTCTGGGTCGGGGTGAGAACCATCAACGACGTGCAGAATGACATCGGCTTCCCCCACCTCTTCGAAGGTGGATCGAAATGCCTCAACGAGTTGGTGAGGGAGGCTGCGCACAAACCCGACAGTGTCGGCATAGGTGAAGCTGCGTCCGTCGTCGGTCTCCGCGTGCCGCACCGCAGTGTCGAGTGTGGCGAAGAGCTGGTTCTGCACAAACTCCTGGTTACCGGTGAGCTGATTGAGCAGACTCGATTTCCCAGCGTTCGTGTAGCCGGCGATCGCCACCGACGGTACCTCGCCACGTTTTCTGTTCGCTCGCTTCGCCGCACGAGCGGGCGCGAAGCCCGCAATCTGCTTCCGCAGACGCGCCATTCGGGTGTGGATCTTGCGTCTGTCCAACTCGATCTTCGTTTCCCCAGGGCCACGCGACCCCATGCCTGCGCCCGCGGCACCCACCTGCCCACCGGCCTGACGCGACATCGAGTCACCCCAGCCGCGAAGTCTGGGCAGGAGGTACTCAAGCTGCGCCAGTTCAACCTGCGCTTTGCCCTCACGACTTTTCGCATGCTGACTGAAAATATCGAGGATCACCGTGGTGCGGTCAACAACCTTGACCTTCACAACGTCTTCGAGTGCGCGCCGCTGGCTCGGGCTGAGCTCCGAGTCGGCGATGACCGTGTCGGCACCGAGCGCCTGCACGAGGCTCGCGAGCTCCTGCGCCTTTCCTTTTCCAAAGTACGTCGCTGGGTCTGGAAACGGCCTGCGCTGAAGCACTCCATCAAGCACTTTCGCACCCGCGGTCTCCGAGAGCGCTGCCAACTCGCGCAGGGAGTTCTCAGCATCTTCAAGCGATTCACTCGATGACTGCGCCCGCGTGCTCGCATACACCCCGATGAGCACAACATTCTCAAGCCGAAGCTGACGGTATTCAACCTCAGTGACATCTTCGAGCTCCGTTGACAGACCGGCAACGCGGGTGAGTGAAGCGCGATCCGCACGATCCATGTGGATCTCGCTCTGACCTGCACCCAGCTCATCGTGTGCGGCATCTCCGAGTGCTTGTGCGCTCAGTAAGCTCAGCGGCGCATCCGTCTCGTCGCGCAATACTGTGGCACTTTGCGCACCGGCGCGCTGCAACAGCCGATCGATCGGGTCCAACCGTTTCGCATCGGTATGTTCCACATCGGCACGCTCGGCGTCGTGTTCTGCGGCGTCGTTCTCTTCAGTGTTCTCTTCAGTGAATTCAGTCATCTGGCTTTCAGTGTACGGTGACTTCTCGATGGGTGGAACGGTGTTCGCTTGCGGCGCGCGAGGAACGCGCCGAATTCCGCTGTGCGCTCGATCCTCCCCGCACTGCGATACTTGGTCTGTGACCCAGCACTATTTTTCCGAGACTCCAGCGGGCGAATTCACGCCACGCGAAATCACCGTAGATCTTCAAGGCTCCCCTCGAAAGCTCCTCACCGCCGGCGGAGTATTTAGTCCCGAACACCTAGACCAGGGAACCGCGACGCTCCTTGCGGCTCTTCCTGCTCTGAGCTCGGCCGACACACTCCCCGACGGTCCGTTGCTCGACATCGGGTGTGGCTGGGGACCGATCGCGCTCGCTGCAGCACTCAAACATCCTGATCGTGAGGTCTGGGCAGTCGACGTAAATACTCGCTCGCTCGAACTCACCGCTATGAATGCCGCGCGGCTAGGCCTGGAAAATGTGCACACCAGTCAGCCAGCAGAGGTGCCGGCTCATCTTGAGTTTGCAGAGATTCTTTCAAACCCTCCGATTCGTGTGGGCAAGGCAGTGTTACACGAAATTCTCGAGACCTGGCTCCCCCGCCTTATGAAGGGTGGTTCAAGCTATCTCGTCGTCGCGAAACATCTCGGCGCAGACTCGCTCGAACGGTGGATCGGCGACACGTTCCCCACGCTCACAGTCGACCGCGCCACCCGCAAAAAGGGCTTCCACGTCATCAGGGCAAGTCGGCCTGCGGCGTAACTTCTCCACGCGAAGAACTAGAGCTCAAATTCCCCTCGGTACACCAGTGCTGCGGGGCCTGAGAGCGAGACGTGTTCGCCTTCGGCGGTCGGAAACATGCGCACTCCGAGTTGCCCGCCAGGCACTGTGACGGTCCAACTGTTCGGCATCCCGTCTCCACCCCAGTGCCGAAATGCGAGAGCGGCGGCGGTCGCGCCCGTTCCGCAAGAAAGGGTCTCACCCACCCCGTTCTCATACACGCGCATGCTGATTTGCGCGATTCCATCGCGTAGCAACGGCTCTTCTGGAACCACGAACTCAACGTTCGCTCCGCGCATCGGCGTTGGCTCGAGGGTGGGTGCCGCCGTCAGGTCAATTGATTCAAGTTCCGCTTCCTCTGCGAGCGCAGTCACGACGTGCAAATTACCAAGATCAATGGTGATGCCGGGCCGCGGTACGCGCGATCCCGCAATCGCAACGAGACGCTCGTCACCCAGCTGCCAACGGCCAAGGTCGACGGTGTAGCTCCCATCACCCTTTAACACATCAAGCACCCCTGCGCGGGTACCGATAGGAACGGTGTCGTCTTGGTCGAGTGAGAGCAAGCCCTCACTGATGAGGTAATGCACGTACACACGAATTCCGTTGCCGCACATCTCGGCCGTAGTTCCGTCGGCATTCCAGTAGTCCATGAACCACGTGGCATCGGGTTCTTCCGCGAGCGCGTCGGCCCCTTCAGGGAGCGCGTCGGATCGCACCGCGCGAATCACACCGTCGCCGCCGATACCAACATGGCGATCGCAGAGCCGCTGCACGAGTGCGGGGGTAAGTGGTGTTTGGCCGTCGGGGTCAGAGAGCAGTACGAAATCGTTCCCGGTCCCGTGGCCCTTAGTGAATGTGAGTTTCGGCATAAGGTCATCCTCGTTCGATCGCGCGGGCTCGTGGAGGAAACAATACTGCACAAGCCAATGAAATCGCTTGACGTACTACGTCACGCGTAGTACGTTCAACGTATCGAAGTTCGACCGTAACCCAGGACCACCATCCAATGTTCGAAAGGAGAGGCCATGATCAGCCCAGATGCAATTCGCGGATATGTTGACCTCATGCTGTTGTCACTTCTGCAACAGAAGCCCTCCTACGCCTACGAGCTTGCGCAGCAGATCAGCACCGTGGCGGGGAACGAGTACAGCATGAAGCAAACCACCCTCTACTCGGCAGTGAAGCGTCTCGAGGCAACAACACTCGTCACGTCCTACGCCGGAATCTCAGATTCGGGAAAGCCCCGTACCTACTACCAGATCACCGATTCAGGCACCGCTCACTTGGATCTCAAGATTGCCGAGTGGAACGTCACTAAGTCCGTAGTTGACCGATTTATCGAAGGAGCTAGATCATGAACGTCATCATCGCCTACCTCGAAACCATGTTCAGCGCGTACCCGCAGACGCCGCGCCTACTCGAGGCGAAGACCGAGCTTCAAACAATGATGGAAGATGCGTACGCAACCTACATCGCCGAGGGAGTCTCAGAGAACGAGGCGGTCGGTCGCGTCATTACTGAATTCGGCAACCTCGATGAGGTCGCGCCAGCGCTCGGTATTACACAGGAGATTCGCCCGGTGTCCCCTACACAGACGGACCGAGGTGCCGCGCCGACGCCGACGTACCCGCAGGTCACACTGGAGGAGGCGAAACAGTACGCGGAAGCACGCCGCACTTCTGCTCCCCGACTCGCCACCGCAATCGCACTGTGTATCGTCTCCCCGATACTTCTCGTCTCTCTCGCACCCCTCGGCGCATCGGGCGAATTCGGGTTCAACGATCAAACCGGCTCGCTCATAGGGCTCGTTACGCTCCTCATCCTCGTCACCATCGGGGTACTCTTGTTTGTTCGCACCGGCCAAGAACTTGCACCGTTTAAGCACATTCAAGACGGAAAATTCACCCGCTCACTCAATGTTGAACGCTGGGCACAGGCACTTGCAACGGAACACGCAGGTCACCGCAGCGTACGGTTGCAGATTGCAATTGCGTTGTGGATCCTCTCAGCCGTCCCCGTACTCGCAATGGCGATGTTGCCGTCGTTTACCGCGCTCCCGTCAAACACCTGGAGCGGAGTCGGGGTCGCCATCACCCTCGTTATGGTTGCGATCGGCATTCTCGTCTATGTCCCCAGCAACTGGGCCGCCGGCACCGCAGAAGCGCTCACTCAAGAGGGCCGCCCTGCACCCGAATCAGGCGAAGTCGACGGTGAACAGCAGAACCTGGTCGGTGTCGTTGCTTCGATCTACTGGCCGCTCCTCACAGCGATCTTCCTCGGCTGGAGCTTTATCGGCAACGCGTGGGATATCTCGTGGATTGTGTGGCCCATCGGAGCTGTGCTTTTCGGCGCGATCGCAGGCGGGCTCGGAGCTCTCGAAAGCTACCGCGGGTCACGCCGAGGTCGGTAGTCAGGGCTCTGGTCAGTTCCCTGTCAGTGCGATGACTGCGAGCACTCCCGTAGTAAGGAGTGCGAGGATCGCAAATATAGTCGAGACAACAAAGGCCGGGTGCCGCCATATGGGTCGCGGTTGTTCGGTAACCCCTTCGAGCAGTGGAAGCGCCTCGCGGCCACTTCCCAGCTCGGGTGCGGGTCCGCCAGCGACCAGGATCGGCTGACCGGGCTCCCGTCCAATTTCTTTCAGCTCACGCACTGTTTTCCTCTTTCCACAGATCACGGAATTCGACTTTGCCTGACGCGATTCCGCCCTACCATTATGTGCAAACCTAGCCGAGACCTCCCGAACCGAAAACCTTACGGAAGCGCGCTGGGCCTGATGATCGAATTGGTCAGATCGTAAACCACGGCACGTGAAAGGCGGAATGCACATGCGGTTGACTGTTGCGCATTCCGACCGAGAGCGCACCGTCTTCATCCCTGTCGATGATGCGACCACTGTTGCCCAGCTCTCTACGGCGCTCGGCGTTGATCCTGTGATCGTGGGCGGCGTGCGTCAGGAGGATGCGTCGCTCGTTCCCATTGCGGAGACTGCGCTCCTCAGTGGCGCGGTCATCCCTGCCCGCACCGCTGAAGCGCCGCCGGAGGGCACACCACGCCTCGAGGTTATTGGAGGTCCGTTCTCTGGGCAATCGATCTCACTTTCCGGAGTTGATCAGTTCATTGTCGGATCGGGTCCGGATGCACATCTGCGCATCGCGGATCCACATCTCGAGGACGCGCACGTACGTGTCGTTGTTGGAGCTTCTGCGCTCGGTGTGACTGCCGAGGCTGGTCGCCTACTCCCCCTGCTTGCCGCGATCGAGCCGTCTCCCGGAGCGCCAGTGCGAGTAAACGGCACATTAGTTGAGGGCCATACCCAGATCAAACCAGTTGACGTCATACAGCTCGGCTCGTCGCTCCTTCGTATTGGCATGGAGCCAGCATCCGATGCTGATGTCGCGCCCGACCCGCAGGGTATGCGTGCGTTTAACCGGCCTTCCCGTATTCGCCTCAACGAAGCGGCGCCGACCGTCACCTTGCCAGGCGAAAGGCCTGAAGACTCAGATAAGTCACCGTTGCCATGGCTGTCCGCAGTCATTCCCGTCGTTTTGGGTGTCACGATGGCGACCGTGTTCAACCGACCGATCATGCTCCTCATGGCTGCAGCATCACCCCTCATGGTCGTTGGTTCGTACCTCGTGAACCGCAAGCTCGCGAAAAAGAAGGGTGAACGAACTGAGGCGCAGTGGATCGATGAGGTGAAACAGGCGAGGAAGCGCATTGCAGAGCTCGTACGCTCGCAGCGGGTCAATGCTTGGTACGACAATCCGGATCCGCTCCGCATCAAAGACATCGCGCTGCGGCCACTTTCAAGACTGTGGGAGCGCCGACACAGTGACCCAGATGCGCTCGTGTGTCGCATCGGCGCGGGTGAATTGTCACTCAACGCGCAGTTTCAAGGTGGCCCTCGCAGCGACCTTGATGTGGAAGTGGGCGTCTCCCCCGTGCCCGTGAGTGTGAATCTCTCGTCGGGTCCCGTCGGCATCGGAGGATGTACTGAGGCCGTACGCTCAGTCGCGCGCTCAATGATTGCGTCATTTGCCACCCTCCGCTCGCCGCGCGACCTTCGCCTTGTCGTGTTGTGCGACGAGGGCAGCGAGCGGGAATGGGGGTGGATTTCATGGTTGCCTCATGTCACGCCAGATTCCGGCCCAGCCGCAATGATCGGCAACACCGATGACACTCGCCGCGACCGGCTCCGTGAGCTCGCATCGATCGTTGAACACCGGCGACGCGCAGGTCAGGACGTCTCTGTTGCAGAACACATTGTCGTGCTCATCGATGGTGCACGAAGCGTGCGGCGTCTCCCTGGAATGATCGACGTACTTGCTGGGGGTACGGCAGTCGGCGTGCACGTCGTAGCACTCGATTCAGACCGATCAAGGCTTCCCGAGGAATGTCGCACGCTGGTGCTCTTCGACGACGCCGACAACGCCATGGCCAGGCTTGAAGCCGAGAACGAGTTCGTCCCTCGTGTGCTCGTTGACGGTCTCTCCCTCACAGATGTAAATGAAATTGCCCGGTCACTCTGCTCGATCGATCACGTCTCTGGAGTGGGCGACGAGGGAACACTTCCCACATCGGTGCGGTATGTCGATGTCACCGGAATTGACACCGCTTCGAGCGAATCACTGTTGCAACGCTGGAACACGACCCCGCGACGCTCGTTTGTTACCGTCGGAGCGACCGCCGAGAGCGAGTTTGCGATCGATCTCGCCAAAGACGGCCCTCACGCGCTGGTGGCAGGCACAACAGGGTCTGGGAAGTCAGAGTTTCTGCAGACCCTCGTTGTATCGCTCGCGCTTGCGAACCGCCCCGATGCCATGAACTTCGTGCTCGTCGACTACAAGGGTGGATCTGCCTTCGCAGATTGCGAACGACTTCCCCACACCGTCGGCATGGTGACAAACCTTGATGCTCGCGAGACCGAGCGCGCGCTCGCGAGTCTCGATGCAGAACTCAAGCGCCGCGAGCGCTTGCTTGCCGAGATGGGGGCAAAGGATCTCGACTCCGCGTGGGAACGTGACCCTGACACGGCGTCCCGCAATGGCCTCGCAAGGCTCGTCATGGTGATCGACGAGTTTGCCGAACTCAAAGCAGAACTCCCTGAGTTCATTAACGGAATTGTGCGTATCGCCCGGGTCGGCCGGTCGCTTGGCGTGCACCTCGTGCTTGCCACCCAGCGCCCGTCAGGCGTGGTGACTCCCGAAATGCAGTCAAATATCAACCTGCGCGTCTCGCTTCGTGTAACCGACCGCGCAGACTCAAGCGACATTCTTGGTGCCCCGGATGCCGCTTGGATTCCGCCTTCACTCCCCGGGCGCGGGTTTGTGCGCTCCGCCATTGGCGGGCACCCCGTACCGTTTCAGACGGCCCGCGTCGCTTGTCTCAAGCGCGGAGCACAGCAGACAACAGTCGACGTCCTGCCCGTGGCAGAGCTCAGCTGGGATCGCATCGGTTCTGCGCCGCAGTTCCCGCCCGAGCACGAGACCCAGGCGCCAATCGACCACGACGATACTGACCTGCGCGCACTCGTCGGGCTCGCAATCGACGCAGCACGACTCGGTGGTATCGAACGAAGCCCCTCACCGTGGCTGCGGCCGCTCCCCGAAATTTTGCCCATCGATCGTTTTCTTGCCGACCCAATTGGTGAGGGCGAGATCCTGCTCGGCTTGCAAGACCTACCGAAACAGCAAACCCAGTGCCCCCTGGTGTGGAACCCCACCGAAGAAGGGCACTTGCTCTTCATCGGTGGTGCTCGTTCTGGTCGTACGACCGCGCTGCGCACAATCCTCGCGCAGGCCGTCGTGAGGCACTCACCGTCAGATCTCCACTTGTATATTGCCGATTATGGAAACGGCGCCCTCCTGCCCCTCACAGGCGCCCCACACTGTGGCGCGGTCATCTCACCGGGCGACCACGAGCGACTCCCGCGCCTCATGGAGCGACTCCTCAGCGATCTCGCACGGCGTCAGGCGTCTCTTTCCGTCGCCGGCGTCGGATCCATCGCAGAGCAGCGAAAACAAGCATCGTCCGAAGATGCGCTCGCGTACGCCGTCTTTGCAATCGATGGCTGGGAGCGCCTCACCGGGACATTTGGTGCGGATCAGCTCGTCGTCTTCCGCGAACAAATCATGCGGGTACTACGCGAGGGCCCCGCAGCCGGAATTCGTCTCATTCTCACCGCAGACCGCACGTTCACGGGTGACAAGATCGCCAGCGCAATCGACACGCAGTACCTGTTGCCGCTTCGCGATCCAAACGACTACCGTGCGGCCGGCATCATGATTCGAGAGCTCCCTACGAACCTCGTTCCCGGTCGCACGCTCTCTGGCGCGGAGGGCAAAGAATCGCAGCTCGCGCTGCTCTCGCGAGACGCGGGTGGTGAGGCACAATCAGCGATGCTCCGTCAGTACATTGATTCTTCGCGTGACTATTACAGGCAATTCGCTCAGCTGGAACGGCTCCCCATCGCATTCCGGGTCGACCCGCTCCCGGCCTACATCGGGCTGCAGCACGCCTTCACGTTGCCGGTGCACCACGGGCTCACGCCCGAGGGCCTCGTGTATGGAGTCGGGGGCGACGAGCTCTCGCGCGTCACCGTTGATTGGTCCGAGCTCACAGGGTTCGTCGCCGCGGGTAGCCGTGGCAGTGGCCGCTCAACAGTGCTCGCAGCGCTCCTCCATCAGCTGCATGCAGCCGGGCAACCGGTGATCGTTGTGGCCCCTCGCGCCTCGGTGCTCACCGAACTCGCCGAGGCAGAGGGAATCGGGGTGATCAACGACATTGCGGTCGATGCGGTCACGTTCACCTCGATCCTCGATGAGCTCGAACCCAAACACGGTTCGAGCAGGGTGACGCTCGTCTTGGATGATGCGGAGATGATGAAGCAGCAACCCATCGAATTTGCGATTACTGGGGTGACCGGGCGCGTGTCAATAGCGGTCGCTGTTGAATCTGAAGCCGCCTCCTCGCTGTTTGGTGGGGCACTCGCCCAAGCGAAACGCCACCGAAAAGGTATTGTGCTCACGCCTACGCATTCCATGGTGGGGATGACACTGTTTGGCACACAAATTCCGAAATTCATGATTGGGAGCCGCTCGGTTGGAAGCGGGGTCGCGCACATCGACGGCCTGTGGATCCCGATCCGCACCCCGGATGTGAGGCAGTAATGATCGCGCACATCGCTTCGAGCCACGCCGAATGTGCCTACTGTGGCACGCAGGCCAGACCAAACGCGATGTACTGCATGAACTGTGGGCAGATCGTGGTCGCGGCAAGAACCGAACGCGTGCACCCGAGCATGCGTACCTCGCTTCGTTCACAGACTGCGAGTGCAGACGCTCGCATTATCGAGCTCGAATTTCTTGATGGCAAACGGACAAAAATCGATGGCACCGCCGTGCTGGGGCGTCGCCCAGAGGTCACTGCCCGAAACTCTTTCGCGCAAGCAGTTGCAGTGCCAGATGACTCAAAGTCAGTGTCCCGGGCACATGCCATCATTGACATACGTGGTCAGGCAGTCTCAATCTCTGACGCAGGGTCCGCGAACGGTTCCACAGTCGAACGTAATGACGCAGTGTTGACGTTGCGGAGCGGATGCAAGATATCCCTGCGAAGCGGCGACCGAATTTGGCTTGGAAACGTACCCATCGTCGTACACATCACCCACCAGGTTGCCCGGGAGGCAAGGCATTGAGATCAAAGAATCCTGATATTGCCGCGCGTCTGCAGCGACACCCTGACATCTTGATGCATCGTTCACAGGCGATCCTCGCGATAGGCATCGGAGTTGGCATACTCATTCTCATCGGATGGGTGATGCTGCTCGTCAACGCAAGTGAGATTCGTGCTGAATTTGCTGAGAACCAGGACGCTGCGGTGACATTGAATCAGCGAGTTGGCTCCCGCTTTGGTGTGCTCATCGGTGTCATTGCTCTGCCGTGTATCGCGCTGCTCCCCATGCTGCTCGGGTGGTTTCTCTCCCCGAGATTCTTTTGCAAGGCGACGGGCACTCGCCTGATTCGTGGGTATCGCGGCATCTTTCCCGGGACAACCGTGCAGGGAGCAGACTTCCAGAACCTTCTGCGCACACGCGACGCTTCGGTCATTGGTCCTATGAACGCGGAGGCTGAGCGTGGCAACCTCATTGTTGAGGGCTGGATCGCAGCGGCAGATAAGGTCGGCTACGTCGGCACGTATGCGTTCGATCTCCGTGATGATCCTCACTGGGAGATCGTGGAGTTCTCAGGTCCAGATTTTGCTGCCTATCAGCAGATCTTCGGCACGGGTCGAGCGGTTCAATGAACGAATCAATGGACGGAATAGCTGAGGGACTCGGAAGTGTCCCCGAGCGCGTGTACCGGGTCTCCCCCGAACGAAGGGCAGAAGCGATGCGCGCCAGGCGCGGTATCGCGATCCTGTCGTTCGCGCTGCTTGCGCTGTCGTTGCTGCCATGGATGGTGTTCACTCCTGCGCGCATCGGACGACCCAGCCTCGCATACGCAGCACTCGTACTCACAGTGCTTTCGATTCTTCTGCTTATTCGGCTGTGGCGCATCGCACGCAAGGCGGACAAGTTCGTCGCCCCCGATGGATTAATGCTGCAGTTCACGCAAGAGGGCATCACGATTGCTGGCACCACATGCATCCCCTGGCACGCTATCAGCGGCGTGTGGGCGCTTGACTCGACACCTGCGCTGCGTGCCCGAGCGCAGAGCACGGTCTTTGGCACCCCTGGCCGCGCCCTGCTTCAGGCTGGAATGAACACTGCGAACGTCACGATCGGCGTCGCCGACACGTCAATCATCACTGACCCGGCGGGTCATGTCCGCACATTTCATGCCGTGAGGTCTGGGCTCGTTCCGGGCCGGATCGAGTTTCCGTTCGGGAGCCAGTTCGGCACCGAGGAGCTTCACGACGCGTTTGCAACGCTCAGAGTGGTGCTGCCTACTGAAGTACCTGTGCGTCTCACCACCGGTGCATTTGATTACGCCGCCGCGTGGGCCGGAACCGAAGACGACGTTGCCACCATTCGTGAGCGTGAGGAATCAGGGAAGAAGATCTAACGTGTCAGTTGCTCACCATGTAATCAGTTGTGCGCTACGTCGTCAGCTGCGCTCAGGCGTGATCCACTCGATCTCTGGGTAACGTTTGAACCAGCTCACCTGGCGACGCGCATAGCGGCGAGTGAGCATTTGCGTCTCATCGATGGCTTCGGTCTCGTTCTTCGCACCGCTCAATTGCGCGAGCGCCTGCGCGTATCCAATCGCCTGGCTCGCGGTCTTTCCGTGTTCAATCCCCTGTGGGATGAGCGTGCGCACCTCATTGAGCATCCCTGAATCCCACATGTGCTGAACCCGCTCGTTCAGCCTCGCCACGAGTACCTCGCGATCACAAGCGATTCCGATAATACGCGTGTCATCGTGATGTTCGCCCGCGCTCCACAACGTTGGTGCAGAAGGCAACGTCACTTGCGCGTCACCTCCGAGGAGGGCGACTTCAAGCGCCCGCACCACGCGCCTGGGGTTTCGCGCATCGACTGCTTCGGCAACGTCAGGGGCAATCACCCGCAGCCGCTCGAGTAGTGAAGCAACGCCAGCGGATTCACACGCTGCTTCGAGCTCCGCCCGAAGTTTCTCGTCGCGCGGAGGAAATTGGAAATCGAATATGACGCTCGAAACATACAGCCCTGAACCACCAACGAGAATTGCATCCGCTCCGCGGTTCAAAATCTCGGCAATTGCGGCGCGAGCCTCGGGTTGATACCAAGCGACAGTCGCTTCCTCGGTCGGATCAAGCGCATCGAATAGGTGGTGCTGAAAGCTCCTCCGCGCGTTCTCTGGAAGTTTAGCCGTGCCAATATTCATGCCGCGATACAGCTGCATGGCATCGGCATTCACGATCTCAGCCGGAGTGCCACTTTCTTGGGTGAGCCGCTCAGCAAGTTCGAGTGAATACGCAGACTTCCCGGTGCCGGTCGCCCCGACAACGGCCCACAGACTCGGCACGTTAACTGCCGATGCGAAGCGTCGGCAGCCCGAGGTTGACTGCACGACCTGACTCGGAAGAGCCCTGCGGGACACCACAGCTCTCTGCTTCACGTCGATCCCACGCATCGCCCGCCCGCGTACGCCGCACAGCATAGGTAGAGGTGTCATCCGCAATCAGGAAGAATGGAGCAGCTGATGTAATCGTCGTGGTGAGGACATCACCCGGACGTGGCAATTCTGTGCCCTCGGGAATGGCAACGTGCACCAGACGGTTGTCTTCTGCGCGACCTGAGACGCGGTGCGTGGCACCGTCTTTGCGGCCTTCCGCGGCAGAGACCAGCACCTCAACGCTCTGCCCAATTTGTGCGTGATTCTCCTCGAAGGAAATACGGTCTTGGAGTGCTGCGAGACGTTCGAACCGCTCTTGGACGATCTCTTTCGGAACTTGGTCTTCCATCGTCGCAGCCGGTGTACCGGGGCGAATCGAATATTGGAACGTGAAAGCGCTCGCGAATCGAGAGGCCTCAACAACGCGGAGCGTTTCTTGGAAGTCTTCCTCGGTTTCACCGGGGAACCCCACGATGATGTCCGTCGTGATTGCGGCGTTCGGAATTTGGGCGCGCACGTCGTCGAGGATGCCGAGAAACTTCTTCGAGCGATATGAACGCCGCATGGATTTGAGGATCGAGTCCGATCCCGACTGGAGTGGCATGTGCAACGTTGGCATGACGTTCTTGGTCTCTGCCATTGCTGCGATGACATCGTCGGTAAACGCGGCCGGGTGTGGGCTGGTGAAGCGCACACGCTCAAGCCCTTCGATCTCCCCCATCGCACGAAGCAGTTTGCCGAATGCGAGCCGGTCACCAAACTCGACACCGTAAGTGTTCACGTTCTGTCCGAGCAAGGTGACTTCGATGGCCCCGTCGTCAACCAATGCTTGAACCTCGGCAAGAATTGCTCCGGGGCGCCGATCCTTCTCTTTGCCGCGGAGCGATGGGACGATGCAGAAGGTGCAGGTGTTATTGCAGCCGACTGAGATAGATACCCACCCGCTTGAAGCCGACTCACGCTTTGTGGGAAGCGTTGAGGGAAATACTTCGAGTGACTCGAGAATCTCGACCTGTGCCTCAGCATTGTGGCGTGCGCGTTCAAGTAGCGTCGGGAGCGAACCCATGTTGTGGGTGCCGAAGACGACGTCGACCCAGGGTGCCTTCTCGACGATCTCGCCCTGATCCTTTTGCGCAAGGCACCCGCCGACAGCGATCTGCATATCGGCACGCTCACGTTTGACGGCCGCAAGCATTCCGAGGTTTCCGTACAGCTTGTTTGCGGCGTTCTCGCGCACAGCGCAGGTATTAATCACGTAGATATCCGCGTCGTCTGGCGACTCCGCAGCAACATACCCCGCCGCTTCAAGCGACCCAGACATGCGTTCGGAGTCGTGCACGTTCATCTGGCAACCAAGCGTGCGCACCGCGTAGCTGCGCGGGCTGCCGTCAGGATGAAGCGCCGCGGGCGATGGTGCGATGGTGGTGACGTCGGCGGTAAGCATGATCTCGATTCTACCCGGGGCTATCTGCACGTATAGCCGTTCACCCCTCAAGGCAGTGTTACTCGTTTACTGGAACCTCACTGTGCCGCTGGATGCTTTCGAATTGGTCGCGTCGAGTGCCTCTCGCACCGCGCGAGTTGCTCGTTCTCCAGACCAACCTCGTCTCGCAAGAAACCCAAGCAAGCGCCGCTCCGCTACCTTTCTGTCGAGCCCACTCATTCGACGCGCACGATCGAACGCCGTCTCAGTAAGCAGTTCGAGTTCCTCACCATCATCGAGGTCACAAAGCGCTCCCTCGATTGCAACGTCAGGCAACTTGCGTTCCCGTAGTTTTTGGCGGATACGCGCTCGGCTCTCGCCCTTTGCCTCTCGCAGCTTTCGAGTAACCGAACGAGCGAGATCAGCATCATCGAGATATAACGATTCTTCACACTCTGCGACCGCTTGTTCAACATCAATCTCTGGGTATTCGGCCGCGAGGAGCGCGTACCGCAATTCACCGCTTGACAGCGCCCGACGTGCCAACAGCTTGATGGCAGCGTCACGCGCTGCAGGCGGTTCGCTATCGACGGCACGCTTCACCTTGCGACTTCGCGGCTTCTCGCTCGCTGCCACCTCCGAAGAAGCTGCTGCGACCTCCGAGATCCGTGCGCTCAACTCAGCGATCGTAGAATCTGACTCTGCGCCAGCTGCCACGACACCAGCCAATTCGCTCTTGGATGGCTCAGCACCGTCTGTTTGCGATTCCGCCTGATGCGCTGGTCGTTTGAGGCGCGTACGAAACTCAATGACCTCAGCGAGATCTCCGCGGTCTTCGCGGTGTGATTGCGGCCGCTCCTCAGGAGACGGCAGAAATCTGACCGCCATGATTACGCGCTCGCAGCGAGCTTCGACTTCTCGGCGCCCACGACAGGCGTACCTTCAGGTGCGGCTTCCTCAGCGACTCGCCCGTTGACGCCCAACTTGGTGAGAATCTTCTCTTCGATTTCGAGTGCGATATCTGCGTGTTCGATGAGGAATCGGCGGGAGTTTTCCATTCCCTGCCCGAGCTGGTCCCCCTCGTAGGTGTACCACGCACCGCTCTTCTTCACGAAGCCATGCTCCACACCGTAGTCAATGAGCGAACCTTCGCGAGAGATGCCCTTGCCGTACAAAATGTCGAACTCTGCCTGCTTGAATGGCGGAGCCATCTTGTTCTTCACGACCTTCACGCGGGTACGGTTGCCGACCGCGTCCTGACCGTCTTTCAGCGTCTGGATGCGACGAATATCGAGTCGCACTGAGGCATAGAATTTCAGCGCTTTACCACCTGAGGTCGTCTCCGGGCTACCGAAGAACACCCCAATCTTCTCGCGGAGCTGGTTAATAAAGATTGCCGTGGTCTTGGTTGAGTTCAGACTGCCAGTAATCTTGCGGAGCGCCTGCGACATGAGTCGAGCCTGGAGTCCTACGTGGCTATCGCCCATCTCACCGTCAATTTCGGCCTTGGGCACGAGCGCCGCCACCGAGTCAATGACGACCAGGTCTACCGACCCTGAGCGAATAAGCATGTCTGCAATTTCCAGTGCCTGCTCGCCGGTATCTGGCTGTGCAACCAGCAGTGCGTCGATATCGACACCGAGCTTCTGCGCGTATTCGGGGTCAAGCGCGTGTTCAGCATCAATAAAGGCGGCAATGCCGCCGGTCTTCTGAGCATTGGCGATCGCGTGCAGCGTCAGCGTAGTCTTACCCGACGATTCTGGGCCGTAGATCTCCACGATGCGGCCCCGTGGGAGCCCACCTATGCCGAGCGCAACATCCAGCGCAACTGAGCCGGTCGGAATAACCTCAACCGGCTGACGTTCTTGATCACCCATGCGCATAATCGCGCCCTTACCAAACTGGCGATCGATTTGTGCAAGTGCTGAGTCGAGAGCTTTTTCACGATCTTTTGGTGCTGCCATGATGTCTTCCTTACGTTCGCGCGGGATCCGCTTGACTGCTGCCTACCGACTGTCATGACGCCGAATGTTCGACGCTGACAAGGCCAGGTGGCTTCTGCTTTCAGACCCTATGCTCACCCTCTGACATTGACTGCCTGAACGGACGAACTGTGAGGACTTTCTGCCAGTTACCTACCTGTGGACGACGATAACATCATTCGAACACATCTTCGAACAACGGCGTTCGGCGTGTCGCCGTGTTGGGAACGCTGCGCACAAAATGCCCACAAACCACGCGTAAAGAAAACTACTTTTCTGGGTCGTCGAGACCTCGCCCGTGCCGACGTGACGCAGGAACCTCAAATTCCACACACAGCGCTTCCCATACCGCTCGCGGAGAAAGCCCTCTCGCGAGGGCTTCGTCCGGCGTAGAGCCTAGGGCTGCGATCCAATAGTCGCGCATAAGCAACCCCGAGTGCGCGTCCCCAAATTCCTCAGCTACTGCCTTACGAAAGGCGCGATGTCGCATCGAACCTAGCGAGCGACGAGTTCGCCATACCCTGACACGAAGTCTGCGGGAACGGTGTCAGGAACACGGCTAGGCATTGGAAGGGAGAGCCCCTCAACGATCGCGAGACGCTCGCTCACTTCACCGAGCACGACAGATAGCGGGGTGTCGAGGGCATCTGCAACGGCTGCGAGGATCTCGCTCGACGCTTCCTTCTGACCGCGTTCGACTTCACTCAGGTAACCGAGTGCAACGCTTGCATCGCCTGCAACCTGACGGAGCGTACGCCCCTTCTGCAGACGGAAGTCCCGGAGTACGTCACCGATCTCTTGACGCATCAGCACCATGTGCAACCTCCTTGTATTCTACAAAACCTCGCGGTCATGCACTTTACTTTACCTGGCGAATATCCATTCGGCATCCGCCGTCACAGATTGTGACACTAGGGATAACCAAGAGACTACCCTGTGTATTCCCGAGACATTCCTAAACTTGAGTGCAAATGACTCAGGTTTGGTGAAACTCTCAGCATTTCCATAGTTATGAACGATGATCTTGGATGGACCGGAGCTCGCTGTAGAGCTGCGCGAGCGCGGCCTGCACGGATGCCTGACGGATCTTTTGTCGATCTCCAGCGAGCTCTTCGCATCGAACTGACCGTTCACCGAGGGGCGAACTCACCCCAATCCACACTGTTCCCACGATCTGCCCCGATTGCGCATCTGGGTCTGGGCCCGCCACACCCGTCGTCGCAATCCCGATGTCCACCGGGCCAAGGTCTTCCCGTGCGCAAGCTTTACGAACGCCAACGGCCATCTGTTCTGCCACCCGAATGTCCACGGGCCCGCGCGTGCGAAGTAACTCTCGATCAACACCTAAAAGTGAAGCTTTAAGCTCCGTATCGTATGCGACGATTCCACCGGCAAACACGTGTGAAGCCCCGGGAACGTCGACGAGAGCGGATGCAAGCAACCCGCCCGTGAGCGATTCTGCAACCGTGATTCGCACGCCCAATTCCTTCGCGAGTTCAATCACGCGTGTGGCGTCACTCATCACGCACTACGACCTTCCGCGATCGTACATACGAGACGATGTAGTCGATCCCGCTGAGCACGGTGAGTGCAACAGCAATTGTCATCGAGACAATGTTCACCCACGTGAAAATTGTGCCAGCTGTACCGTCCTGCTGCGCGAGCGGCATGAGCGCAAGCGTAATGGCAACGGATTGCGCGACCGTCTTGAGTTTGCCCATCCAGGCCGCCGCGACGACGACGTCCTGGAGAATCATCAATCGGTGGATCGTGACACCTATTTCGCGTACGAGAACGAGCACAACGACCCACCAGGGCAGTTCATGAATGATTGCGAGCCCAACGAGCGCCGCACCGGTGAGTGCTTTGTCGGCGATGGGGTCGAGAAGTTTGCCTAGGTCAGTAATGAGACCGCGCGACCTGGCGATGTACCCGTCAAGCGCGTCTGTGGCAATTGCGATAACGAAGAATGCCGTCGCGGCCCAGCGCAGCGCCGTGCTGTCATTTCCTGCGAGCAACAGCCAGACAAAGAACGGCATCGCAAGAATGCGGAGACCGGTGATGATGTTGGGAGCGTTCCAGTTACTGGGTTTCGCCGCGCCGGCCACCTGTTCAGTCATGCGTTCACTCTAGCGGGAGGACCTAGTCACGCCCCGTGAGCTGCCATGCGTCTTCGTCACCATCGCTGTCGCCATCGTCATCACCGTCGCCGTAGTCGTACGCTTCTGGCGCCGCATTTTCGCGTCGGGCAAGCGGGTCTGAATAGCGCGTGTCACCCACGAATGGATCAAAGTTTTCCCCCGCAGGAAGAATGACGTCAGTTGGCGCATCCATCGGGTCCATTTGCGTGACAGGAACCTGCTGCGCTGGAACCTGCTGTGCTGGCGACTGCTGGGCGGGTGCCGCCTGCTGCGCTGGAGCCTGCTGGGCAGGGGGTTGCTGTACCGAGGATGCCGAGGGCATGCCTTGGACTTGTGCCAATACGTCGGCAAGCTGTTCGGGCGCGACAAGTACATCGCGTGCCTTTGACCCCTCCGACGGGCCCACAATGTCCCTTGACTCCATCAGGTCCATGAGTCTGCCCGCCTTCGCAAACCCGACCCGAAGCTTACGCTGCAGCATTGAGGTCGAACCAAACTGCGAGGAGACTACGAGCTCAATCGCGGCCATAAGTACTTCGAGATCGTCACCAATGTCAGCGTCGATCTCTTTCTTTTCAATCACCTGGGCAACGTCGGCACGATACTCGGGTCGAGCTTGCTCCTTCACGTGCTTCACCACACGAGCGATCTCGGCCTCGTCGACCCAGGCTCCCTGCACGCGGATTGGGCTCGACTCACCGTTTAGGAGGAGCAGGCCATCGCCCTGACCAATGAGTCGTTCGGCGCCTACTTCGTCGAGAATAACGCGTGAGTCGGTGCCTGAAGCAACCGCGAATGCGTATCGACTCGGTACGTTCGACTTAATGACACCGGTAACGACGTTCACCGAGGGCCGCTGAGTCGCGAGCACGAGGTGAATACCGGCGGCACGTGCGAGCTGGGTGATGCGCTGGATGGAATCCTCAACATCGCGTGGCGCAACGAGCATAAGGTCTGCGAGCTCGTCAACGACGACGAGAAGGTAGGGGTACGGCTTGAGCACGCGCTCACTCCCCTCGGGGAGCTTGATCGAGCCATCTCGCACGGCAGCATTGAAATCGTCGATGTGACGGTATCCAAACGACGCGAGGTCGTCGTAACGCATATCCATCTCTTTCACGACCCACTGCAACGCCTCGGCAGCCTTCTTGGGGGCCGTGATGATTGGGGTAATGAGGTGCGGAACGCCTTGGTATACGGTGAGCTCCACGCGCTTCGGGTCGACCAGCACCATGCGTACGTCAGTCGGGGTCGCACGCATGAGCAAGCTGGTAATCATCGAGTTAATAAAGCTCGACTTACCCGATCCCGTTGCGCCTGCGACGAGCAGGTGAGGCATCTTCGCGAGGTTAGCGAGCACGAACTCACCCTTGACGTCTTTGCCGACGCCAATAGTCATTGGGTGGGTGTTCCGCATCGCCTTATTGGAACGAAGCACATCCCCGAGGGAGACATTCTCGCGATCTTTATTTGGGATCTCGATACCGATTGCACTTTTGCCTGGAATTGGCGACAGAATGCGTACCTCGTTTGAGGCAACCGCATAGGAGAGGTTGCGCGAAAGCGCCGTCACCTTTTCAACCTTTACGCCCGGACCAAGTTCCACTTCGTATTGGGTGACCGTAGGTCCCCGTGAAAAGCCCGTGACAACGGCGTCAACTTTGAATTCCTCGAACACGCGCGCGACAGCAGCCATGATCTGCTCATTCGCTTCGCTGTGTGTTTTGGGTGCCGCTCCCACCGACAGTATTTCGTCAGACGGGAGTGCGTATTCTGAAGCAACTGTTGGGTCGTGCGGCGGGGCGACGGAAAATTCTCGGTCACTCGAAGCAGCGGGCGCGACCTCAGCCGGAACGTCTGCAAAGTTATCGAACGAATCGTCCCCGAGCCCAGACGCGCGGCGGGTACCTGCGGCCGCAGCCTGGTTCACTCCTTCAAGGCCGTCGAACAGGTCTGTGGGAAACACGTCAGTTGACGCATCGGCGGCGAGTGCGGTCTCAAATGCGCCAGCGGGGGCAGCTGCGTCGCCACCGGGTAGTGCGGCATCAATTGCCGCAGGGTCTGCGACATAATCGGGATCTTCTTCACGACCTGTTGCGTTGCGACGCCACCACGGGAGAGCACCTGTCTTCTCGTCAGAGTGGTCAAAGAGATCAGCAGCATCTGACTCAGTTGCCTGCGCCACGGGCTTCTCGGACTCTTCAGGGATCTGTGCACCAAAAAGGTAGGCATACGCCTCACGAAGCCTGCGCCCAATGCGGCTCGGCGGCGTCTTCGTAATAATCAGCAGCGAGAACAACAGGATGAGGCTGAGTACAGGCACCGCCACCCATACTGTTGCAAGGTTCAGCGGGGCGCCAAACAGCCAGCCAAGCAACCCGCCGGCTTCGGCGAGCCCCGGCATACCGTCACGAGGCTTTGGTGCACCGCCCAGCACATGGGCAAGGCCGGATGCACTTGCGACAGCAAGAAACAGGCCGATTGCGATGCGCCGGTTGTCGTTGACTGTCGAGGGGTTATTGAAGAGCCAGAGCGCGAACCCGGCCATAATGATCGGCAGCCCAAACGCGATCCGACCAAATAGCCCACCAAACGTGAATGCGTCGATCTGCGTGGCAACGGGGTTGCCGATCAGGAACCATTCAACAACCGCACCAGCGATTGCGAGCAGCACCAGGAACATGGGGAGCCCATCGCGACGCGATTCCGGCTCAAGTTGCTCAGATCGAAAGGCGCGAGCACCGGCGCCAACTGCGTGTGCGAGCCCTAGCCACGCCCGTGAGGGCCCGTTCTGCTCACTCTGGGCTGCAATCACCTTCGTCGTTGCCGAGGTGCGTGATGAGCCGCGCGATTGGGCAGCACTCTTGGAGCGGGTGCCCTGCGATTTTGTGGATCGTGCAGAGCCGCCGCGCGGTGACGCGTTTTTGGCCATGCGTTAACGGTACAAGGCACCGCTGACATCACGCGCGTGTGAGCTCGGCGTGGCCTCACACACCCGCCAAACCTTAGAAGTACAGCCCTCGCGCCGCATAGAATGGCACAGGATTGATCGGATACCCGTTCTGGTACACCTCGAAGTGGAGATGCGGTCCCAGGGAGCACCCTGTCGAGCCAACGTAGCCGATGATTTGGCCACGGTTTACCCATTGTCCATAACTCACGATGGGAGTCGAGATCATGTGTCCGTATCGTGTTGCGATTCCGCCACCGTATGTGACTTCGACCATGTTGGCGTAGCACGGATACCACCCCGCCATGGTTACGGTACCGGATGACGCTGCATGGATCGGCGTCCCAGGAGGTGCCGCGAGGTCGACGCCGGTATGGTTGCGGTTCGCACCCCACCAGTCGCTCACATAGTAACTGTTGAGCGGCACTTGGAAGCCTCCGCCAGAAACGGGGCTGCTCCCGCCGCCGCCTCCGCCACCGCCACCGCCACCGCCAGCAGCAGCCGCAGCTTCCGCAGCTGCCTTTGCCGCGGCAGCTATTTGAGCCTGGCGTTCCTCTTCCTCGAGGCGCTGTCGTTCTTGATAGCCCTTCGTGGTAGTTGCGGTCTTGTCCTTGAGTGCCGCAAGTTGGGTTTCCAGCTGTTCCTGCTGTTTCTCCTGCTCGGCAAGTTTCTCGGCAGCTGCAGCCGCCTCAGTCACGGCCTTTTCCTTGCGTGCATCTGCTTCTTCGCGCAGGCGATCGCGCTCTTGTGCGGCAGCATCCGCAGACTTCCCGAGCGTTTCGGCTGTATTCTTTGCCTGCGTCGCAGTGTCCGCAATGACGGTGTTGCGTTCTGTTGCCTTTTCGGCCTGAGCAAGTCGTTCAAGCAATTGATCGGCTGCGCTCGCATCGGATTCGAGGAAGATCTCGACGTTTCGGTCGACACCACCTGAGCGGTAGAGCTGCGCCACGAGGGCAGCGGCCTGTTCGGACGCCTCATCAGCTATTTCACGACTCTTTGTCGCCTGCTCAGTAAGTGCCATGGTGCGCTCCTGAGCCTTCAGCAGTGCATCCTCTGCGTCTACGAGCGCCTGGGTCGCGGCCTCTGATTCAGATCGAGTGCGTTCGACCTCGGCTTGAACCTGCACGAGCAATGCTTCGATCTCTGTGACCTTTGCAGCAGCATCAGCTTGGTTCTGCTTTGCCTTCTCGACATCCGACCAAGTCGGGAGGTCAGAGACGATTGCCTGGGACGGTGCGGCTGCGTTCGGCGCACTCATGAGCAGCCCAGCAACTACAGTAATGCTCAGTGCGAGCACTCCAACGCGGCGCACATGCGCCTTCCGTCCATTCCTCATGAAACTCCTGCTCCCAGTTAGTCAAAGAATTCCGCGGAACTTGCCGACGGTTTCACGACTCACCTAACGTAGCACTTGAGGGTGAGGCTTGCAGGGAATGGGGTGGGCGATGCGAGTTAATGGCAGTTGCCTAACGACGCAGTCGTGAGGCAATCATCTTCGCTTCAGGTGCTTTGAGGAGCAACAGCGCACCAAAGTAGGTCAGCCCCATGAAGCCCGTCACGACGAACGCAAACACAATTGAGACCACAATATCGAGCGCGCCCGTCTGCTCAGGTACGAGTGTGTTGCACAGGTACATCACGATAAAACCGACCACGAATGCGGGCACGATCGCGACAAGGTATCGAATTCCACTCGCCACAAGTTCAGTAACCCCGATGTTGCCGAGCCTCCGTCGGAGCAACCAGTAAGCCAAAAACATCTGTGCAATCGTCGTGATCGACCAGATCGCAGCATAGGTCACCCCACGCAGAGACTCATCCACCGCAAGCCCCACAGTCAGAGTGAGCAGGACGAGCGTAACGAGTTGCGCCGACATGAAGTAGAACGGCGTCTTTGCATCAGAGATTGCGTAGAACGCGCGCTGCGCAACAAACATGAGGCTGTACGCCACTAATCCGACTGAGTACGCCTGCAACACGTTTGCGAATGCGTCGACCTGGTCTGAGCTCGCGCCAATGAGCATGACTCGCGCAATGTAGCCCGAACACATGAAGAAGATGGCACCTGCGAACGTCATGAGCATGAATATCTGCCGCGCGGCGCTCGAGAAGCTTGCGCGGAATTCCTCGCG
>JBQEBC010000022.1:0-39940 GCA_052106035.1 Leucobacter sp. | reverse complement strand
GCATCGCGTTTTCTGATCGGCCGCGGTGACGCTCACAGCGTCAGCCCACGGAGCGAAGGGCGGGGTGGCGGCCTAGCTGAAAACGCATCGCGGCAGTCTCGTTAAACCGCTTCGCTTTTTCGTGTAAAGTAGAGAGCTGTACTTCGGCGAGGGGCGCGACAGCGCCCGTTATCGACGCGGAACGCCTGCCTCTTGGGGCATCGCTGCGTCGCACGTACAAGTGCGAAACCAATCAGACGGCTCAGGCCGCTAGATATGGGGCGAGAGCCCACAAGGAGAAACTATGAGCGAGAACAACAACAAGCTCCAGGCAGTCGTTCGCGAGAACTTCGGCAAGGGTGCAGCCCGCAAGCTTCGCGCCGCTGGCCAGACCCCCGCAGTGGTCTACGGCCACGGTACCGAACCCAAGCACATTGCCGTTGAAACTCACCCGCTGAGCCTCATCGTTCGCCAGGCGAACGCTTTGATTGAGCTCGACGTGAATGGTAAGAACGTGCTCGTGCTCGTCAAGGACGTGCAGCGTGACCCGGTACTTCGGATCATCGAGCACATTGACCTCATCATCGTCAAGAAGGGCGAGACCGTTGAGGTTGAGGTTCCGATCCACATCACTGGCGTTCCGTTCTCGGGGTCGAACGCTCTGCAGGAGCTCAACACGCTCCGCCTGAGCGCGCTCGCTGCTTCGATCCCTGAGTCAGTCACCGTTGACGTTGAGGGCCTCGAAGAGGGCGCTCATATCGTTGCAGGCGACGTTGAACTTCCCAAGGGTTCGACTCTGCTTGATGCAGCTGACCACCTTGTTGTGCAGATCGTTGTACCCCGCGGTACCGACGCTGACGACGAAGCAGCTGAAGAAGCAACTGAGGCTGCTGCCGAGTAGCTCAAACCTGTATGAAACCCGTCGGGCGGTCGAACGTCGCTCGGCGGGTTTCGTGTTTTATCAGCCGCCCAAGATTCTGGGTGCCACACAAGCAAACGACCCATAGGCTTGAGGTGTGTTTTGGCGACGTGCGAAAAAGGACGAGAACATCGTGGCGAGTGACAGCTGGTTAGTCGTGGGGCTCGGTAACCCGGGACCCAAGTATGAGGCGACCCGGCATAATGTCGGCCAAATGGCGACTGATGTGCTCGCCGATCGCATGCGGGCGCGTTTCTCGCCCCATAAATCGAACGCTCGGGTTGCGGAGGGCAGGATCGTTCCGGGCGGGCCAAAGCTCATTCTCGCAAAATCGAACGGATACATGAACACATCCGGTGGCCCGGTGTCTTCGCTCGCGAAATATTTCGGCGTCGACCCCAGCCGAATTATTGTTTTGCATGACGAACTTGACCTTCCGTTTGACACGCTCAAAATGAAAGTTGGTGGCGGTCACGGCGGGCATAACGGCCTGCGCGACATTGCAAAGGCACTTGATACCCCAGAATTTCTCCGCGTGCGCATCGGAATCGGGCGCCCGCCAGGGCAGCAGGACGCTGCGGATTTTGTATTGAAGCCATTCGCGTCAGGGGAACGGGACACACTTGCCGTCTTGCTTGAAGATGCGGCCGACGCGACGGAGCTGCTCGTGAATGATGGTCTGGTAGCCGCTCAGCAGCGCTTCCATGGAGCTTCCCGATGAGTTTGAAAGGCATTGAACGCCTACTCGAAGCTGCGCCCTCGTTTGCGCGGGCCCTCGAGTTCGAGTCCGAAGACTCAGAGTTTTCGGTGGCTGATGGGTTGCGTGCCCCACTGATTGCCGGGCTTGTGCGCAGGCGCAGGGCAAACGGCGATATGGGTGCCCTACTCATCATTGCGGCAACGAGTCGCGAGGCCGACGCGCTCCGTCAGGCTCTCGCCTCGGTGATGCCAGAGGCAATTACGACAGAGTTTCCTGCGTGGGAGACCCTCCCACATGAGCGATTGAGCCCGAGCGCTGAAACGGTGGGGCGTAGAGCCGAGGCGCTCCACCTGCTCCGTGCATATGGTGAAGACTCGGAAGTCGCAATGGAACGCCCGTTTGTGATGGTGACTTCGGTGCGCGCCGCGTTGCAACCCATCTCACCCCATGCGTCGCAGGCGCAGCCGATAGTGCTGCGCAGCGGCGAAGACCTCGTGCTTGATAGCGACACGCACGGGCTTGAGGCGCTTGCCCGCAGGCTCGTCGAGCTCGCATACACTCGCGTTGACATGGTGACGCGGCGAGGGGAGTTCGCGGTGCGCGGCGGAATCCTTGACGTCTTCCCACCGACTGCAGAACAAGCGTTGCGTGTCGACTTCTTTGGCGACGAGGTTGACCAGATTCACCGGTTCGCGGTCTCAGATCAGCGAAGCGCCGGCGATCCGCTCACATCCCTGGAGCTTTGGCCGGCGCGCGAGTTGCTGCTCACCCCCGAGGTGCGAGCGCGGGCTGCGGAAATGCTGCCGCTGTTTCCCGCGCTCTCAAGCATGCTCGAACGCATGAGCGAGGGCATCGCGGTCGAAGGTATGGAAAGCTTGCTGCCTCAGCTGGTTCCGGGCCTCGCACCGCTCACTGCGCTGTTACCCAATGGCGGTGCCGTGCTTGTGGTTTCACCCGAGCGTGTCGCTGGGCGTGCAGTGAGCCTTGCGGAGACCAACCGCGAGTTCCGTGAAGCCGCATGGTATGCGGCCACCGCGGGTGCTGACGCGCCAGTGCCGACTGACGCAAGCGGCATGCTCACGATGAACGAACTGCGGAGAGTGTCAACCGGACGACCCTGGTGGAGCGTCACCGGGTTTGTTCGCGATGCAGACGATGACGCCAACGTCGAGCCCTCCGCTACGTTGGGTGATTCGGTCATCACGGTGCGAGGCGGATCGACGCGCAAGCCTCCGAGCGGATCGGAACCCACCGCTCAGGCAATCCAGCACCTGAGCCAGCGCCTCGGGGAGGGCTGGCGTGCAATCGTTGCCGCACAGGGCATTGGTCTCGTCGAGCGCGCACACGATCTGCTTGCAGACGCCGGTGCGGCCGCGCGCATCGTTGACGAGCTGCCGGACACACTCGAACAGGGAGTGGTGTATCTCGTTACTGGCACCGCATGGCAGGGCTTCGAAAGCGCTGAGGCGAAGCTATTGCTCGAAACTGAGGTCGAGTTCTTTGGTCGTGCGGTCACCTCTCAGGCCGCAAGCGGGCAGAAGCTCGCGAAGCGTCGCGGCAAGAATGTTGTGGATCCACTCAAGCTGGTGCCGGGCGACCACGTCGTGCACGAGACGCACGGCATCGGGCGGTTTGTCGAGCTCACCCAGCGCATGGTGCCCACCGGAATCGGCCGTGACGCAGGCAAAGCGCTACGTGAATACCTTGTGCTCGAATATGCGTCGACGAAACGCGGTATGCCGAGCGACAAGCTCTATGTGCCCACCGATCAGCTCGACCAGCTCTCTCGATATGTCGGCGGCGAGGCGCCAGCTCTCTCGAAAATGGGTGGCAACGACTGGTCGACCGCGAAGAAAAAGGCGCGCAAAGCAGTTCGCGATATCGCAGTCGAGCTCGTAAAGCTGTACTCAGAACGGATGGCGTCTCCAGGCTTTGGATTCTCGACCGATACCCCGTGGCAGCGCGAACTCGAAGAGGCATTTCCGTACGCAGAAACCCTGGATCAGCTCACCACCATCGATGAAGTGAAGCGTGACATGGAGCGGCCGGTGCCGATGGATCGCCTGCTTGCTGGCGACGTGGGGTTCGGGAAGACCGAAGTTGCTATTCGTGCAGCGTTCAAGGCGGTACAAGACGGCAAACAGGTCGCGATGCTCGTGCCGACAACGCTACTCGTGAATCAACACATTGAGACGTTTCAGAATCGCTTTGCCGGATTCCCCGTGCAGTTGCGCCCGCTCAGCCGGTTCCAGACAGAGAAGGAATCGAAAGAAACGCTCGAGGGCCTTGCCGCGGGAACCGTCGACGTGGTCATTGGTACACACCGGCTGCTCTCCGAGAGCGTCATGTACAAAGACCTTGGGCTCCTGATCATCGATGAGGAGCAGCGGTTCGGTGTTGAGCACAAGGACCAGTTAAAGAAGCTCAAGGCCGGCGTCGATATTCTCGCAATGAGCGCGACCCCGATCCCGCGAACGCTCGAGATGGCAGTGACTGGGATTCGGGAGATGTCGACGCTTGCGACTGCCCCAGAAGATCGTCACCCGATCCTCACGTTTGTGGGTCCACGAAGCGATAAGCAGATCACGGCTGCGATCCGCCGTGAATTGCTGCGCGAGGGACAGGTGTTCTTCGTACACAATCGGGTGAGTTCCATTCAGCGGATTGCCTCGCAGATTTCCGAGCTCGTGCCAGAAGCACGCGTCGCGGTTGCGCATGGCAGGCTTTCGGAAACTCAGCTCGAACAGGTCGTGCAAGACTTTTGGGAGCGAAAGTACGATGTGCTCGTGTCGACGACGATCATCGAGACGGGGCTCGATATCGCGAACGCGAACACCATCATCATCGACCAGGCCGACAAATACGGGTTGAGTCAGCTTCACCAGCTCCGTGGGCGAGTAGGCCGCAGCCGGGAACGCGCCTATGCGTACTTCTTGTACGATCCCGAGAAGCCCCTCACCGAGCACGCGAACGAACGGCTCGAGACCCTTGCAGCAAATAACGAGCTTGGCGCTGGCATGCAGGTCGCGCTCAAGGATCTTGAGCTGCGAGGAGCCGGGAACCTGCTCGGTGGCGAGCAGTCGGGGCATATCGCGGGCGTCGGATTCGACCTCTATCTGCGCATGATTGGCGAGGCAGTCAACACGTTCAAGGGCATTGAGACCGCAACCAACACGGAGCTCATTCTTGAGCTTCCGGTGGACGCGCGGATTCCCGAAGAGTACGTGGAAAGTGAGCGGCTGCGTCTCGAGGCGTACCAAAAGTTCTCGGCGGCATCGCATCCACAAGCGCCAGAAGAGAATGTTGGTCTTGTGATCGAGGAACTTACCGACCGCTACGGCGCGCCACCCGAGGAGGTGCAGCGCTTGGCCGCAGTGTCGGCACTCAGGCGCCGTGCTTCGATTCTTGGGCTCTCGAAGATCATCGCCGCGGGCCCCGGTCTCCGAATTGAGCCGGTGACACTGCTTGATTCCCGCAAAATGCGCATGAACCGCATGTATCCGGGCGCAAAATACACCGAATCAACGAAGGTGCTGCAGGTTCCGCTCCCAGGCGGTACCGCGTCGGCACGCAGCCCGCTTGCGGGGGTGGGGCAACGATCCACCCCCGAAGATGGCGACATCGTTGCCTGGGCGGGGAAGGTCGTAGCGAACCTGCTCGAGCCGGAGGCTCCGCCAGCGACTGCATCAACTTGAGCCACGCTCACTGGCGTCGGGTCGCCCCAGAAGTACCTATGTTGGCAGAACGCAGGTCGGTTTAGGGCGATCGGGTTTTGTCAGAGGACGGTTTGGGGCGAATGGCTTGGGCATCGGTACCTACTGCGTGCTGCAGAGTGACTGTAGCGCGGCGCCGGCGTCTTGCACTTCCTGCACCTGTGAAGCGAGTGAGGAGAGGTACCCAGGCGCGCCAAATAAGGACTCCGGGGGAGTAATGTCGCTGAACTCTTGCACCGAGATCTTGACCTCGTCGAGGGCGCTGAGTACTTCGCCATTTGAAATGCCTGCGGTGAGATCTCCGACGTCGCTGAGCACGACATCGGTGAGCAGTTGCAGGTCGGGAATTGTGCCTGAGGTGACCTCGTCTCGGGCCTCTTGGACCCGCCCCTGTAGATCGCTCATGAGCGCATCGACCTTCTCCCCGCCAACCCCACACGCATCTGAAATGCTCTGGTTTGATTGGCTAGGAGAAGGCTCAGAAGAAGGGCTCCCAGATGGTTCGGGAACAGGTTCCGGTGCACATGCGGAGAGGACGACGGGAAGGGTAGCCGCGAACGCTACTGCAATGAATGTTTCGCATGCGCGACGGGCGAACGTTCGGCTCATGCTCGGGAGCCTAGCGTAGAGTAACTGTATGGATGCCGGTGCCGACAGACGTAGCCAGACCACACTGAGTGACCCGATTCGGGCAGTCTTTGATACCGTTCGCAGGATGGTGAACGAGGGTGGCTGCGCCTGGCACGGTGAGCAAACGCACGAGAGCCTCACGCCGTTTCTCATCGAAGAATCTTCGGAACTGATTGATGCGATCGAACGTGAATTGCCCGCTGAAGAAGTTCGCGGTGAGCTCGGTGACGTGTTGTACCAGGTGCTCTTTCACGCAGCGATCGCGGAGCGCGACGATGAGGGGTATGACCTCGACTCGGTGGCCGCAGCGCTCAATGAGAAACTCATTGCGAGGCACCCGCATGTGTTCGGTGATCGCGGGTACATGAGTGTTGAAGAGCTGCACGATGAGTGGGAACGTCTCAAGGAGGATGCAGCCGGTGAGCAGCGCGGTTCGCGCGGCCCGCTCGACGGCATCCCCGATGGAATGCCGTCGCTTGCGCGTGCTGCAAAGGTTGTCGAACGGCTCAAGCGTGCGCGTCTCGTCTATCCGACGGCGGGTGGGCGCACTCCAGACGATCCGCTTTCCGCCGCAATCGGCCCGGCTGAGGCCGCAATGGCCGAGGTGGGAATAGGGGATGCGATGTTGGCGCTCGTGCTGCGTGCGAATGCGGCGGGGGTGGATCCGGATCGGGCACTGCGTCTGGCCACGAACCGTCTCTCAGAACGGGTTATCGCGAACGATGTGTGATCCCGTAGAGCACGGTTACGGGATGAGCCCGTGGCTGCGGGCGGTGATGACGGCCGCGTGCCGGGTCGATGCCTCGAGCTTGCTCATCGCGGTTTTTAGATAACTCTTTACCGTGCTTTCGGTGATACCCAGCGCGAGACCGATCTCGACGTTTGTTGCACCGAGTGCCGCGTGCGTGAGTACATCGGCCTCGCGTGGGGTGAGTTTCACCGTGCTAGTCGGGGACTTGCCGTGCCCAATGTGAGCGAGTCGTTGCTCCAGAGTCGTGAGCCGGGCTCGAATCTCTGGATCGGTCGTGTCAGCAACAATGCGGCGCAGCTCCGCATGACTGCTGCGCAACTCTTCGAGGAACGCACCGGACAGAACTTCGCTCGCGGGTTCCGGCGGGGCCGTAAACAATTTTCGAGCGAGCGCATCCTGTGTCTGAATCTCGCTCGCAAGACTCTTCGCGACATCGGCTGCGGCCTGCAGAAAAGAACCGTTGGGGGCAGACCCGCCCCGCGTTCCGCCGTACAGCACCGCCCGGGTATTTCCCTCAACGAGCACGGGCACTGCGAACAGCATGACGATACCCTCAGCGCCGATTTCGCTGTCGTAGTCGTGGCTAATCTGCTGCGATGACATGTAGTCAGAGGTGAACCGTGGCCGGTGCTCGATCATTGCCCGGCCTCCGAGCCCGCGAGTGCTCGCAACCTTCAGGCCCTGCAGGCTCGACCCCACATTTCCGCTCAGCGCGGTCACCGTCGTAATACCGTCTGATTCAAACCCGCCAAATGCGAGAGAAAAGCGTGTTGCACGCGCAAACTCGGTCACAGCGTCTGCAAGAATCTGCTGACCTGCTGTATCTGAGAGCTGCTTCATTGATACTCCGAGTGTGTGGGGGAGGCCTCCATCGTACCGCGCCCACCCGATCCACATGGAAGAATAGAACTCATGGCCTCTCCTGTAAACCCGCCGCGTGGCATGCGCGATTTCCTCCCAATTGACAAGCAACGACGCGAGCACGCCCTCGGCGTCATTCGCGGGGTGTATCGTTCGCACGGTTTTGACGAAATTGAGACCCCGGTCGTTGAAGATCACGGGCGCTTGCATGCAGGGCTTGGTGGCGACAACGAGAAACTGAGCTTTTCAATCCTGAAGCGTGGCATTAGGCCTGAAGCGCTCGCCGCCGCGGCAGCATCAGGAGACTCCGAGCAACTCGCAGATCTCGGGCTACGTTTCGACCTCACCGTGCCCCTCGCACGGTTCTACGCCACCCACCGCGCTGAGCTTCCCCCGGTGTTCCGTGCAATTCAGATCGCACCGGTCTGGCGTGCCGAACGCCCGCAGAAGGGCCGCTACCGCCAGTTCGTGCAGGCTGACATCGACATCATCGGTGAGCCGGGGGTGCTCGCCGAGATCGAGCTCATCACGGCGACGTCGCAGACGCTCGCCGAATTGGGGCTTACCGGGTGTGTGATCCGCGTGAACGATCGCCGCATTCTCTTTGGAATGCTCGCACAAATTGGGCTTGCTGAGGAGCATCACGAGCGCGCGCTCATCACCATCGACAAGCTTGACAAGATCGGCGTCGACGGTGTGGTTGCTGAGCTCGCCGAAACCGATACCACTGCCGCGGAGACACTGCGCGGGGTGCTCGAGAGCGTCGAGGCAGCGCTGAGTGCTGGCATTCCGCTCACTCAGGCGGCGATCGAAGCCGTGCTCCCCGCAATCTCTGAGAATCCCGGCGTACAGAATCTTGTGACGCTCGGTGAAGCGCTTCACGGGGGTCTTCCTGAAGGCGTTACGATCCTCTTCGATCCCACCCTCGTGCGTGGAATGGGATACTACACCGGCACCATCTTTGAGATCGCGCACCCGGGCTCGGGTAGCTCGGTGGGAGGCGGGGGTCGGTACGACGGCATGATCGGCCGCTTCCTCGGCCAAGACGTACCTGCCGTGGGATTCTCGATCGGGTTTGAGCGAGTGGTAGATCTTATCGAGCTCGATGCGCATGCGGGCCCCGAATCTCGTGCCCTCATCGCTGACCAAGACGCAGCGCTTGACGATCTCATGCAGCTCAAGCGTGCGCTCATTTCCGAAGGATTCAGAGCGCGCATCGAGAAACGACAGAAAAATATGAAGGTGCTGCTGGCACGGCTTCGGGCGGAAGGTTTCTCGCGCGTCGCAAACGTGCGCGCCGGAGAACGCGATGCGTCCGCGCTGTCTTGGCGTGATCTCGAAGAATAGACACTTCGAACCCACGTGATCTGCATGCATTTCCTCACGCATGCGGCCTTGCCCCAAGCGACAACCCGTAAACTGGATCACGGCGCGAAACACGCGCCTCTGACTGCAACCCAAGGAGCACACGTTGGCATTTATCGACGCGGTAATCGCACGCGAGATTCTTGATTCGCGCGGCAACCCGACCGTTGAGGTCGAGGTCGGCTTGACCGATGACTCAGTGGGGCGCGCAGCAGTGCCCTCAGGTGCCTCAACTGGCGCATTCGAAGCCTACGAACTGCGCGATGGCGACAAAGATCGCTACCTCGGTAAGGGAGTCACGAAAGCCGTCGACGCGGTGTTTGACGAGCTTGCTCCCGCTATCGAAGGCCTCGCCGCCGACGATCAGCGCATCATTGACTCTGTGCTCCGAGAAATCGACGGCACGGACAATAAGCAGCGCGTCGGAGCGAACTCAATTCTTGGCGTAAGCCTGGCCGTAGCGCACGCTGCCGCAGCCTCGGCAGAGCTTCCGCTTTACCGGTACCTGGGCGGCCCGAACGCGAGCACGCTTCCCGTGCCACTCATGAACATCATCAACGGTGGCGCGCACGCTGACACCGGCGTCGATATTCAGGAATTCATGGCGGTGCCACTCGGTGCTGAAAGCTTTTCGGAGGGGCTGCGTTGGGGCGTCGAGGTCTACCACGCGCTTAAGGAGATTTTGAAGGAGCAAGGCCTCTCGACTGGGCTCGGCGACGAGGGCGGGTTCGCTCCGGATCTCCCGCACAACTCGGCAGCGCTCGACCTTATCGTCGAAGCCATCACTCGCGCGGGGTATGAGCCCGGCCGAGATGTTGCGGTCGCACTCGACGTCGCATCTTCAGAGTTCTACGAAGATGGTGTGTACAAATTCGAGGGGCAAGATCGCACTGCAGCCGAGATGAGCGCATACTACGCAGATCTCGTCTCGAAGTATCCACTCGTCTCGATTGAAGATCCCCTTGACGAAAGTGACTGGGACGGTTGGAAGCTGCTTACCGATCAGCTCGGCGCGCGCGTGCAGCTCGTCGGCGATGACCTCTTTGTAACGAACCCTGAGCGTCTCGCTCAGGGCATCAAGACAGGTACCGCGAACTCGATTCTGGTGAAGGTCAACCAGATCGGCACTCTCACCGAGACGCTAGATGCAGTCCAGCTCGCGCAGCGCTCAGGCTACACCGCCGTTATGTCGCACCGCTCCGGTGAGACAGAAGACGTGACAATCGCTGACCTTGCAGTTGCGACCGACTGCGGTCAGATTAAAACCGGAGCACCCGCTCGTTCAGATCGTGTCGCAAAGTACAACCAGCTGCTCCGCATCGAGGAAGAGCTCGGCGGTGCCGCACAGTACGCAGGCCGTAGCGCATTCCCGCGCTTCCAGGTGTAGCGGAAACCCATTGAGAAGGCGATCACGGTGAAACGCTGGAGAGAAGACGTTGCGGCATGGGTCGCGAGTCTTCGCTTTAGTGGGTTCACCGTGATCGTCGTCGTCTCGGTGATCGGCGGGGCGCTGATCCTGAGCCCCAACATCTCGACCTTCGTGCAGCAGCGCAGAGAAATCTCCCAGCTGCGTGAGAGCGTGCGCCAACACCGCGAAGCCGTGGAATCGATCGACCAAGAGCGCGCACAATGGAAAGACCCAGCCTATGTGCGCGCGCAAGCACGTGACCGGCTTTCGTATGTGCTTCCCGGAGAGACTCAGCTGAGCATCATTTCAGACGTCGTGCTCCCCGCCGAATCGCAGGAAGAAACAAGTGCAGACCTGACCCAAGTCGAGCGAAACTGGGCAAACGACCTTGCGGCATCACTCATCGCGGCGGGCAAGGCAGTTCCAGATACCCCAACAGAAGACGACGACGCAAGGAGCAGCAAGTGAGCCGGCTACCATACCCCACCCCCACGACCGACGACATCGAAGCCGTGAGCGCGCATCTCGGTCGTGAGGCGCGAGGCGTGGTCGGAATTGCTGCGCGCGACTCACAGGGAAGCCCCGCGGTTGTCGCGACCTCACCCAGACTTCCTGACGGGTCACCATTTCCCACGTTCTACTACCTCTGCCACCCGGGTGCGGTTGCGGCGGCCTCCCGCCTTGAGGCCGCAGGTGTGATGAACGAATTCAACGAGATGCTTGCCGAAGACGAGCAGTTGCGTAGCTCCTACGAGCGTGCGCACGAGCAGTACATCGCCGACCGGGAGGTGCTTGGCGAGGTTCCCGAGCTTGCGGGCATCAGCGCAGGAGGGATGCCTACCCGAGTAAAGTGTCTCCACGCGCTCATGGGGCATGCGCTCGCCGCCGGTCCTGGCGTGAATCCCATCGGTGATCTCGCCCTGGAGCGCTCAGGCTGGAACGCGTAACTCGAATTTTGTGCGGAAGTTTGAAGATATTTTTTAATATTCCTCGATTTACCCCCGCAGTGTGCTCGAAATGACCGTTCGATTGCGTATTTGCGACTAGAGTGTACGGGGTTGGGTGAATGCTGCCCAACTGGGTTCTCGCGGAAATGCGGGGATCTCTCTGCACTTCGCAATATTTCTGCATTTCGCAGTATTTTGCGTGCATCTGATCATCAAGGAGATCGCTTCGTGGCGAAGAAGATTCTGATTGTCGGCGGCGGCTACGCCGGCTTCTACACCGCGTGGAAGCTTGAGAAGCTTCTCCGCTCGGGCGAGGCTGAGGTCACCATCGTTGACCCCCTGCCCTACATGGCTTACCTGCCGTTCCTCCCTGAGGTGGCGGCAGGATCGATTGAGCCCCGTCACGCGGTTGTCGCTCGTCGTCGTCACCTGAAGAGTACGGTCAATCTGGCCGCTAAGGTAACTGCGATCTCCCACGCAACCAAAACTGCGACGATCACCCCGAACGAGGGTGAAGTCTTCGACTTCGCGTATGACCACATCGTCATCACGACTGGTTCGGTTTCACGCACGTTCCCTATTCCAGGCATCGCCGATAACGCGATCGGAATGAAAACCATTGAAGAGGCAGTTGCCGTGCGCGACCGCCTGGTGGGTAACTTTGAGCGTGCGGCTTCGCTGCCGAAGGATTCAGCGGAACGCGCTCGTCTGCTCACGGTTACGGTCGTTGGCGGCGGCTTCGCTGGCATCGAGACGATTTCCGAGCTGCGCTCGTTCGCAACCTCGCTGCTTCGCCGCTACCCAGAAATTACGTTCGACGAGACGAAGTTCCACCTTGTTGAAGCAATGGGCCGCATCATGCCTGAGGTGACCGAGGGGCTTGCCGACTGGGTCGTCAAAGATCAAACCCGTCGCGGTGTCGATATTCACCTCGATACTCAGCTTTCTTCAGCCGAGGGCGGCAACATTGAGCTTTCGACCGGAGAGAAGTTCGAATCAGACCTCATCGTCTGGACTGCAGGCGTTATGCCCCGTCCGTTCCTCCGTGGGACCGACCTTCCGATCGGTGGCCGCGGCCACGTCGTCGGCACCCCATCACTGCGTGTAGCAACTGAAGAGGGTGAAATCGTCGAGGGTGCATGGACCGCGGGTGATACCTCGCAGGTTCCCGACATCTCATCGACACCTGGCCCCGGCGGCTTCTGCGTGCCAAACGCTCAGCACGCTGTGCGCCAGGGTCGGCTCCTCGCAAAGAACATTGTTGCGACGCTGCGTGGCGAAGGTGTTGTCGAGTACAACCACAAGAACCAAGGCGCAGTTGCGGGTCTCGGCGTGAACAATGGTGTGTTCCGCTCAGGCAACTTCACGCTCAAGGGCTACGTTGCGTGGCTTGCTCACCGCTTCTACCACGGCCTCGCGATTCCCACGTGGGAGCGCAAGTGGCGCGTATTTGGTGGTTGGGTTGGGCACTTCTTCCTCGGCCGCGACATCGTGAACATCGAGCCAGTCACTGAGCCTCGCGCGATCTTCGAAGAGTTTGCGTCGCGCCCCAAGGCGTAATAAGCCTGCGCTGTAGACAGCGAAACGCCCACGGAAACTACGTTTGGTTCTGTGGGCGTTTCGCGTGCGACTACTTCGTCGGCTCGTGCGGCTGCTCGGGCCGTGCGGTCACGCAGCAGTAGCCCTCGCTCGGTTCGAGACACGCGCACACGCCCTCGCAACCGAGCTCGTCAAGCATGCCTTGTACGTAATCGCGATTCACCCCGCACACGAGCTGAGTGTGCTCCTTCGAAAGGAGATCGAAGGGGCAGTTGCGGAGGCGCACAACGTTGTTGACAGTTTCTGGCTCGTATCCAATGCGTGTGAGCGTGTGCGATAACCGGTCGAGCGAATGAGCAGCGGACTCTTCAATTGGTGAGCTGTGCGCGTCAATTGGTGAGCTGTGCGCGGCAGCCGAGCTGGCCTGGATGCTGCGGGCCGAATGTGCGCCCGCAGCGTGTGCGGCATCGCTCACAGCTGTCGTGAGGTCGTGGCCAGAGGCTGTGCGCTCAATCGCGGTCGCAAGAATATCGCCCATAAGGTCGTATCTGCGTTCCGGGAGCGAGACGTGGAACTCTGTGCCGGCACGGCGATAGAGCTTCGCTGGGCGTCCGGCGCCGGGTCCGGAACGGCCATTGATGCGTCGATACTCGGTTTCGAGCAACCCCTCACCGACGAGACGCTCGAGATGAAACTTCGCCTTCGAGACGGGGACTCCCGCAGCTTCAGCAGCGGCTTCGCGGCTCACCGCATTGTGCGACTGCGCCACATGGTCATACAGGCGGCGACGCACGGGATCAGCAAGTGACCCAACCGCACGGATGTCGTTCGAAGGTGTCATGAACCCACTCTAACGGAAGAGAAATCTACCTCAAGAGTTGTGGGCGGAAGTCTTTTTATAGTTCCTGGGCCGGTGTGCCCAGCGCCAGAACTATAAAACGCGATGCGTTTTATTTAAAGTTCCGGCGCATGCTTCGACAGGAATTCATACATCGAGGTATCGTCTACGCCGGGGAATGTGCCGGTGGGAAGCGGCGAGAGCACGTGGGCGTGCATGCGTGCGCTCGGCCAGGCCTTCCCTTCCCACCGTTCACGAAGAATCGGGGGAGCCGTGCGACAGCAGGCCGGATCCGGGCAGGTTGAGTGCTTCCGCACCTGAGTGTCGCGGCCACGGAACCATCTGGCATCGTCAAACTGCACCCCACAAGAGATTGAGAATGCTCCTTGCTCCGCCTCACCGGTCTGCACGCTCGTCCAGAACGTGCCGTCAGGGGTGTCGGTGTATTGGTAGAACTCACTCGTGCGGTTCGTGCGATGGAATGCGGTGCGGCCGCCCCACTTGGCACACAAGAGCTCACCCTCTATCGCGCCAGCTCCGTCAACAGGGAACGGTAATCCATCGTTCTCATATCCGCGGACAAGCGCGCCCGCGCCATCCGTGCGGTAGTGGTGCACTTTGAGATCAAGGTGTCGAGTCGCAAGGTTTGTGAACCGGTGCGCTGCCGCCTCGTGGGTCACGCCGAACGCGTCGCGCAAATCTTCAATTGCAAGGTTTCTGTTGCGTTTGGCCTGTTGTAAGTATTCAGCCGCTTTGGCTTCAGGGATGAGGCACGCGGAGGCGAAGTAGTTGATCTGGAGGCGTTGTTCGAGAAATTCTGCATAACTTTTTGGCTCTGCGTGTCCGAGCACGCGATGCGCCATTGCCTGAAGCGCAAGTGAGCGCAGGCCGTGCCCTCCGGGAATCGACGTGGGCGGCAGATAGATTCTGCCGTTCTCAAGGTCAGTGATGCTTCGGGTGTTGGGGGGAAGATCGTCGACGAAGATGAGGGTGAAGCCGAGCAGCTCGGCAACCAGTGCGACCTCTCGGTGAGTCACCGCACCAACGGTGTGCCCGATGCGGCGCATCAAACCTGACGCGACCACCTCTATATCGGGGAGGTAGTTGTCTCGCTGTTGCATTTGGAGACGGATCTTGGTGTTGCCCCGGCGAGCTTCTTCTGAGGTGGTTGCTGCGGCGCGGGTGCGTCTCATGATTTCTCGATGCAGTCCCACGAGGGATGCGAGCGCTTCGTCACTGAGTGAACGGGGGGTGCGTATACGGGGGAGCCCGAGCTGTTCATATGCTGGAGTGCTCTGCGCGCGCTCCAACTCGATTTCGAGCTCGCTGCGCTGATCGGGCGCCTCAGGGGTGAGGAGCTCTGTGGAATCCACCTCGAGCTCGCGTGCCACCGCCTGTATGAGGGAGAGCTTTGGCTCCCGCTTTCCGTTCTCCACGAGTGAAAGCTGACTGGCCACAACACCGACCCGGCTTCCGAGCTGCTCGAGCGTTAATCCGGCGGCATTGCGAAAGTGACGAAGTCGCTTTCCAAGAACCAGTCGGTCGACTGCGGCGGGGGACAACGAGGGGATGCTCTCACGTTCCATAAATTGACTATATGTCAAAAAGCCTGAAAAGTGACAGCGGATTTGGTGAACGGGGTGTGAACATGCGCGCCAGAATAGGAATACCGGCAGAGTTCTACGCAATATTAGGAGTAACGACGGCATGAGCAACACAGTGCTTTCCTCAATCACCGATCTCGTAAAAGAGACCGCCACAACGACGAACCCTGAGGTACTGCAGTGGGTGACGGAGGTCGCAGAACTCACCAAGCCTGACGCCGTGCTCTGGTGCGATGGCTCACAAGATGAGTGGAACCGCATCACCAGCGAAATGGTTGAGGCAGGCACACTGATCCAGCTCGATAAGAATCTACGGCCCGGCAGCTTTCTCGCACGGTCGAACCCTTCGGACGTCGCACGTGTAGAAGACCGCACATTCATTTGCTCGGAAAACGAGTCTGACGCTGGCCCCACCAACAACTGGATGGCCCCGGCGGAGATGAAGGCCACGCTCAACCCGCTTTTTGAGGGTTCGATGCGCGGCCGCATCATGTACGTTGTTCCCTTCTCAATGGGTCCCGTCGGTGGCGCGATCACGCAGCTCGGCATCGAAATCACCGACTCACCTTACGCCGTGCTCAACATGCGCATCATGACGCGCATGGGGCAGCAGGCAATCGACGGCATCGTTCCAGGCAGCGAGTGGGTGCGCACCGTGCACTCCGTTGGCGCGCCGCTCGAAGTGGGCCAGGAAGATGTGGAATGGCCGTGCAGCGATGTAAAGTACATCACGCACTTCCCCGAGACACTTGAAGTCTGGTCGTACGGTTCGGGCTACGGCGGAAATGCGCTGCTCTCGAAGAAGTGCTTTGCGCTGCGCATTGCTTCGGTCATGGGCCGCAATGAGGGCTGGCTCGCCGAGCACATGTTGCTTCTGAAGCTCACGAACACCGAGACAAACAAGACCTACCATCTGTCGGCTGCATTCCCATCAGCCTGTGGCAAGACGAACCTCGCAATGCTCCAGCCGACCATTCCTGGCTGGAAGGTTGAGACCATCGGTGACGATATCGCTTGGTTGCGCCCCGGCCCGGATGGTCGCCTCTACGCGATCAACCCCGAGGCTGGATTCTTCGGAGTTGCACCTGGCACTGGTGAAAAAACAAACCCAGTCGCGATGGACACGATGTGGGGGAATACGATCTTCACGAACGTTGCGCTCACCGACGACGGAGACGTCTGGTGGGAGGGCAAGACCGAAGCGGTCCCCGAACACCTCATTGACTGGCAGGGCAATGACTGGACTCCAGACTCTGGCCGAAACGCAGCGCACCCGAACTCACGCTTCACTGTGCCGATTCAGCAGACCCCGACGCTCGCGCAAGATTGGTACGAGCAAAATGGCGTGCCGCTCGACGTGATTCTCTTCGGAGGGCGTCGTGCCACCAACGTTCCGCTCGTCACACAGGCACGCTCGTGGGAGCACGGTGTGTTCATCGGCGCAACAATTTCCTCTGAAAAGACCGCTGCTGCCGAAGGCACTGTGGGCGAGCTGCGCCGCGATCCGTTCGCGATGCTGCCGTTCTGCGGATACAACATGGCCGACTACTGGGGTCACTGGCTGAAAGTTGGCGAACAGCTCGGCGAGAACGCTCCGAAGATCTTCCAGGTGAACTGGTTCCGCAAGGGCGCCGACGGTCGCTTCCTGTGGCCAGGGTTCGGTGACAATTCACGTGTCATCGATTGGGCAATTCGCCGCATCGAAGGCGAGCACGAAGGCCGCGAGACCGCGATTGGTACCGTTCCCGCAGCTGGCGAGCTCAACCTCACCGGTATCGAGTCGGTGGAAGCTGAGCTCGATGAGATCTTCGCGATCGACCCGGCATCGTGGCTTGAAGAAGCACAGCTCACCGAAGACTACTTCGCGCAGTTCGGTGACAAGTTGCCCGCAGCGATGACAGCCGAACTTGAAGGGCTTCGCAGCCGCCTGAACGGCTAACTCGAACGTCAGACAAATGGTGTCCCAACCTTTTTGGTTTGGGACACCATTTGTCTTGTGGGAAGATAACTGAGGCCCCCCATAGCCCAACTGGCAGAGGCAGTGGACTTAAAATCCATACAGTCAGGGTTCGAATCCCTGTGGGGGGACCAAAACCTACTTGTCGAAGAGGTCTTTTACGCCATCTTTCGCATTCTCAGCGGCGCTCTTGGCTTCACCCTTGGCCTGGTCAATTTTGCCTTCAGCCTCAAGCTTCTCGTTGTCTGTCATCTTGCCGACAGCTTCTTTGGCGTTGCCCTTCAGCTTGTCCATTCCAGCTTCCATCTTTTCTGATGCGCCCATTGCGGCCTCCTTCGATCGGTTGGTGTGTGCCTACACTCTCATCGGCGCCTGGGCGCGTGCCAGGGGGTTGCGTGTTGGTGCCTTTGGCATGTAGAGGGCGCGTAGAGGCCCTTGCGAGCACTATTCAAGCGTGAACGATGCCTCGGGATCGTCGATCAGGCGCAGTGTCGCTTGCGCATGGATACGCACTCGGTCGGTGCCTTGCCCGTTGGCGACGCGTTCGGCAATTTCTTGGGCATGCTCTCCGAGTTCAACGAGCGCGCGACTGAGGCTCCGCTGCACGACCAAGTCTCCTCGCCCAAATTCCTGTGCGAGTTCCGCTGCCAATACTCCGGCCGCTTCGAACGGGACGAGCCCAGCGGCAGCACGCCAAGCGGCCCGGGCAATTTCGTCATCAGGGTCGTGAAGATGTGATGTGCGGATCGCTTCATACGAGGCAGGATCACCGAGCTTTGAAAGGGTGTGCAGCGCCTGGCTACGCGCTTGCGCTCGTTCCGAATTGAGTTCAGCGAGCACACGCGGCAACACAACATCCCGCGGAAGTCTCGTGAGCGCCCAGGTGAGCATGTCGCGCACGTAGAAATCTGGTTCTTCTCCGCACCGTTCAATGAGCGCGGACGCAAATTCCGAGTCGGCACGTGTGCCCGCGGTGAGGGCGGCCTGTAATCTATCGGAGGAATCTTCAGCGGTAAGCGCTTGCCTCAGGCGTTCCGCTGCGGTTTGGGTTGGCTGGTTGTTCGTCACCCCTCCAGTGTGTGGGTAAACAACTGACAGTTGTCGATTGTTACGCGTGTTCTTATGCACAGAAGAAAAACTGTGAGTGACCCGGTGATTGAACACTAGGCTGACACCATGGCGTTCGCGAAGGCACTCCTCGTTATTGCGCTGCTTACTGCGGCCGCAATTGGGATTTATATGCGTGTGCGTGCGTGGAACCGCCGTCGTAAAGAGAGGCAGCGGTAGATGGCACTCGATCTCACTCTTCCGGTGGTTGATGGCACAGCCCCGCAACAGCGAAACGCGGCTATTCCATGGGAATCTCCCGCGGATTACTTTTCGACGTTGACCGAGGCAACCCGAAAGTATTCGGCACCCGTGGTCGCGCTCGGCACGGAGGCGCTGAGGTTCAACGCGCACGATATGTTGCGACGGGCGGGCGGGCTCCCGATACGGGTTGCTTCAAAGTCGATCAGGGTACGTGCGGTGCTCGACGCTGTGCTCGCACTCCCCGGATACAGTGGTGTGCTCGCGTACTCGCTTGCTGAAGCGGTTTGGTTGAGTTCCACGATCGAAGACATCGTGGTGGCGTACCCGTCAGTGGATCGTGCGGCGATCGCTACGCTCGCAACCGATGAGCGTGCGGCGAGTCGTGTGACGATCATGATTGACAGTGTGGATCAGCTCGACCTCATCGACGCGGTACTTCCGCCACGCCAACGGTCACCCATCCGCGTGTGCCTCGACTTTGATGCGTCGTGGCGAAGCGGCGTGCTCGGGCATGTTGGGGTGTTACGGAGCCCGATCCACACCCAAGATGATCTTCGCGCACTCGCTGAAGTTGTCTCGAACAGACCGGGGTTCACCGTCGTGGGTGTGATGTCGTATGAAGCGCAGATTGCTGGTGTCGGTGACCAGCCGAACGGAAAACCAGCAAGCGGGCTGCTCATGCGAGCCATACAACGCGCGAGTGGGGCGGAGCTTACCGAGCGGCGCGCGGCGGCAATTGCGGCAGTGCGTGAAGTGGTTAAGCTCGAATTCGTGAACGGCGGCGGAACTGGGTCGATCGAGCGCACGGCGGCAGAATCTGCAATTACTGAGGTTGCCGCAGGAAGTGGTTTGTTCGGGCCGCACCTGTTCGATAATTATCGGAACTTTTCGCCCGCACCCGCGGTCGTGTTCGCGCTCGACGTTGTGCGTCGGCCGAACGCAGACACCGCGACGCTGTTGGGCGGTGGGTGGATCGCATCTGGGCCGGCAGGGGACGACCGATTGCCGCAGCTTACGTGGCCTTCGGGTCTCAAGTATGTTTCGCGTGAAGCCGCCGGTGAAGTGCAAACTCCGGTGCAGGGAAGCGCTGCGCGCGAACTGCGGGTCGGCGACCGAGTCTGGCTGCGCCATACAAAAGCGGGTGAACCCATGGAACACACGGAAGCTATCGTGCCGGTCACCGCGGGTGTTGCCGAAGACCCGCTGCGCACCTACCGCGGAGAGGGAATGAGTTTTCTGTGACAGCACGCTGGCGTAACTGGGCGCGTACCGCATCCTCTCGCCCGACAATTGAGGTGCGACCGCGCACCACGGATCAGATCATCGCGGCGGTCAACCGAGCACGTGAGACGGGGCACACGGTCAAACCGATCGGTGCATCCCATAGCTTTTCTGCGATCGGTGCAACCGACGGTGTGCGCCTCGATTTCAGCCGCATGAGGGGAGTGGTATCGGCAGACACCAAAAGCGGGCGGGTCACTCTGTGGGGCGGCACCCACCTGTGGGAACTCCCTGGAATCCTAGGGCCCATGGGACTTGCGCTCGAGAATATGGGCGATATAGATCAGCAAACGATCACTGGCGCCACGCAAACAGGCACGCACGGTACCGGGCTGAAATTTGGCGGGCTATCCACGAACATCGTAGGGGCAACGCTCGTCACCGGGACTGGGGAACTGCTGACGGTCTCAGAGACCGAGCATGCAGAGCTGTTGCCTGCGATTCAGCTCGGCCTTGGCGCCCTTGGCGTGCTCGTCACTGTGACCGTGCAGTGCGTGCCGCGGTTTCTCCTCGAGGTGGTGGAGGCACCAGCCCGATTCGCAGAAGTGTGCGAAAGCTTTGTCGAACGCAGCCACTCGGCTGACCACTTTGAGTTCTACTGGTTTCCGCACACCGAAGGCGTGCGAACGAAGACGAACACCCGCACTCCGATTGAACAGCATCCGGGCGGGCATGGAAGCGGGAGCGTCGCAAGACCTCTCGGGCCCGTCGCGCGGTACTTCGATGAGGAGCTCATCAACAATGTGGCGCTCGGCGCGCTCGCAGGGTTTCAGAGCTTAGTTTCGCGATCCACCCCGCGCATCAATCGCACGATTGCGGGAGTCTCGAGTGCGCGAGCCTACTCTGATGAGTCTCACCGCGTCTTTGTGACCCCGAGGCGTGTGCAATTTCGAGAGATGGAGTACTCAGTGCCACTTTCGGCGGTTCCCGAAGCGCTGAAAGAGTTGCAATCGCTCATCGACCGACGAGGTTTTCGCGTGTCATTCCCGATTGAGGTGCGGTCTGCTGCGGCAGACGACACGATGCTCTCAACTGCTTACGGTCGAGAGAGCGGCTACATCGCGGTGCACCGATATTGGCGCGACACCGACACCGAATACTTCCGCGAGGCTGAGGCGATACTTACTGCGCATGATGGGCGCCCGCATTGGGGCAAGATGCACACGCAGTCGGCTGCGGTGCTCAGTGAGCGGTACCCTCGCTTCAACGATTTCGTCGGGGTGCGTGACAGGCTCGATCCGGATCGCGTGTTTACGAACCCTTACCTCGACCGCGTACTTGGTGCGTAACCCGTGACGCCTCTCACGACGATGAATACACAGCAGAATCTCGCCGCGTCGCGCTAGGATAGCCGCATGTCAACCGGACTCATTATCACGATCGCTGTCATTGCCCTCATCGTTATCGTTGCGGGGTACCTGTGGGCGACGTACAACTCCCTGGTCACGCTTCGCGTTCGTGTCGACGAGGCCTGGAGTGACATTACGGTGCAGCTCAAGCGCCGTGCTGATCTGATTCCGGCCCTCGTTGAGACGGTGAAGGGGTACGCGGCTCACGAGAGTGGCGTATTTGACGCGGTCACGAAAGCCCGTGCTGAGACGATTTCGGCCCAGGGCCCTGCTGAGGCATCGCAGGCCGAGAACCACATGCAGGAAGCGCTGAAGAGCATCTTTGCGGTTGCTGAGGCATACCCCCAACTGCAGGCAAGCCAGAACTTCCTCCAGTTGCAGGGCGAGCTCGTCGATACCGAGAACAAGATTCAGGCATCACGTCGCTTCTACAACGGTGGCGTTCGCGAGTTCAACACCAAGATTCAGGTGTTCCCGAACAACCTCATCGCTGGTCCCTTCGGCTTCACCTCACGCGAATTCTTTGAGGTCGAAGACGTTGCCGCGATCTCAGAGCCACCGCGCATTCAGTTCTAACCCACTTTTCGAGTGAGGCACCCGCGTGTATAGCGCAATTCGTCGCAACAAGATCAATAGCGTCTTTATCATCCTGCTATTTTTGGCGATCGTCGGAGGCCTCGGCTGGCTCGCGTCTGCGATCTACCAGTCTCCAGGAATCGTGATCGCTGTGGTCGCGGTGTCGATTGGATATGCGATCTTTCAGTACTTTGCTGCGGGTCGCCAGGCAGTCTCTCTCAGCGGTGGCGTGAAGATCGGCCCGACAGATAATCCAAGGCTGTATCGGGTAGTGGAGAACCTTGCGATCACGACGGGTATGCCCATGCCCGAGGTGTACATCGTGAACGATCCTGCGCCGAACGCGTTTGCGACGGGGCGTGACCCCGAGCATGCGATCGTTGCCGCAACCACCGGCCTGCTGGACATCATGACGGACCCGGAGCTCGAAGGCGTCATGGCACACGAACTCGGGCACGTTCGCAACTACGATATTCGCGTCTCAATGATTGTGTATGGGCTCACCGTTGCGGTCGGCATGATTGCCGACGTAATGATGCGGATGGCGTTCTTTGGGCGTGGTAATAACAATGGCAACCCGATTGTGTTGGTGTTTGGTCTTGCCGCGATGATCATTGCGCCGCTCGTCGCCAGCCTCGTGCAGCTCGCGGTATCACGTCAGCGCGAGTATCTCGCAGATGCGACAGGCGCGCTGACCACGCGTCACCCCGAGGCGCTTGCAAGCGCGCTCCACAAACTTTCTGAGTACGGGAAGCCCCTGCAAAAGCAGAATTCGAGCATGGCTCACCTGTGGATCGCGAACCCGTTGAAAGCTGGCGCCATGCAGCGATTGTTTTCTACGCACCCACCGACAGCCGATCGCGTTCGCCGGCTGCTCGACATGGGCGGGAAAATGTAGCGCATCAGCGCCTGGCGTAAGGTAGGAAGATAGCCCCAGGAGGTTGTCCACCCAGTGTCAAGTACTTTTCGCTCCCTGTCAGTCCGAAACTACCGTCTATGGTTCTTCGGAGCGTTTATTTCGAACGTGGGAGCGTGGATGCAATCAACTACCCAGAACTGGGTGGTGCTCACTGAGCTGACAACGAACAACGCATCGGCCGTTGGGGTGACGATGGCGTTGCAGTTTGGGCCGCAGCTATTGTTGGTTCCGTTCAGTGGCGCGGTAGCGGATCGCTTTGACCGGCGTAAGGTCCTCTTCATCACGCAGACCCTCCTTATGCTGCTCGCCGCAGGGCTCGGCATATTGTTGATCGCCGGAACCGCTGAGCTCTGGCATCTGTACGCGTTTGCGCTCGGGCTCGGCATTGTGAATGCCTTCGATTCGACTTCGAGGCAGGCGTATGTGTCTGATCTTGTTGGCAGTAACCAGCTGTCGAATGCCGTCGCCCTGAACTCCGCGTCGTTTAACTCCGCGCGACTCATAGGCCCAGCAGTCGCTGGCGTGCTGATCGCTGCCGTCGGATCAGGCTGGGTATTTGTGATTAATGCGGCATCATTCCTTGCGATGCTCGGAGCCCTCGCGCTTATCAACACGGTTCATACTCGCGAAAAGATCGAGGGAAAGCGAGAGTCGCAACTCAGACAGCTTTCCGCGGGTGTGAGATATGTGAAGGGACGTGGTGACCTGCTCGTCATCTTCCTCATGGTGTTTCTCGTGGGTGCCTTCAGCATGAATTTCCCGGTGATGTCCTCCACCATGGCGGTCGAATTCGGGCGCGGAGCAGAAGACTACGGGCTACTCTCATCAATTCTCGCGATCGGTTCGCTTGCAGGCGCACTCCTTGCAGCCCGTCGGCCGAATGCCCGAATGCGGATCGTGATCATCGCGGTTGGAGGGCTCGGTGTCGTGAGTCTCGTGGGTGCGTCTATGCCGACCTTCTGGAGCTTTGCCGCGACACTGGTGTTCTTTGGGCTTGCCACTTCGACCATGCTCACCACGGCGAATGGGTTTGTGCAGACAACCTCGAGCCCTGCCGTGCGCGGGCGCGTGCTGGCGCTCTACATGGCCATTCTCATGGGCGGAACACCAATCGGTGCTCCGCTTGTGGGTGCGGCTGCAGATGCCCTCGGCGCACGATCCACGTTCGTTATCAGTGGTGTTGCTGCGCTCATCGCGTTTATCATCGGGATGGCTTGGTTGCTCTTTGCGCGCAAGCTGAGAGTGAGGTGGGATCAAGGGATTCACATTACTCATGTCGGGCGACCGAACCTGGGCGACGACCGGCGCGCACAGCTTGAAACGCTTACGGCACCGCTTGAGGTGCTCAGGCGTACGGAGGCAGAAGATGTCGCTCTTCCGAAGTGGGATTCAGCTCCGCAGGAGGGCTCGCCAGCTACCGGGGTGATCGACCTAGATCTTCCTACCCAAGACAATGATGATGGGAACCCGCGCACCGCGGGTTAGACGATCGGTTTCGAGATCTCGGGGAGTAGGCTGAGAGGCGAGATGCGGGCTTTCCCGCGAACCATTGAGCTACTGGAGCAAGATATTCGTGAACGATTTCATGTCTGCCCAAACCCGTACTGAGACGGATTCGATTGGGAGCCTCGAGATACCATCATCCGCCTACTGGGGAGTGCACACGGCGCGTGCGCACGAGAACTTTCCTATCGCGCGAAGGCCCATTTCGGTGTATCCGGATTTTATTCGCGCATTTGCATGTGTGAAACAGGCTGCGGCCCGGGCAAACCTTGAAATTGGAGCGCTAGACGAGCAACGCGCGACGCTCATCGACCGAGCGTGCGAAGAAATTAAGACGGGCATGTTGCATGACCAGTTCGTCGTGGGCGTCGTGCAGGGAGGTGCCGGCACCTCAACGAACATGAACGCAAATGAGGTGATCACGAACCGCGCGCTTGAGCTCGCGGGACATCCCAAGGGCGAGTACTCCTTCATTAATCCGAACGATCACACGAACCGCAGTCAGTCGACGAACGACACCTACCCGACCGCAATTAAGATTGCGCTCGCGTTCTCGCTCCAGTCGTTGCTTGAGGAGCTCACGTTGCTCGCCGCTTCGTTTGAGGCCAAGGGCAGGGAATTTTCTCACATCGTGAAGGTGGGGCGTACCCAGCTGCAAGACGCGGTACCGATGACACTCGGCCAGGAGTTTAATGCGTTTGCGGTCACTCTGCGGGAGGATGTCGAGCGGTTGCGAGATGCCGAGACGCTGCTTCGCGAAGTCAACATGGGTGCAACTGCTATTGGCACGGGCATTAACGCGCCGCGCGGGTACAAGGAATCGGTGATTCGCCACCTGCGCGAGATCACTGAGTTGAACCTTGTCACCGCGGGCGACCTCGTTGAGTCAACAAGTGACACCGGCGTATTTATCACGTTCTCTGGAGCGCTCAAGCGTTCGGCAATGAAACTGTCGAAGATTTCGAACGACCTTCGACTACTCTCGTCAGGCCCACAGGCTGGTATTGGTGAGATTAACCTTCCTGCCCGCCAAGCTGGCTCATCGATTATGCCGGGCAAGGTGAATCCCGTCATTCCTGAGGCGGTGTCGCAGGTGGCATACGCGGTGGCGGGCTCTGACGTAACCGTCGCAATGGCAGTGGAATCGGGCCAGCTGCAGCTCAATGCGTTCGAGCCGATCATCGCGCACTCGCTGTTCCAATCGATTTTGTGGCTTGAGCGTGCGTGCCAGACTCTCCGCGTGAACTGCGTTGACGGCATCACTGCGAATGAGGAGCGGCTCGCAGATATGGTGGCACGTTCGGTCACCGTGATTACTGCTCTTGCTCCCGTGATCGGGTACTCCGAGGCTGCAAAGCTTGCGAAGGAAGCGCTCGCGACGAACGCGAAGGTGGCGGATCTCGTAATCGCGCAGGGTCTCCTCGATCAGGCACAGCTTGAAGACATTCTGCAGCCATCAAAACTGGCTGGTCTTGCACCTGAGACCGATGCAATTCCGATCATCGTTGAGGCAGATGCTGCATTTGAAGAAGACGACGCGACAGAAGCGTAAACTCGTCTGATGTCACAGAGAGGGGCTCTGCGGTGAAAATTACCGCAGAGCCCCTCTCTGTGCTTCCAGCGTTATGACACGCAGTGCGAAGTAAGCGCGCCAATCTTTTCGATGGTGACTGTGACCTCGGTGCCGTTCTGCAAATAGAGCGGTGGCTTGCGCGAGCGGCCTGCGCCACCGGGGGAGCCCGTGGAGATGAGTGTGCCTGGCAGCAGTGTCAGCGACTGCGAGAGCGACGAGATGAGCTGTGCGACCGAGCGAATCATGAATCCGGTTGTCGAATCTTGCACACGAAGCCCATTCACGTCCGTTGTGATGCCCAGAGCTTGCGGATCGGGGATCTCGTCGGCCGTCACGACGACCGGGCCGACGGGGGTGAACCCGTCAAATGATTTGCACCTTGACCACTGTGGTTCTTGAAACTGAATGTTGCGTGCGGTGATGTCGTTGACTGCCGTGTACCCAAAGACATAGTCGAGCGCTTCTTCAGCAGTGACGTTCTTTGCGGCACGCCCGATAACGATGCCGAGCTCGCCCTCGTAGTCGACCTCCTCGCTCAGTGCAGTGGGAAGCACGACGGTGCCCTCATGCCCGTTCAACGAGTTGGGGAACAGCGAGAAAAGTACCGGACCAGAATCGTTGTCGAGCTCGAGTTCACTCGCGTGCTCGTCATAGTTCAGGCCCACGGCCAACACGATTGGGGGGTGCAGGATTGCCGAAGCGAACTGAGCGTCTGATACGCGGATACCCGCATCGGCGGGCAACGAATCGAGAGCTGCGATGATCCGCCCGAGTGCATCAGGGCCGCGTTCAATGAGCTCTTGGAGCGTCGCAACGCTTTCACCAAGCTCGCGAACCGCGACGAAACGTTCCTCGTGCTCAATGAACAGTTCGGGAACGGAATCGGAGTCAGAAAATAAATGTGCAAATCTCACAACCTAAGGCTACCGGGAATTGCCACTATTTCCCTTGTCACAGTGGTCCAGACTTTCACTTCGAGATCTGTTCATGTTTCGTTGAAGTGAGGTTCGCTGAGTTTCCCTCTCAGCGAACCTCCTACCGGCATACTGACGAATCCGCGAGAATGGGCGCATGACTGAAACACCGCTCACCAAGCCAGAGATCGAAGCACCCGAAGGGCCCGCACCCGCAGACCTGCAGGTCGTTGACGTCGTTGTGGGCGACGGAGCTGAAGCGGCCGCATCATCGACCGTAGACGTGCACTACCTCGGCGTTGACTACGATTCCGGTGAAGAATTTGACTCTTCATGGAGCCGCGGAGAATCAGTGAATTTCCCACTCCGTGCATTGATCCCAGGCTGGCAGGTCGGCATTCCTGGAATGAAGGTCGGTGGTCGGCGCAAGCTCATCGTTCCGCCCGCGCAGGCATACGGTACCTCGGGCGGGCACCCGCTTTCGGGCAAGTCGCTCATATTCATCATCGACCTTCTCGGCGTAAGCTAACACGCCACCGCTCGAAGCGGCGGTCCTCGAGTGTGCGGCTGACGAACGCGAAGTGATAGCGTTCTTCTGTTCAGTAGATTCACAGGAGCAGGAGCGCCGTGGCCGAGACCCAGCAGCAGGTGGAAGGTCGGGGATTCCTCGACCGCTATTTTGAGATCAGTAAGCGCGGTTCAACCGTGGCTGCTGAAGTTCGTGGCGGTCTCGTCACGTTCGTGACGATGGCATACATCGTCATCTTGAATCCGATTATTTTGTCGGGCAAGGAAGACATTGCGGGCAATATGCTCGACTTTGGTCAGGTGAGCGCTGCGACCGCGCTCGCGGCCGGTGTGATGACGATTCTGTTCGGTATCGTCTCCAGGCTTCCGTTCGCATTTGCGGCGGGCCTGGGCATCAACGCGTTCCTCGCTTTCTCTGTGGTGCAGGAAGTGACCTGGCCTGAGGCGATGGCAATCGTCATCATCAACGGTGCGCTCATCGTGATCCTCTCGGCAACTGGTCTTCGCCGCATGATTTTTGAGGCTGTGCCCGTGCAGCTCAAGCTCGCGATTACCGTCGGCATTGGCTTCTTTATCGCGTTCATCGGCTTTGTAAACTCCGGGTTCGTCGATGCAACCGGTCAGTCCTCACCTCCGGTGGGCTTAGGCCCCGCAGGTGTCGGGTTCATCGCGACCATTCCGACGCTGATCTTTGTGATCACGCTTGTGCTCACCGGCATTCTCGTTGCGCGCAAGGTCAAGGGCGGTATTCTTATTGGCCTCGTGAGCGGCACCATCATTGCCGTGCTCGTGGAAGCCATCTGGAAGATTGGCCCGAAGTTTGGCGACGACGGCGCAGTGAACCCTGGCGGGTGGAGTCTCACCGAGCCGGTGCTCTCGGGCAACCCATTCGCGCTGCCCGACCTTGGCCTCATCGGAGCCGTGAGCTTCGACTTTGGCAAAGTGGGCATCATCACGCTCGTCATGCTGGTGTTCACGCTGCTGTTCACGAACTTCTTCGACGCAATGGGCACGATGACCGGCCTATCTCGTGAAGCTGGGCTCGCGGACAAGAACGGCAACTTTCCTCGCATCAAGTCGGCGCTCGTCGTCGAAGGTGTTGGTGCGATCGTCGGCGGTGGAACCTCCTCGTCCTCGAGCACAGTGTTCATTGAATCGGGTGCAGGCATCGGGGAGGGCGCACGTACGGGGCTCGCGAACGTCGTTACCGGCGTCGTATTCCTGCTCGCGATGTTCTTTACGCCGCTCACGCAGATCGTTCCGACCGAGGTTGCGGCAGCTGCCCTCGTCATCGTTGGTGCGATGATGATGTCACAGATCGCGAACATCGATCTCGGTGATTTCCGTGTACTCCTGCCGGTGTTCCTCACCGCAGCAGTCATGCCGTTGAGCTACTCCATTGCAAATGGTATTGGCGCGGGATTTGTCTCCTGGGTGCTTGTGAACGCATTCACCGGGCGGGCGAAGCAGGTGCACTGGCTCCTGTGGATCGTCTCCGCTGGCTTTGTGATCTTCTTCGCACGCGGACCGATTGAGGCATTCTTCGCCTAACCTTTCGATCTACTCTGCTTCGAGCGAGTTGTACGCCGTCTGAACTGCGGCGTGCAACTCGCTCGCGGTGTTTGGGGCCGCCGCGATGAGCATGGACTCACCTGGTGCGGCGCCTTCCAACCCAAGCACTTGGACGCCAGACTCCCGCGCGATGAGCACGGCTGCGGCGTAATCCCAGGGTTTCAGACCCCGCTCAAAATACGCATCGAGCCGCCCCGCGGCCAGCATGCACAGATCTGCAGCGGCGGATCCCATGCGCCGAATGTCGCGGACAAGGGGGAGTACCTGCTGAATGACGTGAGCCTGTTCGGTGCGGCGTTCCCGCGTGTATCCAAAGCCAGTCGCGAGGAGTGCCACATCGAGCGGTTTCGTCGCAGGACCAGTGAGTGACTCACCATTCACATAACTTCCTCCGCCGTCCCACGCGGTGAAGAGCTCGTCGAACACAGGTAAATACACCGCCCCAGCGATGGCACGGCGCCCGTCCTCCATCGTGCCTGGCGCCCCATCAGCTACCGTTGCGGCAATGCTCACTCCATAGAACGGGAGGCCGTAGAGGTAGTTCACGGTGCCATCGATGGGATCCACCACCCAGGTAATGCCGCTTGTGCCTGACACCTGAGCACCCTCCTCGCCGACGACGCCATCATGGGGTCGTCGGGCGAGGAGGGCTTCCTGGGTGAGGGACTCAGCGAGTCGATCAGCGTAGGTGACGACATCGGCGCTGCTTGATTTTGTGTCAGCTACTTCAACACCCTCCGCGCGAATTGCTCGAATCTGCACTCCGACTGAGCGGGCAATCTCGGCGGCAATTTCGGCAAGCTCCTGGGCGTTTACGGGTGTCTCGGCAGCTGAATTCATATCTCTGAGCCTACCCGCGCCACCGAACGTCACTTCCGTCCATCGCGTACGCGAACTCTCCGTGAGCGGCCGCGTCGATACCGGCTTCCTCCACTTCTACGGGCACTCGGAGCCCGGTGAGAGCCCGCACGCCGACCGCGATGAGTAGCGATACGACGAAGCTGTATCCCGCGACTGCAACAACTGAGATGGTTTGCACAAGGAGCAGCCCAGCGTCCCCGCCAGTGAATAGGCCGTCGTCAAAGGCGAAGAATCCGAGGTACAGCGAACCGATGACTCCGGCGACGAGATGGAGGCCTACGACATCGAGTGAATCGTCATACCCGAGCCGGTACTTCCACTCGATGGCAAACGCGCAGGCGCAACCTGCGATGAGCCCCAGTAGCAGGGTCCACATTGGAGAAAGGCTCGCCGCTGCGGGCGTGATTGCAACGAGTCCAGCGACCGCACCCGAGGTCGCGCCGATGACACCGGGTTTCTTACCACGAAGTGCATCGACCGTAATCCACCCAACGATGCCCGCTGCGGGTGCCGCGAGTGTGTTCAGCACAATGAGGCCCGCTTCTCCAGCTTCCGTCGCGAGACCTGAGTTAAATCCGATCCACCCAAACCAGAGCAGCGCCGCGCCGATTGTTACGAGGGGAACACTGTGTGGCTTGTGCGACCCGGGCGCGAAGCCGATGCGTTTCCCTGCCACGAGGGCGAGCGCAAGCGCGGCTGCGCCGGCATTGATGTGGATCACTGTGCCGCCTGCGAGGTCGATGACTTCGGGAGTGCCGAGGTTGTCGCCGAGGTTCTGGATCCAGCCTCCGCCCCAGACCCAAGCTGCGACGGGGAAGTACACAAGCGTTGCCCACACTCCAGAGAAGAGCACCCAGGAGCCTAGGCCGACGCGGTCAGCAATCGCACCCGAAATGAGAGCAGTCGTGATCATCGCGAATACCGCACCGAACCCGACACCAATAAAGTCGGCCGGGTCTGTGTTCACAAGCCCGAAGTCTTTGAATGGACTCCCGGCAAAACCGCTCTCGCCCTCGGCAAAATAGTTCATGCTGTAGCCGACAAGAATCCACAGTACCCCCACGACCCCCATGGCGCTCACGCTGAACAGCATCATGTTCACTACGGACTTCACTCTGACGAGGCCTCCATAAAACAAGGCGAGGCCAGGCGTCATGATGAGCACGAGCGCCGTGCTCGCGAGTGTCCAAACATCTGTGGCTTCCATAAGAGCTCTCCTTCACACAGGTTGGCCCGGTAGGTGGGCCACGCGTCTCGCTTCTGAGGCGCGATGAACACAGTGTGCTGGAGCGACGTTTCATTCGAGTTTCGCTACTGTGGCGTTAGCGTCACGGCTTCATTTCGGTGCGGTTTCGTCGTGTTCCTGCTCGCTAAGCTGGAAACCATGACTGACTTTGGTGCCGCCGTCTTCGAAGCGTTGTGGATCTTGGGCATCGTTGCGTTTGCGATTTCGGGAGCGCTCGTCGGGGTGCGGAAGAATCTCGATCTTCTCGGCGTGCTTGTTGTGGGGACCGCGACAGGAATTGGCGGCGGCATTATCCGCGATGTCATCATCGGGGTGCACCCTCCTGTGTCATTTACGCACTGGCCGTACTGGGTGGCCGCAGTATTGGGGTCTCTCGGAGTGTTCTTTTTCCATCCTGGCGTCGCGAGAATTCGGAGACTTGAGATAATTTTCGATGCGTTGGGCCTCGGAATCTTTTCGGCCTACGGTGCGGCGGTAGCGACAGCGTCAGGGCTTGACATCACGACATCCATCTTCGTTGGCACGGTTGTCGCGATCGGCGGCGGCATCATTCGTGATGTTCTGGTGAACGATGTGCCCGGGGTGCTCACAAGGGAGCTCTATGCAGTGTCGGCACTGCTCGGCGCATCAGTGGCGACAGTTATTACGACGTTTACCGGAGACCTGATTCTTGCATCTGTTGTTGGTGGCATCGTCGCGACTACGCTGCGTCTGGTTTCATACAAATTGCGTTGGCATCTACCGAAACCGCGGATTGTCGGGCCGCCGGCAGACTAGTTCCCGCTAAATATCGCCGCGGCGTCGCCGGTGAACCTTTAAAACTCTTGTGATGTCTGCTGCGGCGCAGAACGATGGTAGAGTAGTGAGGTTGCCGTTAGATCGGCCGCGGATAGAGAGAGCCTCAGCATCCTGCTGGCGGCGCCGCGCAACGAGAGAACAGGGGAAACATCTATGCCACTTTCACAGGACGTCACCAAGGCGATCGTAGACGAGTACGGAACGAAGCCGGGCGACACCGGTTCCCCTGAGGTTCAGGTTGCGCTGCTTTCGCGTCGGATCTTGGATCTGACCGAGCACCTTAAAGAGCACAAGCACGATCACCACTCACGTCGTGGTCTGCTGCTGCTCGTCGGCCAGCGCCGTCGTCTTCTCAGCTACCTGCAGAATGTTGATATCAACCGCTACCGTGCACTCATCGAGAAGCTCGGCTTGCGTCGATAACGGCAATCGCCTATTGACTCTGAAGCGCCCCTTTCCTGTTGGAGAGGGGCGCTTTTGCGTGTGCGACCTGCGCGGAGTGATTTTGGCGTTAGAACAGGTATGCGAAGCGACTCCCCAGCATTGAGAAGATCGTGTCGATGATTCCGAACGCCGCACCACCGAGCGCGATATATGCGAGAAATCTGCCGCGGCTCGGTCGCTTCGGCTGGAGACCGACGAACGCCAGAACGGCCGCGGCGATGAGCAACGGAACGATGAGGAATGCTGGCAGCCATGCCCACAGCGTGTAGGCAACTGGACTGTAACCCGCGCTTGCCATGAACTCGCTCATCGACCGCATGATGAACGGGTAGACAAAGCTTACGACGACCGCCACGAACGCGGTAATGATGAACGCAGCAACCGCTTGCACATTCAGCTTTGCGGTGGGTCGCGGGGTAAAGCCCGGCTGGGGCATGGTTCCGTTCGGCGCATACTGCGCCGGCTGCTGCCACTGCTGTTGCTGCGCGGCCTGCGGTAGTGCCGGTTGCCACTGCTGTTGCTGTTGCACCGGTTGCTGCCACTGTGGTGCGGGCGCTGCCCGCGGTGATTGTGGGTCTGGTGTGTTGTGTGGATCGCCTGAACTCATGCCCAGCAGCCTATCGTGGGGGTATCGGGCCGCACGCCGGAGATCGAACGGTAGCCTGGGGACATGGGTTCACGACGACGAACAGCGAAGCGCCGGGCGTTGTACGTTGAGATTCTGATCCGAGCCCCAATAGAGCGTGTGTGGGAGCTCACCCAGAACCCAGAACTCCACTCCCGCTGGGACGCACGCTTCAGCTCCATCCGCCCAACCCGTCTGCGTGAAGACGGTGCGCAGGAGTTCACCTACGAACGTTCGATTGGTGTGGGCACAATTCGCGGGACCGGTGTCTCTCTTGGAACTCGATTTGCCGCTGACGGAACCCGCACATCAGCGCTGCTCTTTTACTCTCGGTGCGCGTCGAAATTGAGGATGGCTACGACGACGTGAGTGGTCACCAAACGATTGCAGCTTCCGTTCGTCACCCGATTGCTGGCACCCTGCTCGAGTATCGCGGATCGTTCATGTACCACTTTGGTCGCGAATAGCGTCAGATGCTGATCCCGGCAATAATGAAGGCATGACTGCTGGAGACGGGCCTCGCAGAATAAAGCTGCGGTGGAGCGTACGCACTCGAATTCTCGCCACAATTCTTGTCGTCGCAGCACTTGGAATGACGGCGGCAGGAACAACCGCCTATCTTGTGTAGCGTGATCGTATATTGCAAGAAGTCGATGAAGACTTGTTGCACTCGCTCGATTCGGTACGTACGGTGAGCCTCGGCACGCAGTCGGCCGAACCCGAGGGCGATGCTGCAGCCGGTGCCGAGGAATCTGGCACCGAACCTGGCACCGCGCCAGCTCAGCCTGAAACGCAAACATTCCAAACTCCCGAACAGGTCGTTGAAGCAACGCTTGCGCAGGTGATTCCTGATGACAATGGAAGCTCACTTGGAATTGTGAACGGAGTGCCCAGGTTTCTTTCCGTGGCTGAAGTGAAATTTAGTGTTGAAGATGATCCCAAGTTCTTGGAGCGCATCACCGAGGAGGTTTCGGACGGCTCGGTGAGGCTGGGTACATACGTGGGGGACCTTGGTCAATTGCGATATCTTGCAGTACCCATCACTGTTGAAGGGGCAGCAGGTGACGGAATTTTTGTAACCGACATTGAACTCCAAGCAGAGTTGGGGAGTATCACGACCGCTTTTCGCACCTACGCATGGGTGGCGCTCATTTCGCTTGTTGCAATCGGGGTCATCGGTTGGTTTGTGGCGGGGAGACTCCTCGCACCGGTTCGGGCGCTGCGGGAGACGGCCTCGCGTATTAGCGTTTCTGACCTCAGTGAACGGATACCAGTTTCTGGCAACGACGACGTGTCGGCGCTCACCGGCACGGTCAATGAAATGCTTGAACGGCTTGAGAGCTCAATGAATGCACAGGGTTAGCTCCTCGATGACGTACGGCACGAGTTAAAAACACCGGTGACAATCGTGCGTGGCCACTTGGAATTGATCGATGAGACTGACCCCGGTGATGTTCAAGAAACTCGAGAGCTGGTAATCGACGAACTTGATCGCATGACTGCGCTCATCGACGATATTGAGATGCTTGCGGGAAGTCAGGCACACCGTCTCAAAGTGGAACGCGTTGACATTGCTGAACTGGGGCAACAGATATACCGCAAGGCCAGCGCAATTTCTGGACATGAGTGGTCCCTCGACGCACATCTCACGGAGGGTGAGTATCAGACGACGCTCGATCCTTCACGGATCACACAGGCCGTGCTGCAACTGGTTGACAATGCAGCGAAGTATTCGCCCGAGGGCAGCGAGATCGCCATCGGATTCAGATCGGACACGGAAACGGTGCAATTCTGGGTTGCTGACCAAGGATCTGGGATTCCGATTGAAGCACAGCAACGTATTTTTGATCGGTTTGGCCGTGCAGACGTTGGGCGGGGTATTCGTGGTTCAGGTCTCGGGCTGCCAATCGTCGACGCGATCGCTCGGTCACACGGGGGTCGGGTGAAACTGGCATCATCGCATGAAGGATCACGATTCACGATCGAGATTCCAACGAGCTTCCTGGAGGTGGCATCATGACCAGCATTCTTATCGCTGAAGACGAAGTACGAATCTCAAGTTTCATTGAGAAGGGGTTTCGTGCGGCGGGTTACTCGAGCACCGTGTGCGCGGCTGGCGAAGACGCAGTGCACCTGGCTCTGACAGGAGAGTTCGACTTTGTGCTACTCGACGTGGGTCTCCCTGGCATCGATGGGTTCGAAGTGCTGCGCAGGATCAGGGCGATCGACACAGAGCTCCCCATCATTATGTTGACCGCACGAACGTCGTTGGAGGATACGATTACCGGCCTCGATACCGGAGCAAACGACTACGTGACGAAGCCATTCAAGTTTGATGAACTTCTCGCCCGGATTCGTGTGCGGCTGCGTGAGGTGAGTCCGAATCAGGATCCAAAACTCGTCGCAGGAGACCTCGGCCTTGACGTGAAGACTCGCCGCGCCATGATTGGTGACGTCACTGTCGAATTGTCGTCGCGAGAGTTTGCACTCGCCGAAGAATTTGTGCGCAATCATGATCAGGTGTTGAGCCGAGAGCAACTGCTGAGCAGGGTCTGGGGGTTTGACTACGACCCTGGATCAAACGTTGTCGATGTGTATGTGCGCTATCTGCGTAACAAGCTTGGTGCTGACCGCATCGAAACGGTCAGAGGAATGGGATACCGGCTCCGCTAGTCTCTTCCAACTAGGCGGAGCCGGTATCTGGGCACTCACTCACACGCGGTGAGGTGCTAGTCTGCCGAATCTACACTTGCGGGTGAGTTGACGGATGCTGGGCTTGCAGGGGAGTCAACTGACGCGGGGCTCGCGGGTGAGTCTACTGATACGGGGCTTGCGGGTTCGACCTGAGCCGGTTCTACCGCCGAGACCACGCTCGGTGCCGACTGCACCGACTGTGCGGTCGGCACCGATTGCGCAGACTTGGTGCTCTGCACGGCCTGCGAGTCTGTGAGCTGAGCGCTCCGGTCGGCACCGTCAATCTTGAAAGCCCGTTCAATCTTCTGGCCGGCCGAGTCTTGAACGTTGATCGCATTCGCGGTTGCAACTGCGCCGCCTGCGATAACGCCGAAGCCGAGAACCGAAGCTGCGCCGATCATTACCCATTTACGCGTTTCCATGATGACTCCTTTCCGTCCTGTTCTTTCGTGCTGTGATACAAGCATCTCGAACGACGATGAGATCAAAAGGAGGGTTACATGAGAAACTTCTCATCTTGGCGGAGCAAGTTTTCGGCGCGGTCGAGGAGTTGCTCGGTAGGTACCGGCCCGCTGAGTGCGTGCGCGAGTAGGTGCGTCGCGGTGATCGCCATAGCTCGCTGCGTAAAACTCATATCCTCTGCTGGAGATAGGCTCGACCACCTCGATTGCCAGCTCGCGGCGGCCCGCTCATAGTGAGTGCCCACCGTACGATCAGTCTGGCCAAGAAACTCCGCAGACACCAGCAGGTGCGCGAGCATGGCTGCAGCATCGTCAGCCGGGTCACCGGCCCCGGCGGTGTCGATATCGAGCACCCCGGTCACTTGTCTTGGGTCGGTTGGGTCGACGAAGACCTGTCCGAGGTGAAGATCTCCGTGGATCGTGAGCGAGCGCGAATCCTTTATCGTCGAGTTCAGTTCTTCGTGAGAATCGAGGCGTGCGGAATTGAGGAGCGCAGAGTCGATCTTTCTCGAAAGCGCGTGGATGCGCTCCGCGAGCAGGGGGTGGCGTGCGACAACCCGGCGTACATACCAGTCGCGTCGCTCAGCAAGAGAGGTGCGCGCCGGGCTCATGCTTTCGGTCTGGTTATAGCGTTGGACAAGCTCGATTACTGAATCAAAGAAGGTGTCGTCGAGTCGTTCGATGACGTCAAGCGCTGGTACCCCCGGGAGTGCCTCGAACCCGAGAAGTCCATCTTCGGTCCATCCGAGCGTTTTCGGAACAGGGAGTCCTTCGTCGCTCCAGTCTTGATAGAGCGCATGTAGATGAGTAATCGTCACTGGACGTACCACTTTGATGTAGACCGTCCCGTTGTCTGTTTGGGCTCGCACGACGGCGCGCTTCCCGGGGCGGTAGGCGACGAGATCGAGGGCGATGCTGCTGAGATCCACCCCCATTTTTTGTAGGATCACCCCAGCAGCCTTGGGATACACCGCCGTTGGGAGTGCAGGAAGTGCAGGATCGCGTGGGTAGAGCCACACGGAGACCTCATCGCCCGATTCGTCGTCCCGAAACACGAGTACGTCTTCGCGGGTGTTTCTTATCGGTGAGGTCTCGAGATAGACGATCTGGGTGATGACGGACCCATCTGGCGCCTCGAGCTTCGTCTCGTATGCCTGGGTGAAGCCATCACCGTTGACGTGTTCGTGGAGAAAACGGTGTTCGATGAGCCGTACTCCGAGGGATTCGGCCGTTGCTTGGAGTACTTGTGCGGAGTCATCAAACATGGAGTACATCTTTCCAGAGCGGGCTGAGTAGCAGGACCTGGTGACGCAGACATTTGGACCAGTCCAACACAACAAGGGGCTCCCATCACCGAAGTGACGGGAACCCCCTGACTCATCTGCGATCGTTAGATCTTCGAGGCAGCGTCTTTCAGAACGCTGCGGAGAATTCCACCGATCTCAGCGAACTCTGCCGGACCAATGGTCAACGGAGGAGCAAGCTGGATAACAGGGTCTCCACGGTCGTCAGCGCGGCAGTACAGACCTGCATCCCACAGTGCGGGGGAGAGGTAGTCGCGCAGAAGCCGGTCAGACTCCGCTTCGTTGAAGGTTTCCTTCGTTGACTTGTCCTTCACCAGCTCGATGCCGAAGAAGTAGCCCTCACCGCGCACGTCACCGACGATGTCGATGTCGAGGAGCTTCTCGAGCTCGGCACGGAACAATGGGCTGTTCTCGCGCACGCGGCCCGGGAGATCCTCTTCCTCAAAAATGTCGAGGTTCTCGAGTGCCGCCGCTGCCGCCGCCGGGTGACCAGCGAAGGTGAAGCCGTGGTAGAAGGTGTTTTCGACCGTGTTGAACGGTTCCGAAACCTTGTCAGAGACCACCATCGCACCGAGCGGAACATACCCAGAGGTGATGCCCTTTGCTGAGGTGATGATGTCGGGCTCGTAACCGAGTGCCTTCGATGCGAAGATCTCGCCGACGCGGCCGTAGGCGCAGATGACCTCATCAGAGACGAGCAGCACATCGTACTGATCGCAGATCTCGCGCACGCGCTTGAAGTATCCGGGGGGAGGTGGGAAGCAGCCGCCCGAGTTCTGTACTGGCTCGAGGAACACTGCAGCAACCGTATCTTCGCCCTCGAAGAGGATTGCCTCTTCAATGCGGTTCGCGGCCCACTGGCCGAAAGCCTCGAGGTCGTCAGACGGGGCGCCTACTTCTGCAGCACGGTAGAAGTTCGTGTTTGGTACGCGGTGACCACCAGGGGTGAGTGGCTCGTAGAACTTCTTCATGTCAGGGATACCGGTGATCGCCAAGGCGCCCTGGGGGGTGCCGTGGTAGGCAACCGCACGTGAGATGACCTTGTGCTTCATCGGCTTGCCCTTGATCTTCCAGAAGTGCTTCGCCAGCTTGAATGCTGATTCCACAGCTTCGCCACCCCCGGTGGTGAAGAAGACCTTATTCATTTCGCCTGGTGCATGCGACGCAAGGCGCTCTGAAAGTTCAATTGCTGCCGGGTGGGCGTACGACCAGAGCGGCATGAAGTCGAGCTGCTTCATCTGCTTCGCAGCTGCGTCAACAATGCGCTGGCGACCGTGGCCAGCATTGACAACGAACAGGCCTGCAAGGCCGTCGATGTATTCCTTGCCGGCGGCATCGTAGATATGGTGCCCTTCGGCACGGGTGATGACGGGGATGCCGTCGTTGAGTACCTTTTGGTTGGTGAAGTGCGGCCACATGTGGCGCTTGGCCGAAGCCTGGAGCGCGGCAGTGTCGACCGCAGCAGTCGGATCGTAAGACATGATTATCTTGTTCCCCAGTCGTATTTCTGTTTGTTGAGTTGAAGGTAGACGAACGTTTCGGTTTCAGAGACGCCATCGACGTTCCTGATTTTGTCGTTCAGGAGCTCGATGAGCGCGTCGTCGTTCTCGCAGACGACCTCGGCAAGAATGTCGAAGGAGCCGGCGCTGAGCACGACGTAACTCACTTCTGGAATCTCGGCGAGACGGTCGGCGATGACCCGGGTGTCGCCGGAAACGCGGATACCGAGCATTGCTTGTCGGTGAAAACCGAGTCGCATCGGGTCGGTCACAGCAACAATCTGCATGACCCCGGTATCTGTGAGCTTTTGCACACGCTGTCGCACGGCGGCCTCACTTAGACCGACCGCCTTTCCGATTTCCGCATACGAACGACGACCATCGAGCTGTAGTTGCTCAATGATCGCTTTCGATGTGGAATCGAGTGCGGGAGTGTTGCGTTTGGTACTCACGCTTCTGATTCTGACAGTCGAAACTCAAAAATGCAAAGGAATCCGTTGTTTGCTTCGTAAATTCATACCTATTTAGACATTACATCCCTCGGAATGGGTGTTCTTCATCTGTTCTGGAGCCAGGATTCGTGTGGAGCACGTGGGATGCGACGCAGGAGAGGCGCTGACTCACGCAACCGCGTATATCTTCAGAGTTTGCGGAATTCGATTACCAAACCGAAGGTAATCGGCTTGAAATGTAACCGTTTCATGAAGATCTAGCGTCGATCGCACCCAAATCTTGGCATGCCGCCTGACGATGTGTCATATTCTAAGAACTACCCTGCGCATCGTCGCCAGAACGTCGCTGCCGGGGCATGGTATTTCGAATCAAAGGAGACCTCGATGCCACGACATATTCCCGAAGACCCGATGGTCCGGAACATCATTCGCCTACTCAACCAGCAGCAGTTCAGCCGCAGACAGCTTCTTCGCGGCGCAGGTATCGCGGGCGCGGGCGCGGGCGCGCTTTCACTCGCCGCGTGCGGCACCGGAGACGGTGGTGGCGGCGGTGGCGACGAGATTATTTGGGGGAACTGGACCTACTACCTCGACTTCGATGAGGAGACCAGGGCAAACCCGTCGCTCGACGTGTTTAACGAAACGTCAGATTTCAAAGTCAGATACGTCGAAGACATCGACGATAACAACACCTTTTACGGCAAGATCAAGGACGCACTGCAGCTCGATCAGTTTACCGGATATGACGTCATTACGATGACGGACCCCGGGTTCTAGTCGGAAGCGCAACACCTCATAGGTTATGGGTTACCACACTCA